>NZ_JBEVLL010000328.1:0-11948 GCF_040509215.1 Devosia sp.
TCCGGTAATAGGAGGCACCATTGAGCCATTTTTCAAAACTGGCCCTGGTGAGCATGCTTTCGCTCACAGCCGCCACCGCCGAGGCAGCGCCCGCGCTGCGCGGCGACGTCACGGTGACCGCCAAGGTCGTCACCGTGGCCGATATGTTCGATGACGCCGGCCCGCTTGCCGAGACGGCGATCTTCAGCGCCCCTGCCCCAGGCACGACCGGCACGGTGGATATTTCCGCCATCCGCGCCGCCGCGGCCCGCATTGGCATCACCAGCTTCGAGGCCAATGGCCTTTCGGCGGTGAATGTCACCCGCGTCGGTACGATCGTCGACGAAGCCGAACTCAAGGACCTGGTAATGGCGGATCTTTCGG
The DNA here is from genome assembly GCF_040509215.1 of Devosia sp. Taxonomy (GTDB): domain Bacteria; phylum Pseudomonadota; class Alphaproteobacteria; order Rhizobiales; family Devosiaceae; genus Devosia. The sequence continues at coordinate 364 of NZ_JBEVLL010000328.1, forward strand.
CCCGGGGTCTGCTCGGTCCTGGCGTTGAAACTGCCGTGCAGTTCTCGCGCTTCATCGACCCGATCCAGGTTTCGGCGAATGGCGCGCCCGTCCGGCTCGACAGCCTGCGTTACACCAGCGGCGGCCGTGACTTTTCGGCTCGCTTCGTCCTCGCGGATACTGGCCGCGTGCTGGACCTGTCCGGCACGATCGACATGACGGTGGAAATGCCGCATCTGGCAGCGAACCTGCCGGCCGGTACGATCCTCCTGCCCGAGCATCTGATCATGCAACCGGTGCCGGCAGGACAGGCCAATGCCTATGCGTTTGCGCCCATCGAGCAGCTCGTCGGCATGGCGCTCAATCGCCAGAGCCGCGAGGGCATGCTGCTGCGCCTTTCCGATGTCAGCGCTCCGCTGGCCGTCACCAAGAACGATCTGGTGACCATCATCTATAGGCGCGGCCCCATGACCCTGACTGTCAAGGGCCAGGCCATCACCAGTGCCAGCAGCGGTTCCAGCCTGCAGGTACTCAACCTCATGTCAAAGCGCGTGATCAGCGCGACGGCCGTAGCGCCGGGCACGGTCGAAGTGACCGGTGCGCCCGTGTCGCTCGCCGGCCTCTAATCGGGATCGAAACAATGAAAACCTTCAAGATCGCCACAATCCTAACGCTGACCGCCGCCCTGGGCGCCTGCAACACCATGGACCGGCTCGCCGATGTCGGAAACGCTCCGGCGCTGACCCAGATCCAGGACCCGACAGCGATGGCCGGCTATCAGCCGGTCCGCATGCCGATGCCAGAGCCGATGGCCGATACCTATCAGTCGAACTCGCTCTACCGCACTTCGGCCAGGGGCTTTTTCAAGGACGAGCGCGCTCACCGCGTCGGCGACATCCTGACCGTCAAGGTCATGGTCGACGACAGCGCCAAGATCAGCAACACGACCAACCGTAACCGCTCCTCGACCAATTCTGCCGGTATGGGCGGTATTTTCGGCTCCGCCGTGGAAAACCTGTCGGGTGGCACCATCGACCCGTCTGCGGCCATCGACCTGACCTCGGGCATCAACGACGCCGGCGCCGGTTCGGTGAACCGCTCGGAAGCGCTGGAAACCTCCATCGCCGCCGTGATCACCCAGGTGCTGCCCAACGGCAATCTCGTAATCGAAGGCCGCCAGGAAGTGCGTGTGAACTTCGAAGTGCGCGACCTGATCGTCTCTGGCATCGTGCGCCCATCGGATATCCAGGCGAACAACACCATCGCCTCGACCAAGATCGCCGAAGCCCGCATTTCCTACGGCGGCCGCGGCCAGATCACCGATGTGCAGCAGCCGCGCTACGGCCAGCAGGTCCTCGACGCGATCCTGCCTTTCTAACAATCACAGAATTCGGCGGCGCGTCGTCCCCATTGCGCGCCGCCGTTCCCCCGGGCCGATCCAGAAGGGTCGCCCGGCCGATCGGCAGAAGCCACACGGCCTATATGAGGCGCAGCTCCCCGGCTGCGCCTCTGCCCTTTTTGGGGCAGCGAACGCCGTCACCAGACGATGGTTCTCTTCGTGAGGGCTATACCCTTCTCGCTGCACACATCGTATCGCGTGCGGAGTCTCGGGGCGTTGGTGAAGGTGATGGCGAGATTGGCAATGCACTCGCCCGCGTCCATCTCCACCTCATAGACCGAACCGTTATTGTTGCGGCTGACGAGTTTCGCAGCGCCGTTATCGAGGAAAATCTTCATGATGGTCGTACCGCCATCAATCGGCAATTGGTAGGTTTCTGCAAGTGCAGGCGGAATTACAAACAGAGAAACGCCAAGGGCAAGAACCGCTGCCAAATTTACTGTTTTGTTCAAGTTTTCCTCCCAAATTGTTTTCAGTCTATGGGAGCCGCGGGTAGCCGTCTATCGCCCAAATAGCTGCCCTATAACGAAAAACTATACAACGCTGCCCAGTACATTTCGGACTGCCGCGGATTACACGGAACGACGCGCGTGATCCTTGATCCCCCGCCATCTCTATGGAAAACATCTCCCGACCTTTAGGAGACCGATCCATGTCCTTCCAGAAACTCGACGCCCTCGGCCGCAAGCTTGAGGCGCTGGAGCACGCGCTGTCCATTCTTGGAGCCGACGAGGCAACCCATATGGCCGTGGGCGGTGGTGACAAGCGCGCCGAGGCCATGGCGAATCTGGCCGGCATGTATCACGCGCAGGCAACGGCGCCTGAGATCGGCGACTGGATTGCCAAGGCCAAGAGCGAAGATCTCGATACCGATCAGAAGCTGGCCGTGGGTGAGTTCGAGCGCAGCTATATTAATGCAACGTGCCTTCCCACCGAGTTCGTCGAGCGGCGGACGGCGGCGACCATGCGCTCGGAACAGCTTTGGCGCGATCTGCGGGCCAAGGGCGATTGGGATACCTTCCTGCCGGCGCTCGAAGGCGTCGTGGCGCTGGTGCGCGAAGAGGCGCAGTTGCGGGCCGACGTGCTCAAACTCGCGCCCTATGATGCCCTTATGGATCAATATGATCCGGGCAATCGCGTAACCGGAATCGATCCGATCTTTGCCGACCTCAAGAACTTCCTGAAGGACTTTGTGCCCGAGGCGCTGGCGGTTCAGGAAGAGCGTCTGGCCAAGCGCCCGCGCAAGCAGCTCAATGCCCCCTACCCGATCGAAAAGCAGCGCGAACTTGGCCTTGCCGCCATGCGCGCGGTCGGCTTTGATTTCACTCATGGTTCGCTGGCCGTATCGCATCACCCCTTCTGCGGCGGCGTGCCGACTGACGTGCGCATGACGACGCGTTATCGCACGGACGAATTTCTCTCTTCGCTGATGGGCGTGCTGCACGAGACCGGCCATGCGCTTTATGAGCAGGGCCTGCCCAAAGACTGGTCGCATTGGCCGCTGGGCAAGGCACGCGGCATGGGCATGCATGAGAGCCAGAGCCTCTTCGTTGAAATGCAGCTCGCGCGCAGTCCCGAATTCTGGGAATACCTGCTGCCGCTGGTGGGTCAGCACCTCGGCGATGACGCGATCCCCGGGTGGGAGATCGCCGATATTCTCAACGAAGTGAACCATGTCGAGCGCGGCTATATCCGCGTCGATGCCGACGAGGTCACTTATCCGCTCCATGTCATCCTGCGCTACGAGCTGGAACAGGAACTGGTGGCGGGCAAGCTGGAAGCGAGCCAGATTCCGGAAGCCTGGGACGCCAAGATGACCGAATATCTTGGCATCTCGACCATCAACGATCCCAAGGACGGGCCGATGCAGGACGTTCACTGGCCGGGCGGCGCTTTTGGCTATTTCCCAAGCTACACACTGGGCGCCATGATCGCGGCGCAGCAATGGGCCGCGATGGAAAAGGCCGTGCCGGATGCGCGGGCGCAGATGCGTCAGGGCGAATTCGGGGCAATCAACCAGTGGCGGTCGGACAATATCTGGCAGGCCGCCTCGCGCTATTCGACGCCGGACCTGATCACGCGCGCAACGGGCGAGCCGCTCAATGCCGATTTCTTCAAGGCGCACCTGAAGCGCCGGTACGGACGGGCTTGAGGATAGAGTGGACTGAGATTCCCGCGAAAACGGGAATCTCTTTTTGTGCAGACACTTACGACCAACCGCGGAATCATTTCCGCATTTTTCCGCCGATGAACGAATTCTGAATCGCCGCTTCAGATGCCGTTCCGGATCACACGCCTAGAACAGTCTCCATCAACAAGCGGTCGGAGGGACCGCAGCAAACCAGGAGACTTCAAATGATCCGTAAGTTCATCATGACCGCCGTTGCTGCCACCGTGATCGCGGCTTCTGCTGCCCCCGCCATGGCCGGCGGCATCTATGTCGACCAGACCGGTTTCGGTAACTCCGTCGGTGGCGGTCAGTCCGGCTGGAACAACACCTTCGCCGCTCACCAGAATGGCTGGTGGAACTCGGCCGTGAGCCAGCAGTATGGCGGCAACAACGTCTCGGCCATCGGCCAGCAGGGCAACAACAACTACGGCGACGTTTACCAGAACGGCTGGAACAACCAGGGCGGCGTCGGCCAGTTCGGCAACAACCACACCGCCGTCATGACCCAGGACGGCAACGGCAATGTCGCCGCCGGCGTGCAGGTCGGCAACAATTGCAACGCCAACGTCACCCAGCACGGCTCAGGCAATGTGACCGCCTTCGTGCAGGCCTGCCCGTAACCTCTGCGAAACGGGGCCGGCGCCGCCGGCCCCTTCCATTCATCAGGAGGACGACATGCTTCACCCACTCATTCAGACAACGCTCGCGGCCGCCGCGGCCATAACCGCCATCGGATTTGCCGCCAATGCCAATGCAGCAGGCGGCGATTTCGCCTGTGGCGTCATCAGCAAAACCCAGGGCGGAATGCTCGCGCTTGAGGGAACGCTGGTGAGCCCCACTGCCCTGACGGGCGAGTACCGCTTCGCACTCAAAAGCGCCGGCGGCGGTGGCTCCACCAATATCAGCCAGGGCGGTCAGTTTTCCGCTGCGCCGAATGCCGAGGTTTCTCTCGGACAGGTCATGATCAATGCCGGCTCCAATGTCAGCGTCGATTTCACCGTGACGGCCAATGGCAAGACGTTCGACTGCTCGCAGACCGCTACGCGGACGTGAGCGTTTACCAGTTCGTCGCGCCTCGCGACGAAGCGGGTCAGGATGACCTTCCCTTGACCCAAGACCTGCCCCGGCTTCGGCCGGGGCCTTTTTTTGTCGCCTGGGATATCAGTGAACGAAGTCTGAATGCCTCGCTCCGAATGGGTTCAGTCGCGGCTGGCTAATCTCGTTTCATGAGCTGGAAGACCAGCACCGGGAACGCACAAACACTTTGGAGAGACAGAAATGACCGCTACCTTCACCAAGACCGTCGCCGCCGCCGTCACCGCTCTTCTCATCGGCATTTCGCCTGCCATGGCCGGCGGTCAGATTTCGATCGGCTTCTCGCCAACCGATCCCGACCAGGCCCAGGCGCTTGGCCTCGGCCTGCGCATGTTCTCCGTCGTCCAGGGCATGTCGGCCAATGGCGGCAATGCCTTCCAGAACGGCAATTTCAATTCGGCCGGCTTCAACCAGAACGGCTCCAACAATTCGGGCCTGATCGTCCAGGACGGCAATGGCCATAACGGTACGATCAGCCAGAACGGCAACAACAACACCTGCGGTCTCTTCCAGTTCGGCGAGGCAACCAATGCCCAGTGCCAGCAGAACGGCAACGGCCAGAGCGGCATCACCACAGTCTTCGGGTTCTGAACACCTCCCAAACCATCACATGCCGACGGGGCCGAAAGGCCCCGTTGTCATTTTTGCGTTTTCGTCTCCGAAATGTCGAAGCCCTGCGGCTAGGATCGTCGTTAAGGTAAGCAGGCCAGTTCGGCCCTGCCGACAAAGGAGAAACCGATGCGTGTCGTCGTTTTTGTAAAAGCCACCGCCGATAGCGAGGCCGACACCCTGCCCGATGCCAAGATGCTCGAGGAAATGGGTCGCTACAACGAGCAACTCGTCGATGCCGGGATCATGCTCGGCGGCGACGGCCTGAAGTCCACGCGACACGGCAAGCGCATCCTGTTCAGCGGCTCCAATCGTTCCGTGATCGATGGCCCATTCGCCGAAACCAAGGAACTGGTGGCCGGCTACTGGATCTGGGAAGTCCGTGACATGGACGAAGCCGTCGAATGGGTGAAGCGCTGCCCCAATCCGATGCTGACGGACAGCGAGATCGAAATCCGCCCCGTTTTCGAAATGGCAGATTTTGCCGAGCAGATGTCGCCCGAGGCCGAGGCCATCCACGAGCGCAACCGGTCACGGCTCGAAAGCTGAGCCGCTTCTGCAAGACCGCGTTTGGCGCTAACGTGAGGGCATGCCGCATGCCCTGACTTTCGGAGAGTTCGAACTCGACCCGGCCAGCCAGACGCTGCGCCGGGGCGGCGAACCGCTGAAAATCGGACAGCGCGCCATGTCATTGCTCTGCGCTCTGGCCGAAGCGGGCGGCGCAACGGTTTCCAAGCACGCACTTATGGATCGGGCCTGGCCGGGCCTCTTCGTCGAAGAGGCCAACCTGACGGTACAGATTTCGGCGCTACGGCGTCTCCTTGGACCCGCGACGGATGGTGGCGATTGGATCGCAACCGTGCCAGGCCTTGGCTATCGCTTTGCCGCGCCGAAAACCCCTGTTCGAAACGAAAAGCCTGGCCTTGTCGTGCTGCCCTTCGACCATGCGGAAAGCGATCTGGACGCCGGATATTTTGCCGACGGCATCGTGACCGACCTGATCACCGCCCTCACCTCGTTCAAGAGCCTGACTGTAGTGTCGCGTTCAGTCGCCTTTGCCTATGGCGGCCACGGTGTTGACAGCCGTAACGCGGCCCGCGAACTGGACGTCCAGTATGTGCTGGAAGGCAGCATCAGGCGGAAAAGAGCGCGCCTGCGCGTGACAACCCAGCTTGTTGATGGCGCAAGCGGCGCGCAGATCTGGGCCGAACGCTTCGACGGGACTTTGGACGACGTTTTCGCCATGCAGGATCGCATCGTCGAGAGCGTCGCCGTGCGCGTGCAGCCGTCCGTGCAATTCCACGAACTCGAAAAACTGCGGCGCTATCGTCCCACCAGTGTGGCCACCTACGACATATTCCTCAGGGCGCAGGCCGACCTGATGGATGAATCCGAAGCCGCCAACCGCCGAGCCTTTGGCCTGCTGCAGGCGGCAATCCTTGCCGAGCCGGATAATGCCGCCATCCTGATGCAGGCTTCCTGGGCACTAGAGCATCGACACACCATGGGCTGGCCCGCTCTTGGCGCGGACGACGTCGACCTCTGCCTCCGCTATGCGCGGCGCGCTCTGCAGCACGCCAATGGTGACGCGACCATCATGGCCCAATGTGGCATGTCGCTCCTGCAGGCCGGACGGGACTACCGCAGCGGCATGGCGGTAATCCGCGCTGCGGCCGAGGCCAATCCCAATTCCATTTTTGCCCTCGCCGCCTTTGGAGTCGCCTCCATCCACTGCGGCGAACTCGACGAGGCCGAAGCCTTGCTCAGCCGCGTGGTCGCTCTGGCGCCGCTCGATCCAGACGTACGCTTTGCCCTCTGCGGCCTTTCCATGGTCGAGATCATCCGTGGCGCCCACGAGAAAGCGCTGGCCCTGGCCGGACACGCTCTGGCGGTGAACCAGCATTTCGACGCGACTTACTGGATGCTGATCGCGGCCAACGCGCATCTCGGGCGCATAAGCGAGGCGCAACGCTATCGCGATGCCCTGCTGGCGCTGACGCCGACCGTGACGGTGAGCGGCATTCGGGCCGGCCAACCGGCGATGATCCCGTCACGCATCGAGCCGATACTTGAAGGATTGCGGTTGGCAGGCCTGCCGGAATAGCCGGTTTGGAAGATTTTGCCGCGTCTTTGGGACATAAATTCCACGGCCCCGCACTGTTCCTTCCGCCAAACGGAGGAACGGCAATGACCTTTTTCGATGCAAGCCAAGGCAATCACACCCCGACAGACTGGGAGCCGGCAAAGGACGGCGTAGCCGCCGCGCCCGATAATCACGACGTGCTCTACGAGGATGACCTGATCCGGGTTCTCTCTGTGACGCTGCAGCCCGGCATTCCAGAGCCGTTGCATCACCATCGTTATCCGTCAGTCTTCGTTATCGACCGATTGGTGCCACTACGGGATTTCGATGCGGAGGGGCGCGAGGTGCAATTGCCCATACCGCACGAGTTCGACCTGCCGCTGGTGCTGCAAATGCCGCCCCAGGAATTGCACTCGGTATTGAACGAGGGCAATTCGATCTTCCACGGCACGCGCGTGGAATTCAAAAAAGGCTTTCCGAAGAAAGGCTAAGCGGCAAAAGCGGACTCAAAAGGAAAAGCCCGCTCGGAAGCGGGCTTTCAAATCTCTGTCTTACTCGTCGCGATAGACCTTCTCGCGCCGCTCGTGCAGCTCCTGCGCCTCGAGGCTGAGCGTGGCGGTCGGGCGGGCGTCGAGGCGGGCGACACCAATCGGGTCGCCGGTTTCTTCGCAGAAGCCGTAGGTGCCGTCATCGATCCGCTTCATTGCCGAGTCGATCTTGCCGATCAACTTGCGCTGGCGATCACGTGTCCGAAGCTCCAGTGCCCTGTCGCTTTCCGAGCTTGCCCGGTCGGCCATATCAGGATGGTTCTGGCTCTCTTCCTGGAGGTTCTCGAGAGTACCGCGGCTTTCGCGCAGGATCTCATCCTTCCAGGCCAGAAGTTTGTTTCGGAAGTACTCCCGCATCCGCGGGTTCATGAACGGCTCGTTTTCACTCGGCCGGTATTCAATCACTTCAACCGAAGACATCAGCAGACTCAACTCCAATGCACCCCACGGCGGCCTATATATGCCGCAGGTCAACCCCGAGCAAGCTAAGTTCTTAAAGAGCCTTAACTATGAAAAGCCCCTTTGCTTCAGGTGCATAGCGCGATTCTGACAACATTTTGATGAAGCTTGAGCCCGCCTTTGTCCACAATTGGTTCAAAAGTCGGGGAATCTGCCCTGTTTGGCGAGCTCGACACGCACCCGCAATTCGATGTCATCGAGGATGGCATCTAGCCCTTCATCGGTGCGATCACGATAGATGCTGAGCTCTTCGACCAGCGCATCGAGGCGCTCGGGTGTGATGATTCCGACTAGCAGATCGGCTTTGATGCCATCGAGGATGTCGAGCAGGTTCGTGCCGCGCTTCACCGCCTTGCGCTTGCCGCCCATGGCATCGCCCACGGACTGAATGGCAAGGATGGCGTCGAGCGGGGTCACCTGCGAAAGAGGAGCAGCCCGAGCCACGCGGGCCGGAGCGGACACATCGGACATGGTGAAAGACTGGCCCGGCGCGTATTTCCCTACGGAAGCGCGCGACGCTACACTGCTCATCCGATTGGCGGATTCTATACGCACTGACTGACTCGCCCCCGAGATTCCTGTTGCAGGCAAAATCTGCCCTACATGGTTAATGGCGACTTAATGACCCCGGCAAGAATTGCACACCAGCGCAGATAAACGAGCGCCACGCCTCAGTGCCGAGGACCATTATCCTTTATATTGAAGCACTTAAGCCGATTTTCGCGATTTGGCACGCTTCTGGCATTACCGAAAGCGACCGCGGCGCCATGGGGATGGTGCAGCTTCGTACCGGGGATAGACATGCCGAACAAATTCTTCCGCATAGGCCTTGCTGCAGCGCTCAGCGCAGCACTGTCTCTAGCGCCTATAGCCCAGGTTGCCGCCGCTCCTGCCCGCATCAAGGACATCGTCTATGTCGAAGGCGTTCGCGAGAATCAGCTCGTGGGCTATGGCCTCGTCGTCGGTCTCAACGGTACGGGCGACAGCCTCAACAATTCCCCGTTCACCAAGCAGTCCCTGCAGTCCATGCTCGAACGCCTCGGCGTGAATACCCAGGGCGAGAATGTGCGAACCGCCAACGTTGCGGCTGTGATGGTGACGGCAAGCCTGCCGCCCTTCGCCGCGCAGGGTTCGCGCATGGACGTCTCGATTGCCTCGCTCGGTAACGCCAAGAGCCTGCAGGGCGGCACGCTGCTCGTAACCCCCCTGCTCGGCGCCGATGGCGAAGTCTATGCCATCGCCCAGGGTCCGGTCGCCATCAACGGTTTTAGGGCCGAAGGCGACTCGGCGAGCATCGTTTCGGGCGTACCGACCACCGGCCGTATTTCTTCGGGCGCATTGATCGAACGCGAAATCGACTTCGATCTGGGCTCCCAGCATTCGCTGCGGCTGACGCTGCGCAATTCAGACCTGACGACGGCCCGCCGCATCGCCATGGCGATCAACGACTTCATCGGCGCTCCAACCGCCGTGCCGGAAGATCCGGCAACCGTGCGCCTCACCCTGCCCACCAATTTCAACGGCAATATCGTCGATCTTCTTACGGACGTCGAACAGCTCATCATCCAGACCGACCAGTCGGCCAAGATCGTCATCGACGAAAACAGCGGCATCATTGTCATGGGCAAGGATGTGCGGGTGTCGAGCGTTGCCGTGGCCCAGTCGAACCTGACGGTCAGCATCGCCGAGAATCCGGAAGTGGTTCAGCCTGCTCCCTTCAGCCAGGGCGTAACGGCGGTCGAACCCAATACCGACCTCAGCGTGACCCAGACCGACACGGCGCTGCAGGTGATCAACGAATCCGTAACGCTGCAGGAACTGGTCGACGGGCTCAACGCGCTCGGCATCTCGCCCCGCGACCTCATCGCCATCCTCCAGGCCATCAAGGCGACCGGCGCCCTGCAGGCCGAGATCGAGGTGCTGTGATGGAAACCAACGTCAACGGCGTAAAGACCCAGACCAGCCTCGATAGCCGCCAGCTCGACAAGCTCAAGAAGCAGGCGGAGGACCTCGAAGGCGTGTTCCTCAATCTTCTCACCAAGGAAATGTTCGCCACGGCCAAATCGGAAAACGGCTTTGGTGGCGGCTTTGGTGAAGACACCTGGCGATCCATGCAGGCCGAACAGCTCGCCAATACCATGGCGCAGAACGGCGGCCTCGGTATCGCCGACCAAATCCTGGGTGACATGATCACCCTGCAAGAAGCCAACCAGAACAACAACACTATGCGTCCATCAGGAGTGTACCGCTAATGTCTGCAGCAGCCGATCGTATTGCGTTTCTCGACAGCCTGCCGGCCGAAGACCTCTGCACCCAGGCAGAATCCGCGCTTCAGGCACTCGTCACCATGATGAACGAAGAAACCACCCTCCTCCGCGCCGGCCGTTTTCGCGACGCCGCGGGCCTGACCGCCCAGAAAACCCAGCTCGCTCAGGACTATGTGGTCTTCGCCCGCTCGGTGCAGCGCCAGACCGAACGCCTTGTTGCCGAAGCACCGACCTCGCTCGACCGCCTGCACAGGAACCATGACGCCCTCGCCACCCAGATGGCCGAGAACCTGCGCGTTATCGCCACTGCGAAGAACCTCGCCGAAGACCTGATCGGCGACGTCGCCGATACGGTTGGCGCCAAGGACCACACCCGCACCTACGATCGCAGCGGCGAAGTGAAGATGCCACGCGCAGCATCGGCCCGCGGTATCGCAGTCAATCGCGCTCTCTAGATTTTCGGAACAGCCGCGGCGCTCCGTCCGATCCGGGCGAGCACTCCAGAAGGGGCGCCAAAATCGCTATCGGCCACAGGGCCTCCGCAGAAGCGGGGGCCCTTTTTGTTTGCCGGCGGCCATGGTTACCCAATCCCTCCAAAAAGCAGAGGTGTGTCTTAAAATCGTCCTGTCCGCACAAAGGCAGATGTAGGAAAGGCTTCATAGCCTGCCATTGGCCAATTGTGGCTCTAGGACAGGAAGATGAGCGCCAGAATCGCGCCGACGGTCGATACCATGGGTATCGCCTTCTCGCCGCATCTCCCCAGATTCATCCGCCGAGACCAGCGCGATGAAAAGAACGATTCCGAGAGGCATCGACAAAGCGACGCCGAACCGTTGGCGCCCCCGGCTGATATTGGTGGCCAGGCGGCAGAGGGCAGTCTGCCACCGGAAATGATTTTCGAAGCTGCCCTTTTGGGCAACCAACAAGCTTTCTATCCGCCAAGCCCCTATGAGATGGCGCGCCTCCAGCAGAACGA
>NZ_JBEVLL010000329.1:0-7894 GCF_040509215.1 Devosia sp.
GAAAGAAAAAGCCGCAAGCACGGGGCAATGTGCTTGCGGCAGGAGCCAGTGGACGCTGGGGCGTCGCTTGGGCAAGAGACGCGTGCCACTGGATATATCAATCGGGCGCCGGGGCAGGCGTCCGTCAGCCCGCCCAATCCGGTCGAGGTCGGGGATAGGGAACCGGATTGTCCTGCGGCGCGACATGCATGGGTGTGCCGGAGGGCGGGATAGGCGGGAGGGCAGCGGCGACAATTGCCTTGCCCCCAATACATTGCAGGCTATCGCACTCGATGGCCTGGATCTGGTCGGCAACGAACTGACTGCCGCGGGCCATCGCCTCGTTGGCGACCGACCCGGCAGATGCGCGCACGTCGACTTCGGGTCGGATGACCACGAAGGCTACAGTGAGCCAGAATGCCGAACGCAGGAGAAACATCATTGCCGTAGCTTTCGAACGGGCCTCTCCCGCTCTTCGCATTAAAGACTATGTGCCGCTTCTTAAGGCCAACTGGGCCCAGTTCTTAAAATTTGAAACAAATGGTTGTCGCAGTTTCGGAATTGGGCAACGCCTTGTTTACGCTAACCGGCGAAAGCCCCCCTTGAGGACCAGCACTTAAACCTGTCTTAGGGGCTGCCGCGCGAGTGTGACCACACAAGATCTGATGGACAATCAGACGGGCGGGCTCGCATGCGAGCCGGGCCCAACGGCTTTGGGAGCCGGCAAGAGTGGCGTCTCGAGTATGAGTAAAGTGATGCGTAGCCTTGGTATTTTCGGCATCGGCGGAAGGGATGACGGCACGCCTGCGGCGTCTGCCCAGCGCCCCGACGTGCTGCGCCGCAAAACCATCGCCAACAATGCCCGCCTGATGATCGCCGTTTCCGTCGTTTTCATGCCCTTCGCCATGTGGGCGCTGGCGAGCCAGGCTGCGCTCGGTTTTGCCATTGCCTGCGTTGGTCTTGGCGGCGGGATGCTGAGCCTGTCGCTGTATCACCGCACCCGCTATGACGATGCGGCGCTTGCCCAGGTCGTCGCGGTCATGGGTTCCGGCCTCGTGCTGACCCTCCTCGACATGCGCCTTGCCGATATGGGCCTGATCGTCATCGTGATGGGCCCGGTTCTGGCGGCCCTGCTGATGGGGCCGGCTGTCCGGCTCTGGAGCTGGCTGGCTGTCGTTCTGGCGCTGGTGCTTGGGGCCGTCGGCGCGCTTCTGGGCCTGCCCTCCGACGTAGGCCTCGCCAATGAAGCCATGCTGTCCGGTACGGCAGCATTCTTCCTTGCCGCGCTCCTCGTTGCGCACACGACGCATCACATCAACGCCGGCTATGTCGTCCACGATAAGGCCCAGCTCAATGCCTATCGGCATCTGGTCGAGCATGTGCAGGATACGGTTCTGTGCTTTTCGACCGAGGGCGAACTGCTGTCGGCTTCGCGCTCGGCCGAAACGCTGTTTGGCTGCCCGCGCTATCAGTTGACCATTGGGTCGATGGGCGAACGCCTTCATGTCATGGACCGGCCCGCTTATCTCACCGCCTTTGCCGACGCCAATCAGGGTGGCAAGAGCCGTTCGATCGAAGTGCGCATGCGCCGCGATGACCCGCATGCTGCCGGCGGCATGCCGCATTTCATCTGGGTGGAAGCCCATTTCTCCCCGATCAGGGATCAGATGGTTGGCACCCGTTATGAAGTGACGGCGCTGTTGCGCGACGTCACCGAGCGCAAGGACGCTGAAGCGGCCATGACCGAAGCTCGCCATTCGGCGGAAGAGGCTTCGCAGGCCAAGTCGCGCTTCCTCGCCACTATCGGCCACGAACTGCGCACCCCGCTTAATGCCGTGGTCGGCTTTTCCGAAATGATGACGAGCGGTATTGGCGGCGAGCTGTCGCCGACCCATCGTGAATATGCAGGCCTTATCCACCAGAGTGGCAAGCACCTGCTCGACGTTGTCGGCATGCTGCTCGACATGTCGCGCATCGAGGCCGGCAAGTTTGAAATCAGCACGGCGCGCTTCCAGCCCGACGATATCGTTCCGGCCTGCTTTGCCATGGTCGACGCCATGGCCAAGGCGCGCTCGATCACACTCGAAGCCCAGATCGAATCGGGTCTGCCGATGGTTCTGGCCGATGAGCGCGCCTGCCGTCAGATTCTCATCAATCTTCTCTCCAATGCCATCAAGTTCAGCCATGTCGGTGACACGGTGACCCTCGTGGTCAAGCGTCAGGGCCAGTCGCTGAGCTTTGCCGTGCGCGACCAGGGTATCGGCATGGCGCCGATGGCACTCGAACGCATCGGCGAGCCATTCTTCCAGGCGCAGGACGGGCTGAACCGGCAATATGAGGGCACCGGCCTCGGTCTCTCTATCGTCAAGGGTCTGGCCGAGCTGCATGGTGGTGCGCTCCGGGCGATGTCGGAAATCGGAGCGGGGACAACCATGACCGTTCTTCTCCCGATAAACGGTCCGGCAACGAAGTTGGAAGAGACTGTCGAAGTTCTACCCTTGCACCGGGAGCCTGCGGCGGCGCCTATCAATTCATGGCAAAACGAAAAAAGAAAAGCGCAATGACAGCATCAACCCTGTCCCAGCTGCCGCTTATGGCCGGTAGCGTCCTCATGGCCCAGATTGGTCGTGGGGCACATTGGGCGTTCACTCGTTATATGCAGGCGCCGCTGGCCTCGACGGGCATTTTTGCCCTCGTGACCATGAGCGCGCTGGCCGGCAGCAATGCGCTGTATTTCCAGACCGGGGTGCATCCCTCCCCGTTCTTTGCTGCTGACCGCAGCGTACCCTATTCCGTGGCGCCCGAGGCCGCGCCCATTCCAGCGCCAGCCGCAATGCGTGAGCAGGCCGTGCAAGACGCACAGCAAACCGCCGTCGCTCCCCAGGTCGTTTCCCCTCAGACGACTGGTAGCGTTGCGGCCGTGCCGCAGACCATTCCGGATCAGCCCGTCGGCAATGCCGAAGTGTTTGCTGTCCAGAAGAAGCTCGCCGAGCTGCAACTGTTCGAAGGCAATGTCGATGGCTACTACGGCCCGATGACGGCTCGCGCCATCCGCGCCTTTGAAGAGCGCAACGGCTTTGCGCCCCAGGGCGCGCTGTCTGCAGATGTGGTCAATGCCATTCTTGGCGCCAATGGCGCTGGCATTGTTGCAACGCCCGCTCCGGCGCCGCAGCCTGTCCCGCAGCCGCAGGCCGTTATTGCCCCCGCACCGGCTCCCGTCGTGAGCCAACCGGTTGCGGTTGCTGCCGCTCCGGCACCAATTCAGCAAGCGGCTCCTCTAGAGCAGGATCGCGTCGTGGCACGCCTTCCCGCGCTCTCGCCGGTCGAGCAGGCCGTCGATACCGTCGGCGTTGCTGCGGCCAACACCATTGATTCCATCGTTGCCGCTGTCGACGGTACGCGTGGCACCGGTACACCGGTCGCCAATCCCCCGGTTCCAAGCGCCAATCTGTCGAGCCAGGCCATGCCCGCTCCGGTCCAGGCGGTCGCTCCCCAGCCGCTGGTGGCGGTGCAGCCGGTGGTCCAGACCGTTGCCAGCACGACCCCGTCCTCCCAGCCGCGGGCTGCGCGTCCCGCGACCGATGGCCAATTGGTTGCCGATATTCAACGCGGCCTTGCCAGCCTCGGCTTCTTCCGTGGCCAGATCGATGGCAATCCCGGGCCGGAAACGGCGCGCGCCATTCGCGAGTTCGAAAACTTCCATCGCTACAAAATCACCGGCCAGGTGCAGCCCGATCTTATCGAGCTGCTGCGCAAGGCTGGCGCGACCATCTAGTGGCTGGCGCAATCCGCAGCGATCTGTGGTGCATGGCCTTTGTGCGGCGCCACAATGATCTCGGCCATATGTGCGTGGTCGCCCGCAAGGGTGACCCCATAGCCGGGCAGGTTTTCATCGAAGTCGACCATCTCGATGGCACGCGCTCGCTTTATACGCCAGCTCCGGTGGTCAGTCGCGGCGATGGCGCTGGGCTGGTGTTTCAGACGCGGTTCTTGCATGTCGAGCCCGACACCGTGCGCCAGCGCATCGCCCGGGAGGTCGATTTTGATCCGGACCTGTGGGTGCTGAGCATCGACCTGCGCGGTGATGATCTGGGTATCGATGTGATCAAGGACCCAGGCAAGCAATAGGCCGGGCGCTTGTTCCATAAACGGAAATCCCCGCTTTCGCGGGGATGACGCGTTTTCTTTCACAGCGCTCGATCTTAGCCGGCGCGGCGGGCGCCGATGCGGGAGAGGGCGACCATGGCCTGCTCCACCACGGCATTGCCCGAACTGGTCGCCGGCTGCGGCGTGCGGCGGCTCGGCATGTTGACTGGACGGTACTGCGGCTTGGAAAGATCCAGCAGGTTCACCTCGCCGCGCCAGGCGCTCATCAGGTAGGCCATGGCATCGGCCGAGACCGTTGCAAACAGCGAGGCGAAATCGGCGAGGGCGCGCGAGCGTTCGCTGTCGTGGCTGGTGGCGTGGATCAGAACCTTCAGCCCGTCATAGGCCGAGACGCCGAAACCGCGCAGGACAACGAAGGTCGAGGCGCCGGTGACGTCGTGGGCGATCTGGCCGCAGCGGACTTCATCGAGGCCGGTGATTTGGGCGAGAAGCTTGGTGATTTCCGGACGGCGGTTTTCCGAGAAAAGCTTCATCAGCGCTTTGGTCAGTTCCGGCGTCGCGACCGAAAGCTGCTCGATGGTGCGCGAAATCGGCGCGGCCGGGGTTTCGCGATTGGCGAAGGCCTGGATGACTTTGATTCGCTGCGCGTCGGAGAGATCGAAGAATGCGGGAGCGAGGAGGGCGGCGTCGAAATCCTTGCGTTCGCCAAGGGCTTCGGCGACGAGGTGATCCATCTGCGCCGAGCGGGCGAGGGCGCTGAGATAGGCGCCGCGCGGGGTGATGTCCATGTTCTGGGACAGGGCGCGATAGACCTTGCGCGAGTTCATCTGGAAGAGTTTGGCGAGAACCACATTGGTCAGGTTCTTGCGGCCGGCAATGGTTGCGGCGGCGGAAACATCGTAGCGGCCGAGCACGTCGAGCAGGGTGCGGTCGGAGAGTTCTTCGGCGTTGGCGAGGAAGGAAACGAGATCTTCGCCAATGTTTTCAATGACAAGCTGCTCGAGGGTCTGGGACAGCAACTCGCTGCGGCCGAGGATCGCGGCGGCCTTGGCACGGGCCTGGGGGCTGGCCGACTGGAAGAGGCGCGAGGCCAAAGTCTCGAACTGTTCCATTTCGGGAAGGGTCGGACGACCGCGGCGCGCATAGGCGTCGCATGCTGCAATGAGCAGGGTGTTGGTGCGGTCCACGCCGCCAGTTTCAATGAGAAGCTGGAAAGTTTCGTAAGGTTGAAAACCGAGCATGTTGGGCAGGACCATCGACTAATTGCGCGCCCCCGGCGCGTTCTGTCGATCAATTTGCCTGTAATTCGTTAGCAGACTGTTAACCTTGACGATCTCTTAATAGGGCCTGCACGAGGTGCGTCATCGTGCCGGGAGAATCACACTGAACTGGCGGCCTCCACTAGGGACGGGGGAGCCACCCAAATGGAGGTCAGCTTGGGAAAGCTGCTGAAATTCGAAAAGCGGGACCGCCCCGCAAAATCAGGACAACCATTGTCCGGCGACGCACAGATATTCTTATTCACCGGGGTACGTTATGAACGCGGTCCGACGCCGCCACCCACTGACCGTCTCGACCCCTCACGGCGTCGTCGCAAACGCGGCTAACTACATGCCGCGCTTTTTTGGTTTTCTAGGGACGGCACTTTTGGCCGGGCTGCTGGTCGCTTGCGCGTCCCGGCCCGTTGGCGATTTCGGCAGGGCAAAGCCCAGCGTTCTGCACGACGACGTGCTGCCCGCTGTCGGCACCTTCATGGCCAAGCAGCGCGAGCCTGTGTCGAACTTCAACCAGACCGACCAGGAACGCGAAATGCATGATCGCACCTGGCGCTTCCTCGTTGCCGCGCATTCGCGGGACTGGATGTTCGACACGGAAGCGGAAATGCAGCGCACGCGCATCACGCGGGCCAAGGACTGGAAGTTCACGACCGACCGCTATTACAATTGGCTCAAGCGCGAGCATTACCAGTCGTCGCGGGTACGCTATGCGACGCTCGGCCGGCATATCCTTGCGGATCTCGATACCTTGCCCTCGACCTTTGCCAGCGTCTGCGCGGTGATCGAGGTCGATCGCAATCGCGAGATCGCGCTGGCCTCGCTGACCAATGTGGCGCCGACGGCTGCTAGCGATGTCGCGGCGCGGCGTTACGAAAACACCCATTACATCGAGTGGTTCGTGCGCGCGGTGAACTACCGCTACGAGAGCTACTCTTATGCGCTCGACAATCTCCTTGTCGAAACCCCGCATGAGCAATCGATCGCGGTCGACCGTTCGCTTCAGCAACTGCGTGCCTGGGCCGACCGGGCGAGCCGGTACGATTTCTGTTCGGGCAGCGGGTCGCGGCCGGGGCAGGGCGGTGTCACCATACCGTCACGCTTCCAAACGATGGTCCCCGACACGGAAGTGATCGAGATCAAGTAGTTGTCGGATCAAAGCGTTGAAGTCGGAAAGACCGGGCATGCCGGAGAGGTTTTTGGGGCCTTTCTCAAACTCGGTCTGACCAGTTTTGGCGGACCCATCGCGCATCTGGGCTATTTTCGCGATGAGTTCGTCACAAGGCGCGGCTGGTTCGACGACAAGGCCTATGGCGATCTCGTTGCGCTGTGCCAGTTCCTGCCAGGTCCAGCCTCGAGCCAGGTTGGCTTTGCCATTGGCCTGATGCGGGCTGGGCCGCTGGGTGCGGCGGCGGCCTGGATCGGGTTCACGCTCCCATCGGCGCTGTTGATGGTGGCGGTTGCGCTCGGCGCAGCGGCGCTCGATAGCGATCTGGCGCAGGGCATTCTTCATGGATTGAAACTGGTTGCTGTAGCCGTGGTGGCGCAGGCGGTGCTGGGCATGGCCAAGAGCCTGACGCCGGACCGGGCACGGGCGGCTATTGCCGTGCTGGCTGTTCTGGCCATGGTGGCCTTTGGCGGGGTGCTGGGGCAGGTCAGTGCCATTGTGCTCGGCGCCGCGCTCGGGCTGGCGCTGTGCCAGGAAAAGGGCAATGGCGCCGTGGCCGCGACCCAAGCGCCGGTGTCGCGCGGTTTTGGCATTTTCGCGCTGCTGTTGTTCGCTGGCCTGCTGGTGGTTTTGCCGCTCCTTGCCGGCGTAAATCCGGCCCTCGCGCTCTTCGATGCTTTCTACCGGGCCGGGGCGCTGGTGTTTGGCGGCGGTCATGTGGTGTTGCCTCTGCTGGAGGCGGGAACGGTCGGCCGGGATCTCTTGAGCGAGGACACTTTCCTTGCCGGCTATGGCGCGGCTCAGGCGATGCCGGGGCCGCTCTTCACCTTTGCTGCCTATTTGGGGGCCGCGAGCTCCGTGCCCCCCAATGGCATTTTGGGCGCGGCGATTGCGCTGGTGGCGATCTTCCTGCCCGGACTGCTTATCGTGCTGGCGGCGCTGCCGTTCTGGCATGCGCTGCGGGGTAATCTCTTCGCGCAGGCGGCGACGCGCGGCGCCAACGCCGCCGTCGTGGGCGTACTGGCGCTGGCGCTCTATGATCCGGTGTTCACATCAGCGGTTCTCTCGCCGCTCGATTTTGCGTTGGCGCTGGCTGGCTTTGTCGCGCTGGTAAGCTGGAAATTGCCGCCGCTGGTGGTGGTTGCTGCGCTGGCCGCGGTTGGTGGGGCGATCGGGGTTTTGTGAGCGCTCTTCACCTCTCCCCCGAAGGGAGAGGTGGCCCTGCCTTCAGCCCGGCGCCTGCACTGACTTCAAACGCTCTGCGGCCTTTGGCGCGAACTACCAGACCATGTTGTTGTCTCGGCTTTGCGCGGATTGGTCGTCGTCGAGCTGCGCGACGAGCGGCTGGGTGGGGTCGTCTTTGAAC
>NZ_JBEVLL010000330.1:0-16678 GCF_040509215.1 Devosia sp.
AAGGGGCCGCATCCGGGGATGTGGCCCCTTTTTCAATTCCGGTTCAGAGCGCGTCTACCCGGCGGGGCGGATGTTCTGATTGACGTGGAAGAGGTTTGACGGGTCAAACTTTGCCTTGATGGCCGCCAGTCGGCCGTAGTTGGCGCCGTAGCTGGCTTGCACGCGCGCATCGCCCTCGTCGTCCATCATAAAATTTACATAGCCGCCGCCTTGATTGAACGGGTGCACCTTTTCCCAATACTCCCGGCCCCAGCGGGTCAGTGGACCGGCCATTTGCGGGTTGGCGTCGATTGCGGCAATGACCATGGACCAGCGCGCGTCTCGGGTGCCCCAGGCCGTGTCGTCCTTTTTCGTGCGGTGGACTGCCCCGTCGATCGGATAAAGATGCATGAGCGAAAGCTCGCTTGGTGCCCGCGCGGCATGGGCGATATGTGCGTCGATGGCGGCATCGCTCAGCTCGCTCACATAGTCGCCTTTCCAATACCACTGCATCCCCTTGGGAAAGAACGGGTCGAACAGTCCCTGCATGGCAGGGAAGGGCATCATGCCCATCCAATTGAAGAACGGCTCCGGCAGGTGGTCCAGCAGCGGCGCCATGACCGCTCGGCCCTCGGCCTCGGAGCCATTGAAGGACGATATGACAGCGCAGGCCCGCTTGCCCCAGTGCTCCCGTGGGAACGGGTCCATCGAGGGGACGGTTTTCAAACCCACGAATGAGCCCAGTGCTTCAGGCGCGGTGGCGATGAAGTCGCGATAGGCGCGCATAACCGTCGCGCCATGCTTTTCGGCATCCCAGAAGATTGGTCCGGCAAACACGTCCTTCACCTTATGGGCCTGGAACACGAAGCTGGTGACGACCCCGAAGTTGCCGCCGCCGCCGCGCAGCGCCCAGAAGAGGTCCGGGTTGTCCTTTTGGCTTGCGGTCTTGAACGTGCCGTCGGCGAGGACAACGTCCGCCGAAAGCAGGTTGTCGATGGTTAGCCCATGCTGTCGGGTCAGGTAGCCGGTGCCACCACCCAGTGTCAGCCCGCCAACCCCGGTGGTTGACACAATACCGAACGGAACAGCCAGGCCGAAAACGTGGGTGGCGTGATCGACATCGCCGGAGGTGCACCCGGGCTCGACCCGAACGGTTGCACTGGCGGGATCGACATGCACCCCTTTCATCAGCGAGAGGTCGATCATCAAACCATCATCGACACTGCCGAGGCCCGGCCCATTGTGTCCGCCACCCCGTATGGCGATGTCGAGGGCGTTCTCCCGCCCGAAATTGACCGCGGTAATGATGTCGGCCGTGTCGGCGCAGCGCGCGATCAACAGTGGCCGCTTGTCGATCATCCCGTTGTAGAGCTGGCGGGTTGCATCATACTCGGCGTCTCCCTGTCGGACGACCGCCCCTCGCATGCTCGCCGCAAAATTGGTGATGGTTTCCTCGTTCATGACGGTCCTCCACGACAATCGCCCGATGGCGGCGGCGACGTTAGGCTCGACGCTTGGCGCTTCAAATGGCCCATCGTCCTGTTTCATTGCTCGTTCGTCCGAACGCCCAGAACGGTATTGACGGTTGTTACGGAAGGGCGGACTCTCTCGGCCAACCGTTGCCCTCACTGGGCGACGCGTTTGTCTCGACTGCCTTTGTAATCAGGGTGAGGCAAATGGATGTGCTCTCCGATGTGCTTGCTGCAGTTCGTTTGACCGGCGCGATCTTCTTTGACAGCACCTTCCACAGCGAATGGGTCGCGGAGGCGCCGAGAGCGTCGATCATTGCCCATCAGGTAATGCCCAACGCCGAGTATGTGTTTTACTTCCATACCCTCCTCGAAGGGTCGTGCTGGGCCGAGCTGACGGATGGTTCGATTGAACCGATCCGTCTGCAGACCGGCGACGTCATCGCCTTTCCGATGGATGATGCCCATGTCCTCTGCTCCACAATCGGCATGCGGGCGCGGCCGGAGCTGGCCATCTTTGTTCACCCGATCGATCGGCAACTGCCCTACCTGATCAACCAGGGAATGGGCGAAGAGTCCTGCCGGTTCGTCTGCGGTTATCTCGGCTGCGATATCAGGCCCTATAACCCCTTCATCAACGCGCTTCCCCGCGTCCTTCTCGGCCGGGGCGCGGCAAGTCAGGTCTGGTTGTCCCATCTGGTCAATCACGCCGTTTCCGAGACGGACTGCCATGATGCAGGGGGTGAGATCGTCCTGGCAAAGCTGGCCGAACTCCTCTTCATCGAGATCGTTCGCCAACACATCGCGGCCCTCCCCATGGATTCGCGGGGGTGGTTGTCCGGTCTACGGCATCCGCAGGTCGGTCTGGCGCTCCGGCTCATTCACGGCCGCCCCTCCGAAGACTGGACCATCGAGCGTCTCGCGCGCGAGGTTGGTCTTTCACGCTCGGTCTTTGCCGACCGTTTTGCCCATTTTGCCGGAGTGTCACCAATACAGTACCTGGCGCGCTGGCGCATGCAGTTGGCCGCGCGTCGGCTGGAAACGCCGGGGATCAGCGTGGCTCAGGCGGGCGCCGAAGTCGGATACGAATCCGAGGCCGCCTTCAACCGCGCGTTCAAGAAAATCGTCGGCTCGCCACCAGGCTCCTGGCGCAGAAAGCGGACGCCCGGGACGGAGCCGGGCCAACTGCCGTTTTCTTACGGCGCCCATATTCCCTCGGAAGCCGAACCTCTGGGCTCAACAAGACCCGATAACTAGATCTGCAATGCGCGAGCAGTGCTGATCGACCGGCGAAGCGCCTCAGGAGCCTTGCGAACAAAACAAGAATACGGTCCCATAGCGCCTTATTGCCCAAGGATCGATTCGTGCCGGTCGACACCACCTATCTCGATGCACTCAACACCAACCAGCGCCTGGCCGTCGTGCATGGCATCGGCGTGGCCGAACCGAAGCCACTGCTCGTCATCGCCGGCGCCGGATCGGGCAAGACCAATACCCTGGCGCATCGTGTCGCCCACCTCATCGTCAATGGAGCCGATCCCAGGCGCATCCTGCTCTTGACCTTTTCGCGCCGGGCCGCGAGCGAGATGGCCCGACGGGTCGAGCGGATTGCCGGCAAAATCCTCGGCGTCGGCTCCGGCGCTGTCACCGATGCTCTCACCTGGGCCGGGACGTTCCACGGCATCGGTGCGCGTCTGCTGCGCGAGCACGCTCATCAGATCGGTCTTGATCCCGCCTTCACCATCCACGATCGCGAAGATTCAGCCGACCTGATGAATCTGATTCGCCACGAGCTCAAGTTCAGTGAAGCCGCCTCGCGCTTTCCCACCAAGGGCACGTGCCTTGCCATCTATTCGCGCGTGGTCAATGCCCAGGCCGATCTCGACGAAGTGCTCAAGACCGTCTTTCCCTGGTGCGCCATGTGGTCGGCCGAGCTTCGCACGCTTTTTGGCGCCTATGTGGAGGCCAAGCAGCAGCAGAACGTGCTCGATTACGACGACCTGCTGCTCTACTGGGCCGGCATGATGGCCGAGCCTATGATTGCCCGTCAGGTGTCGGACCTTTTCGATCACATCCTTGTCGACGAGTATCAGGACACCAACCGCCTGCAGTCCTCGGTCCTTCTCGCTATGCGACCCGATGGCCGGGGCATGACGGTCGTTGGCGACGACGCCCAATCGATCTATTCGTTCCGCGCCGCCACGGTGCGCAACATTCTCGATTTTCCGGGTGCCTTCACTCCGGCCGCCGATATCGTCACGCTTGACCGCAACTATCGCTCGACCCAGCCGATCCTCGCCGCGGCCAATGCTGTCATTGAGCAGGCGGTCGAGCGCTTTACCAAAAATCTCTGGTCGGAACGCGTTTCGGAAGTGAAGCCGCTTCTCGTCACGGTCAAGGACGAGTCAGACCAGGTCGGTTATGTGGCCAAGTCCGTCCTTGAAGCGCGCGAGGCGGGCACGCCTTTGAAGCAGCAGGCGGTGCTGTTCCGCACCTCGAGCCATTCGGGCCCGCTTGAGATCGAGTTGACGCGCCGCAATATCCCTTTCGTCAAGTTTGGTGGCCTCAAGTTCCTCGACGCGGCCCATATTAAGGATGTTCTGGCTATCCTGCGCTGGGTCGAGAACCCGCGTGATCGCGTTGCCGGTTTCCGGGTGCTGCAATTGATGCCCGGCATCGGGCCAACCACTGCCGGCCGTATTCTCGACGCCGTGGCTGCGAGTACCGATCCGGCATGGGCCCTCACCGAGGTGCCGGCCCCCGGCAAGGCGGGCCAGCACTGGACCGATCTCACCACCATGGTGAGCCGCATGGCCGGCAGGGAAATCTCATGGCCGCTCGAGCTTGCCTATGTCCGCCAGTGGTACGAGCCTCTCCTTGAGGCCGGCTACGAGGATGCATCGATCCGCGTCGCCGATATCGTGCAGCTTGAGCAAGTGGCGACCGGATATCCAAGCCGCAACCGTTTTCTGACCGAGCTGACGCTCGATCCGCCGGACGCGACCAGCGACCAGCCGGGCGTGCCGTTGCGCGATGAGGACTACCTCATCCTCTCCACCATCCATTCGGCCAAGGGACAGGAATGGAAATCGGTGCATGTGCTCAATGTCGTCGATGGCTGCATCCCTTCCGACCTCGGTACGGGCTCTACCCATGAGCTGGAGGAGGAGCGGCGCCTGCTCTATGTGGCCATGACGCGCGCCAAGGACGAATTGCATCTGATCGTCCCCCAACGCTTCTATGTCACCCAGCAGACGCGCAACGGCGATCGACACCTTTATGCCCAGCGGACCCGCTTCATTCCGCGCGCGATCACGGGTCTTTTCGACGATATCCTATGGCCACCGGTCTCCCCCATCCGCGCCGACATCCATCCGGCCCAGCCGGCCGTCGTCGATATTGCAGCCAAGATGAGGGGCATGTGGTGAAGTAGGGCGGCGGCTTTACTGCCTGATAGCCCACAATGCGGTGCACAAGCTCAGGTGACTGTCGCGGTATTGCGTGACGGCTGGCCCAGGTCCATAGCTACCGGCAAAGCGACCACTGCCGGATGGCACGCCGTATTCGCGTGCGGAGTTCCTGGCAGCGGCGCTGGCACGAAGACGTCGAAAGAATTCTGAAATATGACCAAGCACTGGCTGCTGCTCGACATTGGTAACACCCACACGGTCGCAGGGCTTTTCAGCGATGGCGGCAAGGTGGTGGGCGAGCTGCGCTTCCGCACCGATCCGCTGGCAACTGCCGATGAATACCGGGTGCATCTCAGCCAGCTCTTTGCCGAGCACCTCGGCGCCAGCATCTGGGAAACCGCCGACCGCGCGATCCTGTCCACCGTCGTTCCGGTACTGGAAAAGACCGTTCGGGGCGCCTGCATGTCGGGCAAGAGGCCGATCGAGGTCATCTCGGTGTCCTCGCGGCTCAAGCGCGATTTCGAACTCGACCTGCCTTTCCCCGACCAGCTCGGGGCGGACCGCCTCGCCAATGTGGCGGGCGCGCTGACAATCGCCGAGCCGCCATTCCTGCTTGTCGATGCCGGCACTGCGACCACCTTCTGCCTCATCGACGCGCGGCCTGCCTATATTGGTGGGGCAATCGTGCCCGGTCTCGATACCAGTTGGCGGGCACTTCAGAGCCGTGCGGCCAAGCTGTTTTCCGTCGAGCTCATCCGGCCCGAAAGCGCCGTGGGCAATACGACGGAAACACAGATCCAGAGCGGCGTTCTGCAGGGCTACGAGGCCCTCATTGAAGGCCTCACCGATCGGCTGCTGCGCGATGCCGGACTTGAGGGCGCAAAACTCATCGCGACGGGCGGCTGCACGCGACTGATCACGCTGTCACCGCGCTTCGATATCCAGCCGGATCTGACGCTTATGGGGCTCTTTCGCTATGGGCAACTCAATGGCTAGCAATATCCTGATCGGCATTTCGGGCAGCATCGCCGCCTACAAAATGGCCGACGTCGTTTCCCAGCTCAAGAAGCAGGGGCATCAGGTGCAATGCATCCTGACCGAAAGCGCCACCCATTTCGTGACGCCGCTGGTGCTCGAAACTCTCAGCGGCAACCCGGTGCGTTCGGCTGTTTTCGGTGCCGGCATCTCGGGCACCGAGCATATCGATCTGGCGCGCTGGGCCGACATTTTCGTCATCGCTCCCGCCAGCGCCAACACCATCGCCAAGCTGTCGCTGGGCCTGGCGGATGATCTCCTGACCACTGTCGCCTTGGCGACCGAGGCGCCACTGCTGATTGCGCCGGCAATGAATACGGTGATGTGGAACAAGCCGGTGACGCAGGGGCACCTCCATGCGCTCGCCGATGCTGGGGCGCGCTTCGTTGACCCTGCCGCCGGAGTGCTCGCCTGTGGCGAGGTCGGCGTGGGCAAGCTCGCGAGTGTCGAGAGCATCGTCCTCGCGATCAAAACGCAATTGAGCGAGGTTCAGACAGAGGACCTCAGCGGCCTGCACGTCCTCATCACATCGGGGCCTACCACCACGCCGATCGACGCGGTCCGCTATATCACCAATCATTCGACCGGCCGCATGGGTGCCGCCATGGCCGAAGCCGCTCTAGCGCGCGGTGCCAGGGTCAGCATGGTCCTCGGGGTGGATAAGGGCGTTGTGCGCCCCGTCGCACCGACTGGTGGTGCAGACCGATTGCGGATCATCGAGGTCCGCACGGCAGAGGAAATGGCCGAGGCAGCCCTGAAAATCCTGCCAGAGGTTCAGGGCGTCGTCGCCACGGCGGCCGTGATGGACTATCGCGTGGCTAGTCCCTCGGCCCAAAAGCTGAAGCGCGCCGATGCCGCCACCGTGCTCGACATGGTGCCCTCGGTAGACGTGTTGGGCTCCCTGCGCGACGCCGCAACCGGGCAGTGGTTTCTCGGCTTCGCCGCCGAGACCGATAACGTGGTCGAAAACGGCCAGGGCAAGCTCGAACGCAAACGCCTGGACTTTCTGTTCGCCAACCCGGTCGCCCGGATCGGGGAGAAGAGTGAGACGGGCTTTCAGGTCGACACCAATGGCGGCACGCTGCTGATCAAAGGCGAAGAACCGCGCCCGTTCAACACCATGGGCAAGACCCAGCTTGCCCAACAGATCTGGGCTGTCATCGCCGAGCGCCTGGCTCAACAAGACTAGCCCGCAAAACCCGATGCGTCGGGTTTGGCCTCAACCTTCCAAGAGCAGGTTGTCGATCAGGCGCGTATTGCCCAGATAGGCCGCGAGGGCGATGAGGCAACCGTCCGTGCCGATCGTCTCAAGCGGGGCGAGGCTCCCGCGGTCCCGCACTTCAAAGTATTGAACCGCGATACCCGGCTCACGGGCCAATACCGCGCGGCCGATAGCCTCCAGCTTTCCAGCATCGCGCTCGCCGGCCTCATAGGCCTCGGAGGCCGCAAGCAGGCTCTGGTAAAGGAGAGGCGCGACTGCGCGCTGGGATGGCTCGAGATAGACGTTGCGCGAGCTCATCGCCAACCCGTCCTCTTCCCGCACGATTGCGCCGCGGACGATGTCGACGGGAACGTTGAGGTCACGCACCATGCGCTCGATCACCGCACATTGCTGCGCATCCTTCTGCCCGAAGAAGGCAAAGTGCGGCTGGGTGAGGTTGAAAAGTTTTAGCACCACCGTGGCGACGCCGCGGAAATGGCCGGGGCGCAGCGCACCGCAAAGCGGCAAGGAAACCGCTTCCTCGTCCACATAGGTGGAATTGTCTGGGAGGTAGACTTCAGTGTGTTCGGGCAGGAACAGCGCATCGACGCCGGCTGCCTCGAGCATGGCAATGTCTTTTTCGATCGGGCGAGGGTACCGCGCGAGGTCTTCATTGGCGCCGAACTGCAGCGGATTGACGAAAATGCTGACAATCACCGTGTCGCAATGCGTCCGGGCGAGGTCCATCAAGCTGATATGGCCGACATGGAGAGCGCCCATGGTTGGCACGAGGCCAGGCCTGGACCCGGCCGGCAGCGCATTGCGCCATGCCCGCAGTTCGGAAATCGTGCGAAGGATTTTTGTCATCGAAGGGTGGTCCAGATAAAGAGAGGGCCTCAGGCGGCGCCGGCCCGCTTGTGCACGGCCGAGGCCTTGGTCTCGGCCACATAGTCGGCGACCGCTGTCCGCACCAGCCCGGCAGCATCCGCGCGCGGCTTGGCAAAGCTCGGGGCAGGGCGGGTGTTGAGCCCGATAAGGTCGTTGATCACCAGCACCTGGCCGGCGCAATCGGGGCCGGAGCCAATGCCGATTGTCGGAATCGTTAGTTCAGCGGTGATCGCTGTCGCAACCTCTGGCACGATGCATTCGAGCACGATTGCGAATGCACCTGCTTCTTCGAGTGCCCGGGCTTCCTGCGAAAGCCGTTCGGCGGATTCAGCCGCCTTCCCGTGCGTGTAGTAGCCGCCCAACTGGTGCACGGCCTGCGGCATGAGCCCGATATGGGCCATGACGGGGATGCCGTAGTCGGTCAGTCGCTTGATCACCGGCACCATGGCAAGGCCACCTTCGATCTTGACGGCCTGCACGCCCGATTGCTGGAAAATCTCCACGGCGCTGCGCAGCGCGGTTTCGGGATCGGTGGTCGTCCCGAAGGGCATGTCGCAAACGACGAGCGCCCGCTCGGTGCTGCGTGCAACAGCCGCCGCGTGCCGGATCATATCAGCCAGGGTAACCTTCAGAGTCGTTTCATGCCCGAGCACCACATTGCCGAGGCTATCGCCGACAAGAATGATGTCCATGCCGGACTGATCGACAAGGGCCGCCATGACACTGTCATAGGCGGTCAACATGGCGATCGGCTCGGCGCGCTGGCGCAGCCGGCCGATATCGCGAGTGGTCAATCGCTTGGTTGCTGATGGGACTGACATCGAGGTCTCCACGGCTATTCTTCAAACCTGCGTCTACGGACGCAAACCTGCGCCCTTGGGACGCGCGGCTTTGATACTCGGACAACGACGCTTCTCCCAGCCCTATATAGGTATCACGGGGCAGCTATGTCCAAACCGAGGTCCAGAATCGGCGCGCTATGGGTGAGCCAGCCTGCCGAAATGATATCGACACCCGTCGCTGCAATGGCTGGTGCGGTCTTTGCGGTGACCCGCCCGGACGCTTCCTTGATCGCGCTATTGCCGATGCGGCGGACGGCTTCGGTCAAGGTGGGTATGTCCATATTGTCCAGAAGCACGGCATCGACGCCGACGGAAAGGGCTTCATCGAGCTGATCGAGCCGATCCACTTCGACCTCGATTTTGACCAGATGGCCCGCCGCGGCCCGGGCGCGCTCGATGGCGGTGCGCACACCCCCGGCGATGGCGATGTGGTTGTCCTTGATCAGGATGGCATCATCGAGCCCGAAGCGGTGATTGGCCCCACCACCGGCCCGCACCGCCGCCTTCTCGAGAGCCCGCAAACCAGGCGTAGTCTTTCGCGTGCAGACGATCCGTGCGTGGCCATGCGGGCGCACAGCCTCGACCAGGTCGGCCGTAACCGTTGCAATGCCGGACAGGCGGCAGAGGAGATTGAGCGCGACACGCTCGGCCCCGAGAATGGCGCGGGCAGGGCCGGACACATGGAGGATCGTGTCGCCCGGCGCGACCTTGCTGCCATCGGGTCGCTGCACCGAAATCGCGATTGAAGCATCCATGAGCGAGAAGGCGAGGCAGGCGAGGTCCACGCCACTGACCACGCCCGGATCACGGGCAACGATCGCGCAACTGGCCACGGCTTCGATCGGTATGACCGCGTCGCTGGTGACATCGCCCGTGCGACCGAGATCTTCGAGCAGGGCCGCGCGAACGATGGGCTCAGTGATGAGGCGCGGAAGGGTCAGCGAAGAAAAAGTCTCGTTCATGCAAAGGCTTCCATAGCTTCAATCCGGCTTTCCGCCAGTTCTCTGGCGCTTTCCAGCGCTTCGGTCAGCGTTATTTCGGTGTGGCGGGGCATTCCCGACGTCCGGGGATGATCGGCTCTCTGGTGCGCACCGCGGCTCTCGCGCCGACGCTCGGCCGAAACGGCAATGAGAAGGGCGGCGAGCGTCGCGTCCTGAGCGTTCTCGGCCAAGGCGAACCAGAAGTCCCGGATTGCGCGCTGCAATCCCGCAGCGTCGCGCACCACGCCGACGTCGCGATCCATCTGCCGCCGCAAGCCCGCTGGCACTTGTCCCTTGGACGGCGTTATGCGAGGCGGGTTCAGCCGCGCTGCCCCGAAGGCATTGCCCGACTTGATGTCCTCGGCAATCCAGGCGGATTGGGCGACCGCCTCAAGGAGGGAGTTGCTGGCCAACCGGTTGGCCCCATGTAGCCCCGTCGAGGCCACCTCTCCGCAGGCCCAAAGCCCCGGCACCGTCGTCCGGCCGGAGACACCGACCTTGACGCCGCCCATATGATAATGCGCGGCCGGCCTGATCGGGATCGGCTGGCTGGCGGGGTCGAGCCCACTCGAGGCACAGAGCGCCGAAAACCCGGGGAAACGCGCGTGAACGGTTTGGCCAAGCGCCGCTCGGGTATCGAGAAAGACCTGTCCGCCACCCACGATCTGTCGGAAGACTGCGTTGGCGACGATATCGCGCGGCGCCAGGTCAGCACCCGGGACGCTTTCCATAAAACGCTCGCCGCGGCCATTGACGAGAATGGCGCCTTCACCGCGCAACGCTTCGGTCGCGAGCGGCATCGGGTCCCGGCCGATCGCAATGGCGGTCGGGTGAAACTGCACGAATTCCAGGTCGCGCAACACCGCGCCGGCGCGAGCGGCAAGGGCAAGGCCGGTGCCGATGGCCGTCACAGGATTGGTCGTATGCGCATAAAGCCCGCCGACGCCGCCTGTCGCGAGCACCACGCCGCGTCCGGGCAGAAGCACTGCGTCAGAAGCCTGTCGTGCGCCAACAGGCAGATAGACCACGCCACCCACCTCGCCATTCGCGGTCATGGCAAGGTCGAGCACCTTGCCTTCCAGCACTGTGACCGAAGCCGTCTTGCGCACAGCATCGATCAGGCCATCGATGACACGCCGACCAGTCCGGTCGCCGCCTGCATGAATAATCCGCCGGCGTGAATGCGCGGCCTCAAGGCCAAGGGCGATTGCGTCTCCTTCGCCCGCGCGATCAAAGCCGATACCCTGTTCCAGCAGCCAGTCGATGGCTGCAGGACCAGCTTCGGCAATCCGCCGGGTCATCGTAGGATCGCCGAGCCCGGCAGCAGCCACGAGCGCATCATCGGCGTGCAGAAGCGGTGTGTCGTCGTCACCAAGCGCAGCGGCAATGCCCCCTTGCGCGAGGGCCGTCGCCGCGCCGGTACCCAGCGGAGAAGCTGCGATCAGCACAACCGGCAGAGGCGCGAGGCGCAGGGCCGTGGCGAGGCCAGCTATGCCGCCGCCAATGACGATGATTGGATTCTGGCGCATGTCTGTGGCCTCAAACGACCGCCAGCATGCGCTCGACCGCGGCGCGCGCCCGTTCGGCCAGCAGCGGATCAATATGCACCTCGTGTTGTTCCTCTTCGAGCGCCGCTCGAATATTGCCCAGCGTAATGCGCTTCATATGCGGACAGAGATTGCACGGCTTGACGAATTCGACGTCACGGAACTGCTGGGCCAGATTGTCGCCCATGGAGCACTCGGTCACGAGCGCCACGCGCTGCGGCCGCTTGTCGGCGACAAAATCCGCCATCATCGCCGTCGACCCGGAGAAGTCTGCCTCCGCAACCACTTCGGGCGGACATTCGGGATGGGTCATCACCGTGACGCCGGGATAGCTTTCCCGCACGGCGCGAATGTCCTCTGGCGTAAAGAGCTCATGCACTTCGCAATGGCCGGCCCAGGTGATCACTTCAATCTCCGGCGCCTGCGCCGCAATATTGCGGGCCAGGAACTCGTCGGGCAGCATGATCACCCGATCAACGCCCAGCGAACGTATCACCTTCAGAGCATTGCCTGATGTGCAGCAGATGTCCGACTCAGCCTTCACGGCGGCCGAGGTATTCACATATGTGACGACTGGCACGCCCGGGTGTTGGCGACGCAACTCGCGCACGTCCCCCGCCGTGATCGACTCGGCGAGCGAACAACCTGCACGGCTGTCGGGAATGAAGACGCGCTTGTTCGGATTGAGCAGTTTGGATGTCTCGGCCATGAAATGCACGCCGGCCATGACGATGATATCGGCGTCCGTCGCCGCCGCTTCCCGCGCCAGCGCCAAGCTGTCGCCCACGATGTCGGCAACGGTGTGGAAGATCTCCGGCGCCTGGTAATTGTGAGCCAGGATGGTGGCGTTCTTCTCGCGCTTGAGACGCAGGATCGCCTCGACGTCGACGGCCAGCAGCGGCCACTCGAAGGCAGGAACATGGTGCCGCACCCGATCATAGACGAGAGGCAAGGGCAGCGTCGGCGCTGCGGGTTCAGGTGGGTACAAAGTGGTTCCTCCCAATTGTACTCAAATTGAGTATTAGTGGCCTAAACGAAACCGGCGTCTCTGCGCCGGTGCGGTTATGCTAGGACTGAGTATAAGGTCGCGTCAAGACCTAAATGGTCGGCCGCTTTGCGCTCGAGAGCCTCAAGCCAAGCGAAGGCCGCTCCAGCAGCACTTCGCGGCGGAACCGCACCAACCGCGCCGGCCGGCCGCCGGTCTCTGTCTCGTACTCGCCGGTTTCTTCGACGAGGCCCTGCGTCTCGACCAGACGGCGGAAGTTCTGCTTGTGCAGTCGCATGCCTGAAAGCCCTTCCACGGTGCGCTGCAGGTCGAGCAACGTAAAGCTCTCCGGCATCAGCTCAAAAATCACCGGCCGATACTTGATCTTGCCGCGCAGGCGCCCGAGCGCGGTGGCCAGGATGCGCCTGTGGTCGAGCCCCATCGGATCATCGACCGCAGGGAGGGGGGATGCCATCTCCCCATCCTGCCGCGCCTCACTGACAAACCCTGCCTCGTAGAGCAGCTCATACCGTTCGAGCACCAGCTCGTCGCTCCAGCTATCGCTGCCGAGACCAAAAGCCAGCGCGGCCCGCTTTTCCCTCATGATGCCGACATCCGATAGGCCCTTCGTCGCCCAAGCCTTCAAATAGGCTTCGATTCGCTCAAGGGCCGCGGGCCTGCCATCGCGCCAGTCCTCCCAGGGGAGATAGGTATAAACGTTCTGCCAGCGAGCGCCGCTACGCGTGGAAGCGCGAAGCGCCCGTACGAGCGCGAGATAAGCAATCGAAAGCGACCGGCTGCCCCGCGCCGGCATGTCGATGCGGTCGGCGTCGCCGAACGTATAAAGCTGCTCCACGTAGCCCAGATGCAGGCCCGTCTGTTGCTCGACCCAGGCCCTCAAGCCGGCTTCCAGCGTGCGATGCTCGGACTGCAACGGCCCCGCGGGCAAGGTGTCCACCGGCGCACCCGGCCGCACCAGAACCATCGGCTCGTCCACGCTGGCGGCGATGATCACGGCGCTCAGTTCCGCCGAGAGTGCGAGACTTTCGGTATCGGACGCAGCGCTGCTTCTATCGGGTTGGGAAGACGACATATTTCCAACTTGCTGGGTGGCGGGTCCACTATCACGAAGAACCCTACACTGAGCAAGTTTCACCAATTTGAACACAGGCCGAGGCTCGCAGAGTGACACGGGCGGAAGCCTACGGCGAATGATCGGTATGGGGCAGTGGTGGTTGCGCCGCGGCTACCCTGAAGAAGAAAAAGCGCCTACTTCCCTCATGGGAAGCCCGCATTTTCTGCAGCCATTGCTCCTTTCGTCGCGTGAATTCGCGACACCCCGCTGCAGTCCCTTCCGTCTTGGTTTTGCACCGGCCGCCAAATTTCTATTGCAAAGTTGTCCTTAGTTGATAACGTTTCAACTTACTTGACGGAAGCGGCGATACAGCCGCGTCAAGGGAGGAGAAAATCATGTTCAACCGCACTTTGCGGCGCCGTACCGTCATGGCCGGCGTCATGCTCGCAGCTCTTGCCGGGGTCAGCCCATCCGTCCTCGCTCAGGATCTCAGTGGCGAGCTCGTTATCCTGCAGTGGCAGACCGGCACCGATGGCCAGATGTGGAAAGACGTCGAAGCCAAGTTCGTGGAGCTGCATCCGGGCGTCACCATTCGCGAGTTCCAGCCGGCCGGCGGCCAGGGCGATGCGCGCGGAGGGATGCGCACGGCCCTGCTCGGTGGCGAGGTGGTCGATATCATCATCAACACCTGGCCCGCTTTCCGCGCCGAACTGGTAAATTCCGGCATCCTGCGTCCCATCGATGATCAATGGGCAAGCTTTGGCTGGGACGACAAGCTGAGCCAGTCCTGGCGCGATCTCGGTTCGATCGACGGCACCACCTATGGCATCACCTACACCTACGGCGACCGCTCGGCGATCTGGTATAAGACCGCCCAGCTAGAAAAGGCCGGCATCACACCTCCCGCGACCTGGGAAGAATTCCTCGCCAGCTTCGACAAGCTCAAGGCTGCCGGCTATCCCGCGCCGGTCGTGATCCCGGCAAAGTACTGGGCTCATACCGAGTGGTTCGAAACGCTGCTGCTGCGCACGGCCGGCGTCGAGGCTGCCGCCCAGTTGGCCGCGCATCAGATCCCCTGGACCGATCCAAAGGTCAAAACGGCGCTGATGAAATATGCCGAAATGCTGCAGGCTGGGTGCTGCGCGGAACCGGCAACCATGCTCGCCATCGAGCAGCCTTACCCCACGCTCTATACATCCGAAGACTCAAGCTACCTGCTCTTCGGCATGTGGACGAACTCCGCGCTCAAGAACGACCTGGGGCTCACGGAAGGCGTCGATTATTCGATCTTCCAGTTCCCCACTCTCGGCATGGGTTTTGACGACACTTCAAGTGTCGACGCCAAGGAGCTGAACGTCACAACCAATGGCGCCAATCCGGCGGCGGCGGATGCCTTCCTCGACTTTATCGTCGGCCCGGAAGCCTCCAACATCATGGCCAACTACGGCTATGCTTCGCCGAGCACGGCGATGGATGCTTCCTTGCTTGGCCCAGTGCAGACCATCGCGACCGGCGCCGTGTCGAGCTCCAAGGTGCAGTTCGTGCTTGGCGATCTTCTGCCGGGTGATCTCGTCGACGAATATCGCGTGCAACTGCAGAAGTTCCTGCAGAACCCGACTGAAGCCACCGTCGATGAAGTTCTGGCCGCTATCGAGGCCAAGGCAGCGACGGCTTACTGATGACCAGGTCTGTCGCAGAAGCGGTGACAGACCGGTCGGGAGTTCCCTCCCGCGCTGGGGGTGGACAGCTTCGGCTGCCCATCACCCGCGGCTGGCGCATCAAGGAGGCGCCGGCGGCCTGGTTGCTCATCGCCCCCGTCATCATTCTCTTCGGCATTTCGGTGGTCTATCCGCTGATCGACACCATTCGCCTGTCCTTCTTTGACATCAAGGGCTTGGCGCCGGCCAAATGGGTCGGCATCGGCAACTACGTTACACTCTTCAACGATCCGACGTTCCGCGGCACGCTGGTCACGACGCTGATCTTCACCCTCGGCACGACGGCGATTTCTGTTAGCCTTGGCTGGGCGCTGGCCATGCTCTGCGCCTTCGCGCCGGTGCATACGACCCCGTTCCGCGGCATGATGTTTGTCACCTTCGGCATTTCCGAAGCCGTCTCGGGCTATATGTGGCTCAACATCCTGCGGCCCGACAAAGCGGGACTACTCAACGCCATCATCGGCATTTTCATCCCCGGCTATGCCCATTCCTGGCTCGGCGACCCGAACACCGCGCTCTGGGCGCTGATCTTCGTCGCGTCATGGAGTGGAGTCGGCCTGCCACTGATGCTGTGCTTTGCGGCCGTGCAGTCGATCCCCAAAACCGTGCTTGAGGCCGCCTATATGGATGGCGCCAAGCCGACCTCGATCATGCGGCACATCATGATGCCGCTGTCGCTGCCGGGCGTGCGCGTCGCCATCTTCATCAACCTTCTCGGCGCGCTCAGGGCTTTCGACATCATCTACGTGATGACCGGCGGTGGTCCGGTCCGCGCCACCGAAACCGTGGGCTACTTTATGTATCGAGAGTCCATGACCCAGTTCAAACTGGGCTATGGCGCCGCCGCGACTGTGGTGCTGCTCGTTGCCGTGCTCGTCATCTCCATCCCCGCCATCATCCAGCGTACGGCAGGTGCCAAATGATCGGGCGCATTCACTGGTGGACGGTCATCCTCGTCGGCGTCATCGCGACCATCTGGATCATTCCGGTGCTGGGGATTGTCGTGACCTCGCTGCGTCCGCCGAGCGAAGTGGCGCTCGGCTGGTGGCGGCTCGATACCGTCAGCATCACCTTCAGCGCCTGGATCAGGGTCTGGGACGAATATCCGCTGGCACAGGCCTTCTGGTTCACCGGCATGCTCGCGGCGCTGGCGACCCTCGGCACCATGTTGCTGGCGCCGATTGCGGCCTATGCCTTCCACTTTCTCAAATTCCCATTCCGGCGGCTGTTGCTGATCTTGATCATCAACGCCTTCGTACTGCCGCAGCAGGTGGTGGTCATTCCGCTCTTCACGCTGTGGCGGGACCTGAAACTGATCGACAATATCGCGGCGGTGCTGATCCCCTATATTGGTCTCAGCTTTGCCTGGTCGATCTTCCTCGTGAAGAATTTCCTCGAGGATTTTCCGAAGGAACTCATCGAGGCCGCCCGGATCGATGGCTGTGGCCCGATCTCGACGCTGCGCCATGTGGTACTGCCCAATGCCACGAGCCCGATCTTCGCGGTGGGCGTGTTGCAGTTTCTCTGGAGCTGGAACGCGCTGCTGCTG
>NZ_JBEVLL010000331.1:0-7652 GCF_040509215.1 Devosia sp.
ACTGGCGCCCGCAAGGGCGCCATTTTTTCGTTACAGTGGGAAGCGTGTTCCAAAGCGCCGAACTGGACTAAATTGGGCAACACCGATTCTATAGGCTCGATGTTTTCTTTCCTTCGCCAAGCCCCGAAAGCGCCCAAGAGCGTGACCATCGACCTTGATGGCCGCCCGGTGGAGGTTGCCGTCAAGCTGAGCAAGCGTGCATCGAGCTTCCGCCTGTCCCTGCCCGCCTCGGGTCCGGTGCTGACCCTGCCGGAGCGATCCCGCTGGGCCGATGCCGAAGCCTTTCTCATGCGCCACCGTAACTGGCTTGCGGCCCGTCTGCCGCGGACCGCGCAATCGATGCGCCTCGAGCCGGGTATGGAAGTGCCGTTGCGCGGCATACCGCATCTCGTGGTCGGGACGGGCAACCTGCGCGGTCGCGTGGAAATTCTGGCGCTCGCCGACCTTCCCGAATTGCGCGTGCCGGGTTCCCCAGAGCACCAGCCGCGGCGGCTTTTCGATTGGCTCAAGTCCGAGGCTCTCGCCGATCTCACCGAGCGCAGCGCCTTCCATGCGGAAAGGCTGGGGGTGACGGTAAAGGACATAAAACTACGCAGCCAATCGAGCCGCTGGGGGTCGTGTTCGTCGACCGGGACGATCAACTACAACTGGCGGCTCATTCTGGCACCGCCCTTTGTGCTCGATTATGTTGCCGCGCACGAGGTCGCCCATCTCGTCGAGATGAACCATTCCGATGCCTTCTGGGCCACCGTGAAGCGCACAATGCCGGATATGGAGCGCGGGCGAGCGTGGCTAAAAGCACACGGTCGGCAGCTCATGGCATGGGAACCGCCGGGCAAAGGCGGCTGACGACCACATCTGCCCCCGTGCTGCCGCAATTGCCCCCCAGCACCCCAAGCATATGCAGCGTCTTGTTCTTTCCATAGCGATTCTCTTTGCCTTCGCCGCCCTTGCCGGGGTGACGACGGCGCACGCGCATCGCTATGTGGCGACGCCCATCGTCGTGCTCAATCACGTCGATGACGAGAACGTCCCCATTCGCATCACCGTGAAGGTGCAGCGCGGCGAGATCGATCTCGGCGAAGGCATCGTCATGCCCTATGGCGCCCATCACGCCATCGTCGCGCTGCCGCCCGAATTGCCGGTTGCGCCCGAGGGCGAGGCGCCGAGCGATCATTTTACGACCGACGCGGCCCGCCCGCTGGCCGAAGACCTCCTCCGCCCGCCGATAGCGGCCTGAACGAAACCCTTTCCCTTCCCTTCGTTTAGCGCCCCTTTTTCGGGGCCGAGGATATTTCTGTGACTGATATCATCAGCGCGACCCCGTCGCGCCGCGCCGTCCTGGCTGGCCTTGCCGGTCTTGGCGCCCTTGCTCTTGCCGGCTGCTCGACCACCGGCTCTACCCGCTCGGCCGTCGCTACGGCAGAGCCCGCCGGCCGCATCGTGCCGCCCGAGGTGCTGGCCATGTATGGCCCGCTGCCGGACGAGGATTTCCCGATCCCCGCCGCGCCCATTCATTTGCTGGACCCGGTCTATTGGCGCCAGGAAGTGGACAATATCACCGGCGAAAAGCCCGGCACGGTGGTCGTCGATACCGCCAACCGGTTCCTTTACTGGACCATGCCGGATGGCCGCGCCATGCGTTATGGCGTCGGCATCGGCCGCGCGGGCTTTGAGTGGAATGGGCGGGCCCATATCGCCTACAAGCGCAAATGGCCGACCTGGACGCCACCGTCCGAAATGATCGATCGCCAGCCGGAAATCGAAAAGTATCGCCACGGCCAGCCGCCAGGTCTCGAAAACGCCCTCGGCCCCCGCGCCCTCTATATTCACCAGGGCAACAAGGACACGCTCTATCGCGTGCACGGCAATATGGACGTGCATTCGATCGGCAAGGCCGTGTCCTCGGGCTGCGTGCGGCTATTGTTCCAGGACATCATCGACCTGCATGACCGCGTGCCCAATGGCTCGCCGATCGTCGTTCTGGCCGATCAGTCGGTCGTCTGATCCGAAAAAGGGGGCCGCATATCGGCCCCCTTTGTCTTACAGTGGATGGCCGTCGGAAATGACCGCCTTCTTCGGCCAGCGCTCCAGCGCCACCACGGCCACTCCGCTCGCCATGATCACCGCAATACCGCACAGCGCCAGCGCGTTCGGGAAAGTCCCGAAAATCAGCATGCCCGAGATCAGCGCCCAGATGGTCGACATATAGAGAAACGGCACGACCGCCGCGACGGTGGCCGCGCGATAGGCATTGAGCAAGAGCCAATGCGCGAGGATCAGGAAGACGCTCGACCCCACGGCAAAGGCCAGTGTGAGGGGTGAAGGCATGGTCCAATCCTCAAGCAGGAAGCCCGCAAGGCCCGCCCCGACGATCTCGATGGCTCCGGCGCCGACGGCAACCACGAGCCCAGGAATTTCGAGCTTTATCTTGCGCCCGACGAGATCGCGTGCGGCGACCGCGGCTGCGCTCCAGAGCCCGAAAAGCGTATAGGGCGAAAACCCGCTCGCGCCCGGTTGGGCCACCAGCAGCGCCCCGCCGAAAGCAAGGACGATGAGCCCGATCTGCACCCCGCTCAGCTTCTCCTTGAAGAACACCATGGCCCCGATGAGGAGCAGCAGCGGCGAGGTTTGCCCCAGCGCGGTCAGATCGGCGATCGGCACATAGGCTAGGCCGGCGACAAAGCCCATCGCAGCAGTAAGTTCTAAGAGATTTCGAAGCTGCACCCGCCCATCGAGCATGCGCGGCACAAATCGCAAATATCCGAGCGCAGCAAGGAGCGGCAGGCCGAGAAAGGTCGAGCCAAGCCCGCGCAGGAACAGCGCCTCGAAGGGCGGCAATCGTGCATGGCGAGTTTGAGAAGGCTGTCATTGATGGTGAAACAGGCGGTGGAGAGGACCATCAGGATGATCCCCAGCGTATTGCCGGAAAGGCCGCGCATGGACAAAAAATCCGAGAGAGACGGGCAGGAGGAACCCGTCATCCCTGTTACAAGTCCGCTGAAAAATGTCCAGTGAACCCGGCATCAACTTTGGGATCAGCCATGCTGTGGGGCCTTGCCCGATCGGCATGGGGGCTTTCCGAGGTGGCAACCCGAACTTGACAAGGCCCGGCGCCAAGGCGCATGCGACCCATGTTTATGTCTTGACCTATACGTCATTTCGGCGCGGCGCTAAGCTCGTCCGGCAGACGAATAGGCCCTTCGGCCAAGTTCCCTCTCGGCCGTTCAATTTTTTGGAACAGGTGATTCATGAAACTGCTGGCGCGGTTATTCGCCATCGTCCTTGCGCTGATCGGCGTGGGGTTGGCGGGTGGTGGTCTATGGCTGATTACTCTCGGAGGTTCAGCCTATTACGCCATTATCGGTGTGGTTTATTTCGTTGCGGCAGTGTTGATGCTGCGCGACAAGGCGCTTGGCGGGCAGCTCGTGCTGCTGGCGGCTGTCCTGACCGTGCCATGGGCTATCTGGGAAGCAGGGTTTGATTTCTGGCCGCTCTTTGCCCGCCTCATGGCGCCGCTGGCGCTGGCCGGCTTTGCGCTTCTCTTTACGCCTGCCCTGGCAAAACCCGCCAAGAGCGGCGCCTATTATGGCGGTGCGGCGTTTGCTGCCGTGCTCTTTGCCGTCGGCTTTGCTTTTGCCTTCCAGCCGCAGGGCGTCATCCGCCCCTCGGCCGATATTCCGGCCTACCAGCCGGCCGCCGGCGACAACACCCCTGCCAACTGGACCTCCTATGGCCGCACGACGGCGGGCCTGCGCTATTCGCCCTTCGACCAGATCAACCGCGACAACGTGAAAGACCTGGATGTCGCCTGGACCTATCGTACCGGTCGCGGCGATATCGGGCTTGACCAGAACACGCCGCTGCAGATCGACAATCTCGTTTATTCCTGCACCACCTCCAACGTCATCATCGCTATCGATGGCGATAGCGGCGAGGAAGTGTGGAAGTTCGACCCCAAGGCCAGTGGCCCGTTCTGGCAGCGCTGCCGTGGCCTCGGCTACTTCGAACTGCCCGTCGACCAGCAGGCCGATGGTGCGCTCTGCAATACGCGCCTGATCATGACCACCATGGACGCGCGCCTCTTTGCCATCGACGCCAAGACCGGTGTTGTCTGCCCCGATTTCGGCACCAATGGCGCCGTGTCGCTCGGCGAAAACATGGGCGAAGTCATCCCCGGCTTCTACTTCCAGACCTCGGCCCCGCTTGTCGCCCGCGACAAGATCGTGGTTGGCGGCTGGGTGGTCGACAACCAGATGGTCGGCGAACCCTCCGGCGTCATCCGCGCCTTCAACGCCGTCACCGGCGAACTCGACTGGGCCTGGGACCTTGGCAACAAGGCCATTACCCGCCTGCCCCTGCCGGGCCAGACCTATACCCGTGGCACGCCCAATATGTGGTCCACGGCCGCCTATGACGACGAACTGGGCCTGATCTACGCCCCGCTCGGTAATACCACGCCCGACTACTTTGGCGGCGATCGCCCGGCCTTTGCCGACGAATACAACGCCAGCCTCGTCGCGCTCGATGTGAACACCGGCCGTGAACGCTGGAAGTTCCGCACCGTCAACCACGACATCTGGGACTATGACCTGCCGAGCCAGCCGGCCCTGCTCGATCTGCCTGATGGCAATGGCGGCACTGTTGCAGCCGTGCTGCAGACCACCAAGCGCGGTCAGCTCTTCCTTCTCGATCGTGCGACCGGCGAGCCGCTGGCCGATGTCGAGGAAAAGCCCGTGCCCCAGACTGGGCATGTGCCGGAAGAATATCTCGCACCCACCCAGCCCTATTCGGTCGGCATGCCCACGATCGGCGCAGACCACCTGACCGAAGCCAAGATGTGGGGGCTGACCATGTTCGACCAGCTCATGTGCCGCATCGCCTTCAAGGAGCTGCGCTACGAGGGTGACTTCACCCCCATCGGGCTCGACTACGTGATCTCGCAGCCGGGCAATATCGGCGGTCTCAACTGGGGTTCGGTCTCGGTCGACATCCCCAATAACCGCGTCTTCGTCAACGACGTGCGCGCCCCGAGCAAGTTCGCCCTCGTGCCGCGCGACGACTACGAAGCCTTCGCCGAAAGCGTCCATGCCGACGATACGGGCCACGGCCCCTCGCCCCAGCATGGCACGCCCTATGGCATGGCCACCGAAATGTGGGTCTCCCCGCTCGGCGTGCCCTGCGTCAACCCGCCCTTCGGCACCGTTACGGCCATCGACATGAACACCCGCCAGATCGCCTGGCAGGTGCCCGCCGGTACCGCCGAACAGCTCGGCCCCCTCGGCATCAAGACCAAGCTCCCCATGCCCATGGGCCTGCCGACCTATGCCGGCACTTCGGCCACGGCCGGTGGCCTCGTCTTCTTTGCCGGCTACCAGGACTATTACATCCGCGCCTACGACGCCGAAAACGGCAACGAAGTGTGGAAGTACCCGCTCCCGGTCGGCTCGAGCGCCACGCCGATGACCTATGTTTCCCCCGAAACGGGCAAGCAATATGTGGTCATTTCCGTGGGCGGCGCGCCCTATTCGGAAGACAAGGGCGACTACGTCATGGCCTTCGCCCTGCCCAACTGATTTTTGGGCTTTTGCGCCTCAGCCCCTTCCCGCCTTGTGTGGGGAGGGGTTTTCTTTTGGCCGTATCCAGCACAAAACCCCGGCCGGCGTCTCCGCCTCCGGTTCAATTCCAAAAAATAGGCAGACCCCGAGGTGGCATTTGCTCCTTGGGACTAGTTTAGATGGGGCAAAAGCCACCTCGGGGGCCGGGTTTTTGGACGACATCCACAGCGCCTCTTGATCGCTCGTCGCGAGGGACCGATGCCCGAACCCGCTTTCCCATGCGAACGGGACCGCGACCGGCACACCCCGCTCAGTTCGCATGCAGACCTGCCCGCGCGAGGTGATGGCCCCAATGTATGCCCCCGCCCCGGGGCGGGGATAAGTTTTTTTCAGAACGGGTCCTGGTCGATATCCGGCGGCCCCAACCGTGCGGCGCGTCCGGCGGCAAAACCCGCCTCATAAACACGGCTTTCCTTGGCATCCATCAGCTTTGCCAGCGCCTCGCGCATATCGCGGCCCTTGGACGTCTTGAGCTCGAAGGGCGGCACCGCCTGGCGCAGCCGGGCCACCGGCAGGGACGCACCGGCAACGCGCCAGCATCGACAACCCGCCTTGCCATCCCAAAAGGCATGGCGATTCTCAAAATCCTCCAGCATGGCCAGCACCTGGCCCAATTGCACCGCGAGCCCGGCAAAGTTTTGTGCGGCAACCGGCAGCCGATCGGCCGGCTTTTTGAGAAATGGCCGACAATCGCTGATCAACCCTTCGACCGTCGCCCGCTCGGTATTCCCCACCGGCGCCTCCGGCTTCTTGGCGGCGATGACACAAATGTCCTTGTGCAGGGCGGAAAGCCGCAACCACAGCGTCTCGTGGCGCTCGGCGAGGAAGTGGGAGATTTGGGGAAGGGTGGGCATGAAAGGGTCTCCTGTCGGTCATTTCCGAGGAGAGTAAGTGCAGCCCGATGGCCGGGGATTAATTAGACGTTACTCA
Source organism: Devosia sp. (assembly GCF_040509215.1). Lineage (GTDB taxonomy): Bacteria > Pseudomonadota > Alphaproteobacteria > Rhizobiales > Devosiaceae > Devosia. The sequence goes on from NZ_JBEVLL010000331.1 coordinate 6,549, forward strand.
CGTCGCCCGAGACCGGCTTGCCGTTCGCCCGCCTGCTGGGGAATATTCCCTTAAGGATGATTGTCGTGAGGATTCTTCAATGAAGCGTATCGCGATCTTCTGTGATGGCACCTGGAACCGCATGTCGGCGGAGCAGCCGACCAATGTGCTGCTCTCGGCCCAGCTGGTCCTGCCAGCCGATGCGGCAGGCGTGGCGCAGGTCACTTACTATGACGAGGGCGTCGGCACGACCGGAGGGCGCATCTCTACCATTCTGGCCGGCGCTTTTGGGCGCGGGCTCCTCGACAAGATCGAAGCCGCCTATCGCTTCCTGATCTTCAATTACGAGCCCGGCGACGAGATTTTCATCTTCGGGTTTTCGCGCGGCGCCTATACGGCCCGCTCGCTTGCCGGCCTTATCCGCAAATGCGGTATCGTCCCGCGCGGGCTCGCCGGCAAAATCCGCGAGATTTTTGAATTCTATAAGGATGCCGCGACCCATCCCGACAGCGACGAGGCGCAGCGCCGGCGCATGGCGCTGTGTCCGGCGATCATCCTCAAGGATGCGGATCGCGACTGGCGACTCGAGCATGGCGCTGATCCTGATCTTGTGGCCGCGGCAAAGCCGCTCATTGTCCGCTATGTCGGCGTCTGGGACACGGTTGGCGCATTGGGCATTCCCCAACACCTGCCGCTGGTCGGGCTCCTTACAGGCAAGAAGTACCAGTTCCACGATACTGATCTCTCGAGCACCGTGCGGTCCGCCCGGCATGCCGTGGCCATAGACGAAACCCGCCTGAGTTTTGCGCCTGCCCTCTGGAGCAATCTCGAAACGCTCAATGCCACGACGTCAGGCGTCGACAGATATCATCAGCTCTGGTTCCCCGGCGATCATGGTTCGGTGGGCGGTGGCGGCGACATTCGCGGCCTCTCCAACGACGCACTGGCCTGGATCATGGAAGGCGCCGAAGCCGAGGGTCTTGCTCTCAACGACACGGCGTTGGCGGCCCTCAAAGCCCTGTCGGACCCGATTGCACCCCTCTCCAATCAGACCAAGCCGCCCGGTTGGGTCGACCGGTTTCTCTATTGGCGCGGTCCCCGTAACGGCCCGCAGCAGAAGCGGAT
>NZ_JBEVLL010000332.1:0-10660 GCF_040509215.1 Devosia sp.
CCCCGCGATCACCCGGGACGTCGCCCGCGTGTTCAACTTCATCACCGGCTATGCGCGGCCGACCGAACTCGAGACCATCGCGGTTTCTCCGGTCAACATGCGCGAGACACTGATCAACAATATCGCGCGCGAAATCGAGTTCGCCCGCAATGGGCAGCCGGCTTCCATTCTCCTCAAGATGAATTCGCTGGTCGACCCGCAGATCATCGACGCGCTTTATGACGCAAGCCAGGCCGGGGTGAAGGTCGACCTGATCGTGCGTGGCATATGCTGTCTGCGGCCAGGCATTCCGGGCTTTTCGGACAATATCCGGGTCAAGTCGGTGGTTGGACGGTTCCTTGAACACAGCCGCATCTATTGCTTTGGCAATGGCGAGGCCATGCCGTCGGCACGGGCCATCGTCTATATTTCTTCGGCAGATTTGATGGGGCGCAACCTCGACGGCCGCGTCGAAGTTATGGTGCCGATTCTCAACAGAACCGTGCACAAGCAGATTCTTGACAGAACGCTAGTTGCCTATTTGAAGGACAATCAGCAAAGTTGGGAAGTCTTGCCAGATGGCAGTTCCCATCGCTTGCGCGTTGCCGAGGGGGCGGAACCCTTCAACGCGCATGACTATTTTATGACCAATCCGTCGCTGTCCGGACGCGGCAGCGCCGGGATTGGAGACGACGAGGGCTGAGTTTGACACAATTCTGGGGCGTAGACGCCGATCCTACGGCCCAGGGCCGTCTTAAGGGCGCCCAGCCGGTTGCTGTCCTTGATATCGGGTCCAACTCCGTTCGCCTTGTCGTCTACGAGCGCCACGCGCGCTCGCTGACGCCGCTCTACAACGAAAAATCGGCCTGCGCGCTCGGTCGGGGCATTGCCCAGAGCGGGCGGCTGGCCGATGCGAATGTCGAAAAGGCACTCGACGCCATCAAGCGCTTTGCGCTGGTGGCGCGGATGATGCGCGTCGGCAAGGTGCATGTGCTGGCCACTTCCGCCGTGCGTGATGCCGCCAATCGGCAGGAATTCGTCTCGGCAGTGGAAGCGATCATGGAATCGCCTGTCCGGGTGCTTTCTGGCGAGGAAGAGGCGCATTTCGCTGCGCTCGGCGTCGTTGCCGGCATTCCGGGATTTGCCGGCGTGGTCGGCGATCTCGGTGGCGGCAGCCTTGAGCTGTCTGTTATCGCCAATGGTCGCGACGCCGATGGGCAATCGCACGAGCTGGGCGTTATTCGCCTGCAGGACGATGCCGATGGATCGCCCAAGAAGGCTGCGGCCCTAGTCCGCGAAAAACTCAAGAAGTCGCTGCTCGCGGGCATTGAGCCGGGCGGGCAGTTTGCGGCCATAGGCGGTACCTGGCGTTCCCTCGCAAAGCTTCATCTGGAGCTGCGCGACTATCCGCTGCACATGGTGCAGGACTATGTGGTGACGGCGGCGGAGATGATTTCGGTCTGCGAGGACATCATCGCGGCTGAGTCGCTGAAAACCTATCCCGGTTCAGGTAGTGTCAGCAATTCGCGCCGGGAACTGGTGCCATTTGGCGCTGCGGTTCTATCTGAAGTGCTGCGCGCAGGCGCATTCGATAGCGTCGTGTTCTCGGCATTAGGTGTGCGCGAAGGGTATCTCCACGGGCTGCTCTCGGAGGCTGAGCAGTCGGTCGACCCGTTGATTCAGGGTGCGGAGGAGCTCTCGGTGCTCCGGTCGCGGTCCCCCGCGCATGCTTCGGACCTGGTCGAATTCAGCGCACAGTATTTTGCGGCCGCCGGTACGGTCGAAACGGCAGAAGAGAGCCGGCTGCGCCAGGTAGCCTGCCTCCTGGCCGATATCGGCTGGCGTGCACATCCCGATTATCGCGGTCCGCAGAGTGTCGACTCGGTGGCCTATGGATCGCTCACAGGGGTCGATCACCCCGGTCGTGCTGTGCTCGCCCATGCCATTTCGGTGCGTTATGACGGGCTCAAGAGCAAGTCGGCCAATACGCTAATCCCGTTGGCGTCGCCGGAGATGATCAAGCGTGGCCGGTTGATCGGCACGCTGTTCCGCGTGGCCTATCCGATGACGGCGGCCATGCCGGGTGTCCTGCCGCGTATCCGGTTCAGGCTGGATGGCGATGTGCTGGTGCTGCAATTGCCAGAAGACTATGCCTTCCTCAACGGCGAGCACCTGCGCAACCGGCTGAGCCAGTTCGCCAGCTTTGCCGAGCATGCCGACGCACGTGTCGAAGTCGGCTGAGGGTTACTCAGCCGCTTCTGTCTGATTGACCGCGAATTCGATGACGCCCTTGCGGGTAGCCGCGAGGCCGATGCGGCCGTGCTTTATCGCCAGCGCCTTTTCCCCGAAAAGCTTGCGGCGCCAGCCCTTGAGGGCAGGGACGTCGGCCTCATCGTCTAGCACCAGGGCGTCGATGTCGTCTGAGGTGGCAAGGATGCGGGCGGCAACGCCATGCTGCTCGGCCACGGATTTCAGCAGGACGCGGATCAGATCGCCCACGGCGCCCTTGGGCGAGGGACCACGATAGCGCTCGGGCAGGACAGGTAGATCGGCCTTCTGCACGGCCTCGACGCCTTTGAGCAGTTCGATGATCTCTGCTGCCGCCGAACTGCGACCGAAGCCGCGGGGCACTGCGCGCAGCTTGTCGAAGGCATCGGAGGTGAGCGGGCGCTGCACGGCGAGGTCGAACAGCGCATCGTCTTTGAAGACGCGGCTGCGCGGCTGATCGGTGGTCTGCGCCTTGCGCTCGCGCCATTCGGCCAGCACTTTGAGGGCGGCGAGGTCGCGCGGGCGGTTGATCTTCATCTTGAGCCGTTCCCAAGCCTCTTCGGGCTGGACGACATAGGTATCGATGCTGCGCAGCACGGTGAGCTCGTCTTCGACCCAATCCCACCGGCGAGTCTGTTCGACCTGCTTGCGCAGCTCGCGATAGATATCGCGGAGATAGGTGACGTCGGCCAGCGCGTAGAGGCGCTGTTTTTCCGAGAGCGGGCGAGCCGACCAGTCGGTGAAGCGCGAGGACTTGTCGAGCTCGACCTTGCAGATGGCGCGCACGAGGCTGTCGTAGGACGCGCTATCTCCAAAGCCGCACACGCTGGCTGCAATCTGCGTATCGAAGATGTTGTGCGGCACAGCGCCGGTGAGTTTGACAAAGATTTCAATGTCTTGCCGGGCGGCGTGGAACACCTTGGTGACCGATGGATTGGCCAAGAGCGCAAAGAACGGCTTGAGATCGAGGTGATCGGCCAGGGGGTCGATGAGGACCGCTTCGTCATCTGTCGCCACCTGAATGAGACAGAGACGCGGCCAATAGGTGGTTTCGCGGAGGAATTCGGTATCCACCGTAACGAAATCAAACTGGGCTGCACGCTCGCAAAATGCCGAGAGCGCCTCTGTGGAAACAATCAGGTCCATATGAATACCGTCTCAAAATAGTCACTATCGTTCCTAGCAGGTGCTGAAGGATTGCTCCACCTCGGATTTCCGTCACGGCCCGGGAAAGGCCTGGCGCTTGACAAGCGGGGTGCTCCATGCGCTTTTCCCGCCAAGAATCCGGCCCTTTTTGCACTTTTTCGGAAAAGAAAATGACGACACATCGCTACCGTACCCACACCTGTGGCGCTCTCACGGCGAACGATGCCGGCAATAATGTGCGCCTTTCCGGCTGGGTCCACCGCATCCGCGATCACGGCGGCCTGCTGTTCATCGACCTTCGTGACAACTACGGCATCACGCAGTGCGTGATCGACCCTGATTCCGCTGCCTTCGCCGACGCCGAAAAGGTGCGTTCGGAATGGGTGTTGCGTATCGACGGTGAAGTGAAGCTGCGTGACGCTGCGGCGCAGAACACCAACATCGCTACCGGCGCGATTGAAATCTTCATCCGCGAAATCGAAGTCCTGTCGGTCGCCAAGGAATTGCCGCTGCCGGTTTTTGGCGACGCCGAGTATCCCGAAGACATTCGCCTGCGCTACCGTTTCCTCGACCTGCGTCGCGAGAAGCTGCATGCCAACATTCTCAAGCGCACCAGGGTCATCTCGGCCATGCGCAGCGGAATGGGTGACGCCGGCTTTACCGAATTTTCGACGCCGATCCTGACGGCCTCGTCGCCGGAAGGCGCGCGCGACTTCCTCGTGCCCAGCCGCATCCACCCGGGCAAGTTCTTCGCGCTGCCGCAGGCGCCCCAGCAGTATAAGCAGCTCCTGATGGTGGCCGGCTTCGACCGCTACTTCCAGGTTGCGCCGTGCTTCCGCGACGAAGACCCGCGTGCTGACCGCCTGCCGGGCGAGTTCTACCAGCTCGACCTCGAAATGAGCTTCGTGACCCAGGAAGACGTCTGGAGCACCGTCGAGCCGGTGATCACCGACGTGTTCGAGAAGTTTGCCGATGGCAAGCGCGTAACCAAGAGCTGGCCGCGTATTCCCTATGACACGGCGATCCGCAAGTATGGTTCGGACAAGCCCGACCTGCGCAACCCGATTGAAATCCAGGGCGTGACCGAGCACTTTGCCGGTTCCGGCTTCAAGGTTTTCGCCAACCAGATCGAGACTGATCCGAAGGTGGAAGTCTGGGCGATTCCTGCCAAGAACAAGGCTGGCGCCGAGCCGATCGGTCGCGCCTTCTGCGATCGTATGAACGCCTGGGCGCAGGGCGAAGGCCAGCCGGGCCTTGGCTATATCTTCTTCAAGGATGGCGCTGGCTCGGGCCCGATCGCCAAGAACATTGGCGAAGAGCGCACGGCGGCGATCAAGGCCCAGTTCGGCCTTGAGGACGGCGATGCCGTGTTCTTCGTCGCTGGTCGCCCGGAGAAGTTCTACAAGTTCGCCGGCGAAGCCCGTACCAAGGTCGGCACCGACCTCGGCGTGGTCGACACCGAACAGTTCGCACTGTGCTGGATTGTTGACTTCCCGTTCTACGAATGGAGCGAGGAAGAAAAGCGCATCGACTTCGCACACAACCCGTTCTCGATGCCGCAGGGCGGCCTCGAAGCGCTGAACTCGGCCGAGCCGCTGTCACTAAAGGCCTATCAGTATGACGCGGTCTGCAACGGCTACGAAATCGCCTCGGGGTCGATTCGTAACCAGGAACCCGAGACCATGGTTAAGGCGTTCGAACTGACCGGCAAGTCGCGCGAGGAAGTCGAAGAGCAGTTCGGCGGTCTCTATCGCGCGTTCCAGTACGGCGCTCCGCCGCATGGTGGCGCTGCCTTCGGTATCGACCGTATCGTCATGCTGCTCTGCGGCGTGGCGAACCTGCGCGAAATCACGGCTTTCCCGATGAATCAGCAGGCCGAAGACCTGTTGATGGGCGCGCCGAGCCCGGCTTCGGCCAAGCAAATGCGCGAACTGAGTATCCGCCTCAACGTCCAAAGCTGATTTCAGCGCACAAATTTTCTTCTGAAGGCAGGCTGCAAGGCCTGCCTTTTTCGTTTCCACGGAGGGTTAATGGGCTGGTTAACGGGTCTTTAAGATCGCAGCGTTACCAATGGGATAGAGCTGATAGAAGTGGATTTGGTCGGTGAAGGCGAAGTTCTCGCACGTTCTTATGTTGCTGGGCGCCTTGTTGGCCTTCGTTCCCATAGTCTCGGTCGACTATCTTCTCGATGCCTATGCGCGGAACAAGGAAACTACGGCCCTGCAGGCGCGTATCGACGCGCTCAGCTCCGAGATCAACTACAATGCCGCCAATGCCGTCACCGCGCTGCGCAAGGTGATTGCCGATAGCCCATCGTTCTGCACTCCGACTTTTAGTGGCTTTGCCCAGACGGCGATCGACAACAGCTTCAACGTGAAGCAAATCCTCGTCGAGAACATGGATGGCGTGCAGTATTGCGACGCGTTCGGTCGCAACGTCACTTATTCACCGCTCTCCGAATCTCTGCCGGTTCCGGGTCTCACCGAGACGATCACCGTCGTGAAATTTGCCGAGATGGTCATGCCCGCCCTCAAGGTCACGCAGACCCTGGGCGGCGTGCGGCGCATTTCGGCCTTTACCCCTCTGATGGCGACGACGCAGGAATCGCTCGACGACAATCTGCCTGATGGCGCGATGCTGGACATTGCGCTGACCAGCGGTCTCCCGGTGCTGTCCTTGGGCGCGTCGGTGGATTTCGACCGCCAGGCGGCGCGCGGCGATTATCTGGCTGTGCAGAGCTTTGCCGGTGAGCTGCCGATCAAGGTGCGCTATCTGCTGCCTTTTGCTGAGGCGCGGGCGGGCTACGCCGATCTCGATGTGCTTTTCACCATTCTCGGTTGCATGCTGAGCGCAGGACTGCTGCTGCTGACGCTGCGCTATGCCCGCCGTTCTCGCACGCCATCGTTCGATCTCGAGCGCGCTATCGGCCGTAATGAAATCAAGCCCTATTATCAGCCGGTCATCAATCTGCGCACGGGTGGCCTGATGGGTTGCGAAGTGCTCTGCCGTTGGGAAAAGCCGAGCGGCGAAGTGGTGCCGCCGGGTGTCTTCATCGACTATGCCGAAGCCTCGGGCATGGCCATTCCGATGACGCTCTCGCTGATGCAGCAGGTGCGTTATGACCTGAGCGATCTCTCCCAGAAAATTCCGGGCCTGAAGATTTCGATCAATCTCTTCGAGGGCCACTTCCGCGATGTCGGTATTGTGGACGACGTGCAGGCGATCTTCGGCAATTCGCCGATCTCCTACGACCAGCTTGTGTTCGAAATCACGGAGCGCCGCCCGCTGGAAAACTCGCTGGCCGTCAACAGCGTCATCTCTGGGCTCCACGCGCTCGGTTCGCGTATCGCCATGGACGATGCCGGCACGGGCCACTCGAACCTTGCCTATATCGCTACGCTGGGTGTCGACGTCATCAAGATCGACCGCATCTTCGTTGATATGATCAAGCCGGGCACGACTCAGGTGCCGGTGCTCGACGGTCTCATCGCCATGTCCAAGGATCTCGATTGCGAAATCGTGGCCGAGGGTGTCGAGACGGAAGCGCAGGCCATCTATCTGCGCTCGCGCGGGGTCGTTCAGGCGCAGGGCTATATCTTCGCGCCGGCCCTCAAGGTGGGCGCATTCAAGGAACTCGCGCTGGCACTCGCGACGAGTCCAGCCCGCTATTCCGATGCGCAGGATCCCTCTGAAATCGTTACCGACGCGGCCTGATCCCGCCAATTGTGAATTGCCTATGGCGGCGGCTTCGATTCTTGGCTTTACGAGGCCGCAACGCCCCTTTCCTTCGGCGCTTTTTGGTGGCAGGTACGACGCCAACTAAGCTGTGCCGGAGGAAAGCGTGTCGACCGATCCAAATGAACAACGCAAGGTTCTGCGCGAAGCGGCACTGCACTTCCATGAGTTTCCCAAGCCCGGCAAGCTGGAAATCCAGCCGACCAAGCCGCTTGGTAACCAGCGCGATCTGGCGCTCGCCTATTCGCCCGGCGTCGCTGCACCTTGCGAAGAGATAGCCGAGACCCCGGAAGCCGTAGCCCGCTATACGTCGCGGCAGAATCTGGTTGCGGTGATCTCCAACGGTACCGCCGTGCTTGGCCTCGGCAATATCGGCGCGCTGGCTTCCAAGCCAGTGATGGAAGGCAAGGCGGTTCTGTTCAAGAAGTTCGCCGGCATCGACGTTTTCGATCTCGAAATCGACGAGATCAATCCGCAGAAGTTCATCGACGCCGTGGCACCGCTTTGGCCGACCTTTGGCGGGATCAATCTCGAGGACATCCGCGCGCCGGACTGCTTCGAGATCGAGGAGACTCTGCGCGAGCGTATGCCGATCCCGGTGTTCCATGATGACCAGCACGGCACGGCGATCATCGTCGGTGCCGCGGTGCTCAATGGGCTCGAACTGACTGGCAAGAAGATCGACGAGGTGAAGATTTGCACCTCTGGTGCAGGGGCCGCCGCCATTGCCTGCCTCAACGTGCTGGTGGCGCTCGGCGCCAAGCACGAAAACATCTGGGTCGCCGACAAGGATGGTCTCGTCACCCACAAGCGCAACGACGTCAATGACAAGTGGCGCGGCCAGTTCCGCCGCCAGAGCGATGCGACGACGCTGGCCGAAGTCATCGAGGGCGCCGACGTGTTCCTCGGCCTGTCTGCTGCCGGTGCGCTGAAGCCGGAAATGCTTGCCAAGATGGGGCCGAAGCCGCTGATCCTGGCGCTGGCCAATCCCAATCCTGAAATCATGCCCGAAGTCGCCAAGGCGACGCGTCCCGACGCCATGGTCTGCACGGGCCGGTCGGACTATCCCAATCAAGTCAATAACGTCCTCTGCTTCCCCTTCATTTTCCGCGGTGCGCTCGACGTGCACGCAACGACGATCAATGAAGAGATGAAGCTTGCCGCCGTTCGCGCCATTGCCAAGCTGGCGCATGAGCCGGGCCTTGAAGTGTCGCCCTCTGGCGCGCCGGCCGTGTTCGGGCCGGACCACATCATTCCCAATCCCTTCGACCAGCGCCTGATCCTGCGGATCGCGCCGGCCGTGGCGCGCGCTGCGATGGAATCGGGTGTCGCCAAGCGCCCGATCGCCGATTGGGACGCCTATCAGGATCAGCTCAACCGCTTCGTGTTCCGCTCTGGCCTCGTGATGAAGCCGATCATCGATCGAGCACAGGGCAAGAACAAGCGGATCGCCTTTGCCGACGGCGAAGACGAACGCGTGCTGCGCGCCACCCAGGTGCTGCTCGAAGAACGCATCGCTCGCCCTATTCTCATCGGCCGCCCGGCCGTGATCGAGGCCCGTATCGAGCGCTTTGGTCTTGGTATTCAACCGGGTCGTGACTTCGAGGTGATCAACCCCGAAGACGATCCGCGCTATCGCGACTATGTCAGCCTGTTCCACTCGCTCGTCGGGCGCAATGGCGTGACGCCCGATACGGCCCGCACCATCGTGCGCACGAACACGACAGTGATCGGCGCTCTGGCAGTGAAGCGCGGCGAAGCCGATGGCCTGATCTGTGGTCTCCAGGGCCGCTACATCAAGCACGTCCGCGATATCCGCTCGATCATCGGGCTGCAGGACGGCGTCAGCGACGTATCGGCGCTCTCCATGCTGATCATGCCGCGCGGCGCGTTCTTCCTCGCTGACACCTATGTGAACCAGAACCCGACTGCGGATGAACTGGTGAGCATTTCGCTGCAGGCGCGGGACCACCTCAAGCGCTTCAATATCGAGGCGCGCATGGCGCTGCTGAGCTATTCGAACTTTGGTTCGCGCGATGGCGACAGCGCCTTCAAGATGCGCGAGGTCTATGAGAAGCTCAAGGCGGCAGCTCCGGACCTGATCGTCGAAGGCGAAATGCAGGGCGACCTGGCGCTCAACCAAGAGCTGCGCGAGCGCTATGTGCCCGAGACTGCACTGAAGGGCGAAGCGAACCTCCTGATCTTCCCGGACCTCGATGCAGCCAACCTCTCAATGACGCTGCTCAAGGAGATGAACAACGCCCTGGCTGTCGGGCCGATCCTGATGGGCACGCGGGCCCCAGCCCATATTCTGGCGCCGTCGGTCACCAGCCGCGGTATCGTCAACATGGCCGCAATCGCTGCCAATGAAGCCATCGGAGCCGAGTGATGATCCGTCACACCGTCGTTTTCAATCTCAAGCATGACGCCAACTCGGAAGCAGAAGGCGCGTTCCTGAGGGACGCGCTCGTGCTCGAGGCCATTCCGGGCGTCCAAAAATTCGAGCGTCTGCGCCAGGTCAGCCCCAAGGCCGACTACGCCTTTGGCTTCTCGATGGAGTTCGCCGACCAGGCCGCTTATGACGGCTACAATGTGCATCCCGATCACGTTGCCTTCGTTCGGGACCGCTGGGTGCCTGAGGTCGCGGCGTTTCAGGAGATAGACTACGTTGCGCTCTGAGGGCGCGCAGTGCTAAGAGCTGCCGCATAAGTCCTGCCCGCCAAAAGCCGAGGAAGTTCCATGAACCAGATTGCTGTGTTCAGTGGTAGTGCGCACCCCGAGCTGGCAAAGGAGATATGCGCCGATTTAGGCGTACCGTTGCTCCCCACGCGGGTCAAACGCTTCTCCAACGACTGTATCGAAGTGCAATTGCAGGACAATTGCCGCGAGCAGGATGTGTTTCTGGTCCAGACGCTGAGCGCTCCGGTTCAGGAACACCTGATGGAATTGCTGCTCATGCTCGACGCGGCGCGTGGGGCATCGGCGGCGCGGATTACCGCCGTCATCCCGCACTATTCCTACGCGCGCTCCGACAAAAAGGACGCGCCGCGCATTTCCATCGGTGGCCGCTTGGTTGCCGATTTGCTGAAGACGGCGGGCGCTGACCGCGTCCTGACCATGACCCTCCATTCGCCGCAGGTGCATGGCTTTTTCAGCGTACCGGTCGATCATTTGCATGCCCTGCACGAACTGGCATCGCACTTCCGCCGCTTTGATCTCAGCAACACCGTGGTGGTCTCGCCCGATCTCGGCAATGCCAAGACGGCCGCTGCTTTTGCGCGGAGCCTCGGAACGCCCGTGGCTGCTGGTGCCAAGGAGCGGATCACCGACACGCAAGTGCGCATCTCGGCAATCATTGGCGAAGTGCGCGGCAAGGATGTCATCATCCTCGACGATGAAATCGCCAGCGGCGGTTCGATCCTTGAATTGCTCAAGCATCTTCGGGCCAATGGTGCGCGCTCGGCGCGTGTCGCCTGCACGCATGGCATTTTTGGTAGCGACGCGGTTGCGCGTCTGGCCGCCGAGCCTGATG
>NZ_JBEVLL010000333.1:0-12861 GCF_040509215.1 Devosia sp.
GATGTCGAGGGCCTTGCCCTGCGGAACACCGTCAACCACGTCGAACAAAACGACGTCGCCAAGCTCCTTCTGGGCTGCGAGAAGGGCGAGAGTACCGCCAATCTGACCCGAGCCAATGAGTGCGATCTTCTTACGCGCCATAAGTCTTCATCCCGGACTGCGTTGATTTGGCGCACGTCTTAACCCTACCGGGCAAGGGGGGCAAGTGAACCCTTCGTCGTAATGGCGCAAATCGCCTTGCCGATGGGCGATGGGGGTATGCCAAATGGGCATGTGGAGCTTTAGGCCCCCTCCTCCGCTGGCGCGGCATCGCGCAGACCCTTTGCGAGATACTCTTCCGATTGCATCTCATTGAGGCGCGAAATGGTGCGCTGGAATTCGAAGGCCGTCTTGTCGTCGCGGCCGAGTTGTTCGAGCGGCACTTCGAAGCTGGCGGCGAGTTTCACGCCGCGATCGTAGAGGCTGTCGATCAGGAGGATGAAGCGCTTGGCCGCGTCGGACTTGGTGCGGTCCATTTGCGGAATGTCGTCGATGACCAGCGAATCGAAGTGGTGGGCGATGCGGACGAAGTCGCGCGTGCCGAGCGGCTTTTCGCAGAGGTCGGAGAAGTTGAAGCGCGCCGCGCCCATGGATTGCAGCGGCACCGGAATCTGGCGGCCGATGCTTTCGATCGTGTCGGGATGTCCGGGTTCGCCCCCGGTGATGCGCAACCAGAGCTTGTCCATGGTCGAGCGCGTGTCGGTGCCAAAGGCATAGACCTGCTGACCGGCAAATTTCAGGCGCCGATAGTCCTGCTCGGAGAGCAGTTCGACGACCTCGGTCTCTTCCTTGAGCCGCGCAATGAACGGCAGGAAGAGCTGACGATTGAGGCCGTCCTTGTAGAGCTGGTCGGGCACCACATTGGAGGTCGCGATCAGCGTGACGCCACCGGCAAAGAGCTTTTCGAACAGCCGGTCGAGCAGCATGGCATTGGTGATGTCATGGACGTGGAACTCATCAAGGCAGAGGACCCGCAGCCCCGACTTCAGGATCGGCTTGGTGACTGCCTCAACCGGATCGGCATCCTCGTTCTTGCCGCGCGCCGCCTTGCGGAACGCGGAAATACCGGCATGCACTTCGTCCATGAATTCATGGAAATGCACGCGTCGCTTGTGGCGCGTCGGCAGGGCCGCGAAGAACAGGTCCATGAGCATGGTCTTGCCCCGACCGACCTCTCCCACGAGGTAAAGCCCGCGCACGGCTTTGGGCTTGGCCCGCAGTCCCAAAAAGCTCTTGGGCTTGGCAGCCATCACGTCATGAAGGACGCGGTCGAAATGCGCCGTCGCCTCCAACTGTGCCGGATCGCTCGTCAGCGCGCCACGCGCAACGAGGTCGAGATAGGCTTTGCGAACGGGGGCAGCAGAGGAGGAGGTCATGTCTTGGCCGAAGTGTCGCTCGGCAGGATGACACCTGCCAGCATGCGCGGCGTCATCCCCGCGAAAGCGGGGATCTCAAACAAGGTGAGAGGGATTCCCGCTTGCGCGGGACTGACGCTGAGGTTGGGAATAGAAAAAGCCGGTCTTTCGACCGGCTTTGGAGCGCTTAGCGCGACATCGAGATCGCCTGGCCGCCGCTCACGGTGCCGATATAGCGGCCACCGGAGGGAGCGAGGAACGCAGCGATGTTGCCGTTATCATCATAGAGCTGCAGCTGGCTGCCCACTTGCTGCCAACCGGTGACCGAAGCGATCTGCGGCACCGAGCAGCCCGGCGAGGACGCACGGTAGTAGTTCGTGCCGGTCTTGGCGGTCATCGGCAGATTGAGCTGGCAGGTGCCCGTGCCGGCAGCAACCGTCCACACGCCTTCAGGACCAGCCGAGAAACCGGCCGTCGGAGCGCCGACATTGACGATCGAGCTATTGGTGCCGAGCTGGCCCGGAGTGGCCGAAGCCGTGGTCATGGCCGGCGCACCGCCCAGAACCGGCTGCCCGGAAAGACCCGGAGCCGGAGTGCCCGTGGCGCCGATTGCCGGCAGGGTACCCTGCTGAACCGAAGACGACTGCACCGGCTGCAACTGCTGCGGGGCGCTAACGACATTGAGACCGGCCGTGTTGGAACGGGCAGTCGAGGTACAACCGGCCAGCGCCAGCGCAACGAGACCCAATCCAATCACGGAGCCGGCTCCGCGCATCCAAACCTTCATTGGTCACTCCTGCCCGAAGGCTTAAAGGAAATTAACTCATTAGGCGGCTTATTAACCGAAGCTGCCTCTTCGTTCAACGCCCGACCCGCATAGAAAATGTTACTCGGCTTTATGGCAGTTTTAGGTGCCGGGGCGTGTCATGTCTTTCAACAACTCTTCGAACAGAAGCGTTGCATCGGCCGCCTCATCTTCCGGCACATCAATACCCACGCCTTCGGGCCCAAAAAGGTTTGGCACGCCCGGCAGGCCGCCATCGCGCGGCTCCAGCGGATGAAAACCGTGGGCGCGTAGCGCGACGAGGATAATCCGTGCCACGCCTGCGTCGCGCACCTGACCAATGGTGATAAAGTCCATGTCGGCTCCTCTTCTCGCTCAATTGTGACCGCGCGACCGCCCGGCGACAATGCCAATCCACGGTCAAGCGAACGACTCAGTACGCTTGTGACATTGCCAAAGCGGCGCGCAAGTGATGCAGTGCGGCTAAAGCCCCGCAGGCGCAAGGTGATTTGCCTCAGCCAGAGAGGGCCCGAACAGGGAACGTGATGGGCGCCTATATCATCCGCCGTCTACTGCTGATGATTCCGACGATCTTCGGCATCATGGCCGTTTCCTTTCTCATCACCCAGTTTGCCCCCGGCGGCCCAGTGGAACAGGCGCTGGCCAACATGTCGGGCCAGAACGTCGATCTGAGCGAACGTGTCACCGGCGGCGGTGAGGAAACGCTGTCGCAGCCTGCGCAATCCGGCAACCAGAAGGGCGGCGAATATCGCGGCCGCCAGGGCTTGCCGCCGGAAATGGTCGCGCGCATCGAAAAGCAGTTCGGCTTCGACAAGCCGCCGCTCGAGCGCTTCGGCGCGATGCTTTGGAACTATCTGCGCTTCGATTTCGGCGAGAGTTACTATCGCGACATCTCGGTGATCGACCTGGTGAAGGAGAAAATGCCGGTCTCGATCTCCTTGGGACTATGGATGACCCTGATTGCCTATGGCGTGTCGATTCCATTGGGGATCGCCAAGGCCCGCCGCGATGGTTCGCGCTTCGACGTCTGGACTTCGACAGTCGTCATCATCGGCTATGCCGTGCCCGGCTTTCTCGTCGCCATTGCACTCGTCGTGCTCTTTGCCGGCGGCAGCTTCTGGTCGGTCTTTCCGCTGCGCGGCCTCACCTCGCCCGGCTTTGCCAGTTTCCCCATCTGGCGACAGGTGCTCGACTATTTCTGGCACCTTATCCTGCCCATCACCGCCATGGGCCTTGGCGCCTTCGCCACGGCGACGCTGCTCACCAAGAATTCCTTCCTCGATGAAATCTCCAAGCAATATGTGGTGACGGCCCGTGCCAAGGGCCTGACGGAAAACCGCGTGCTCTATGGGCACGTCTTCCGCAATGCCATGATGCTGATCATCGCCAGTTTTCCCGGCGCCTTCATCGGCGCCTTCTTTGGCGGCTCGCTGCTGATCGAGACCATTTTCTCGCTCGACGGGCTCGGCCTCCTCGGCTTTGAAGCCATCGCCACGCGCGACTATCCGGTGGTCTTTGCTACGCTCTACATCTTCTCGCTGCTCGGCTTGGTCATCGGGCTGATTTCCGACCTCGCCTATATGTGGGTCGATCCACGACTCGATTTCGAAAGCCGCGACATATGACCATGTCGCCGCTCAACCAGCGCCGCTGGGCCAATTTCCGCGCCAACAAGCGCGGCTGGTGGTCGCTCTGGATTTTCCTCGTGCTGTTCGTGCTGACGCTGGGCGCCGAATTCATCACCAATGACCGGCCCATCATGGTCTCCTACAAGGGCGAACTGCTTTTCCCCTCGGTCGTCACCTATCCCGAAGCCAAATTCGGCGGCTTCCTCGCCACCACCGACTATCGCCAACCCTTCATCGCCGACGAGATTGCCGCCAATGGCTGGGCCATCTGGCCGACCGTGCACTTCAGCCACGATACGGTGGATGGCTATCTCCCCTCCTCCGGCACCAATCCGCCAAGCTGGATGCAGAGCTGGGACCAGTTCTGCTCGCGCTATCCGCTGGGCACGGCCGACCCCAATTGCAACCTCGGCAATTACCACTGGCTCGGCACCGACGATCGCGGCCGCGACGTGCTGGCGCGGCTAGTCTACGGCTTCCGCATCTCCATTTTGTTCGGCCTGATCCTGACGGTGTTCTCCTCGATCATCGGCGTCTTTGCCGGCGCCGTGCAGGGCTATTTCGGCGGCTGGCTCGATCTGATCGCCCAGCGGCTGATCGAAATCTGGACCTCGGTGCCCGCGCTCTATCTGTTGCTGATCATTTCGAGCGTCATCGCTCCCAGTTTCTGGGTGCTGCTCGGCATATTGCTGCTCTTCTCCTGGGTCTCGCTCGTGGGCATCGTCCGCGCCGAATTCCTGCGCGCCCGCAATTTTGAATATGTGAACGCGGCCCGGGCGCTCGGCGTCTCCAATGGCGTAATCATGTGGCGGCACCTGCTGCCCAATGCCATGGTCGCGACGCTGACCTTCATGCCCTTCATTCTCTCGGGCTCGGTGACGACGCTGACCTCGCTCGACTTTTTGGGATTTGGCCTGCCGCTCGGTTCGCCCTCGCTGGGTGAATTACTGGCCCAGGGCAAGCGCAACCTGCAGGCGCCCTGGCTGGGCCTGACCGGCTTTTTCACCATCGCCATCATGATGACGCTGCTGGTCTTCATCGGCGAAGCCGTGCGTGACGCCTTCGATCCGCGGAAGACGTTCTCATGACCGCGCCCCTGCTCTCCGTCCGCGACCTGACCATCCGCTTTGGCGCCTTCGAGGCGGCGAAGAAGGTCAGCTTCGATATCGCGCCCGGTGAAACGCTGGCGCTGGTAGGCGAAAGTGGCTCGGGCAAGTCGGTGACGGCCTTGTCTATCCTGAAACTTCTGCCGCCATCGGCCACTCTCGAAGGCACGGTGATGCTCGGGACGCAGAACCTCGTCGCTGCCTCCGTCAATGAGTTGCGTGCCGTGCGCGGTAACGACGTCGGCATGATCTTTCAGGAGCCGATGAGTTCGCTGAACCCGGTGCACACCGTCGGAAAACAGATCGCCGAAATCCTTGCGACGCATCAGGGCCTGCGCCAGACCGCAGCGCGAAAACGCACGCTTGAGCTGCTGGCCGAGGTCGGCATTCCTGATCCATCAAGCCGCATCGACGATTATCCGCACCAGCTCTCCGGCGGGCAGCGCCAACGCGTCATGATCGCCATGGCGTTGGCGAACAATCCAAAACTGCTGATTGCCGACGAGCCCACCACGGCGCTCGATGTGACCGTGCAGGCGCAGATCTTGGCCCTGTTGAAAAAGCTGCAGCGCCAGCACGGCATGGCCATGCTGTTCATCACCCATGACCTGACAATCGTCCGAAAAATCGCCGACCGCGTCTCCGTCATGACCCAGGGCGAGATCGTCGAGAGCGGACCGACCGCCGAGATCTTCGCCAATCCCAGGCACGCCTATACGCAAAAACTGCTGGCAGCCGCGCCAAGGGGTGCGCCGGTGCTTCCCAAATCCGCCTCGCCCATTCTCGTCGAGACCAAGGACCTGAAAGTCTGGTTCCCGATCAAGCGCGGCCTCCTGCGCCGCACCGTCGGACATATCCGGGCCGTCGACGGCGTCGACATTGCCATCCACAGGGGCGAGACGCTGGGTGTCGTCGGCGAGAGCGGTTCAGGCAAATCCTCGCTCGGCTATGCCCTGCTGCGCCTCATCCCCTCGGACGGCAAGATTGTCGTTCTGGGCCAGGATATCGCCGGACGCTCCGGGCGTGCCATGCGACCGATGCGAAAGCATATGCAGATCGTCTTCCAGGACCCGTTCGGTTCGCTGAGCCCACGCATGTCGGTGGGCGAGATCGTCGAAGAGGGCCTCAAGGTTCACACGCCGCGGCTGACCGTGGCCGAGCGCGAGGCCCGTGTCGTCGCCGTGCTCAACGAAGTCGGGCTCGATCCCAAGGCGGCCAATCGCTACCCACACGAATTCTCCGGTGGTCAACGCCAGCGCATCGCCATCGCCCGCGCCCTCGTGCTGGAGCCCGATTTCCTCGTACTCGACGAGCCGACCTCGGCGCTCGACATTTCCATCCAGGCGCAGGTCATCGACCTCCTGCGCGATGTGCAGCGCCGGCGCGACCTGACTTACCTCTTCATCAGCCATGATCTGCGCGTCGTAAAGGCCCTCGCCCATTCGGTCGTCGTCATGCGCAACGGCAAGATCGTCGAGGCCGGCCCCGCTGCGGCCATTTTCGCCCGCCCACGCGATCCCTATACGCGCCAATTGATGGCCGCAGCCTTCGATATCGAAACCACAACCGACGGGTTGTTCCCGGCGGAAGAAACCGACTAACCTCAGCGCTAGACAAAAGCGGAGCCAGACAATGAAGCTCTCGACCCTCCTCGCCTCCGGCCTCCTCGCGCTTGGCCTTGCCGCGCCGACGGTGGCCCAGACCCCGACCGGCGTGTGGGTGCATGCCGATAGTCTCACCGAGGCGCCAAAATATCCCGAGGGCTTCGCGCACTTCGACTACGTCAATCCCGATGCGCCCAAGGGCGGCACGGTGCGGCTGGGCGATCGCGGCGGGTTCGACACCTTCAATCCCATCCTGCCCAAGGGCGAAGTCGCGAGCGGCATCGGGCTGATCTACGAGACGCTCCTTACCTCCTCGCTCGATGAGGTGAACACCTCCTATGGCCTTCTAGCCGAAGCCATGAAGGTGGCGGACGATTATGGTTCCGTGACGTTCCGCATGGACCCCAAAGCGCGCTGGCACGATGGCGAACCGGTGACGGCCGAGGACGTCGTCTGGTCCTTCGAAAAGTCGCTCGAACTGAGCCCGGTCTATACCCAGTACTATGCCAACATCACGAGCGCCGAAGTGACGGCGCCCGGCGAAGTCACCTTCACCTTCGACATGACCGGTAACCGCGAACTGCCCCATATCCTTGGACAGCTCATGGTCATGCCGCAGCACTGGTGGGAAGGCACCGATGCCAATGGCAAGCAGCGCAACCTCGGCGAGTCGACCCTTGAGCCGCCGCTTGGCTCCGGCCCCTACAAGCTCGCAAGCTTCGAGGCCGGCCGTTCGGTGACCTATGAGCGCGTCGAGGACTATTGGGCCAAGGACCATCCGACCGAAATCGGCTCGAACAATTTCGACACCATCCGTTACGAATATTTCCTCGACGAAGCGGTCTGGTTCGAAGCCTTCAAGGGCGACCAGTTCGATTTCTGGAGCGAATACACCGCCCGCCGCTGGGCCACGGGTTTTGATTTCCCCGCCGTCGCCGATGGCCGCGTGATCAAGGAAGAATTCCCGCAGGACTACAATGGCCGCGGCGAAATGGTGGGCTTCATCCCTAACCTGCGCCGCGAAAAATTCCAGGATCAGCGCGTCCGCGAGGCGCTGAACTATGCCTTCGATTTCGAAGAGCTGAACAACACCATTTTCTACAACCAGTATGCCCGCATCAATTCGTACTTCTTCGGCCTGCCCTTTGCCGCCAAGGGCCTGCCGCAGGGCGAAGTGCTGGACGTGCTCGAAAGCGTTAAAGATCAGATCCCTGCGACGGTCTTCACCGAGGAATTCGTCAACCCGGTCAACGGCGACCCGACCAAGCTGCGCGAGAACCTGCGCAAGGCGCTGGGCCTTCTTACCCAGGCCGGCTACACGCTCAACGGCACCCAGCTTGTGGACGCAAACGGGCAGCAGCTCTCGTTTGAAATCCTGATGCACCAGCCGACGCTCGAGGCCATCGCTGCCAACCTGCAGCGCAATCTCGCCCAGATCGGCATTGCCGTGAGCGTGCGCATGGTCGATACGCCGCAATATATCAACCGGCTGCGCAGCTTCGACTACGACATGATCTATGCGAGCTGGGTCCAGTCCTATTCGCCGGGAAATGAGCAGCGCTCCTTCTTCGGCTCGTCGAGTGTCGACGAAGAAGGTTCGCGCAACTATGCCGGCATTGCCGACCCGGGCATCGATACGCTGATCGACAAGCTCGTCGCGGCGGAAGATCGCGGCACCCAGCTTGCCGTTACCGAAGCGCTCGACCGCGTGCTGCTGGCCCACGATTTCGTCGTGCCCGGCTATTCCCTGCGCTATTCGCGCACCGCCCGCTGGGACCGTTTCAGCCGCCCGGAAGTGCTGCCCGAATTTGCCAATGGCTTCCCCACCATCTGGTGGTGGGATGCTGAAAAGGCGGCAAAGACCGGAGGCGCGGGCCAGTAATCCTGTCACGACAGTGTCGTCCCGCCTGTGCAGTTATCCGCCCGCCGTATTGGGCGAAATCACTACAAGGACTTTGGGCATGACGACCACCATCACCCGCCGCTTGGCTTTGCAACTCCTCGGCTCCGCCGCAGCCCTGCCCTTCATCGCCTCGGCCATTCCGGCCGTGGCACAGGAAGCTGCCGGCCGCATCATCGTGCTGTCGGACCTGCACTCGGCCTATGAGCGCACCGCGGAACTGCTGGCAACGCTCGAAGCCGAAGTGTCGGGCAATCCCGTCCCCCATATCATCCTCATCAACGGCGACGTGTTCGAACTGGGCAATGTGGTTGCCGTGCGCTCCGCCGGCATCATCGACTGGACCTTCCTCGAAGCCGTCGCGGCCCTCGCCCCGACCGTCCTCAATATCGGCAATCACGAGCCCGACCTCGATACCGACCTCGCCAATGTCATCGCGCAGGCAGAAGAAATCGGCATCACCGTCGTCAGCAACATCACCGATACGCGCACTGGCGAGCTCTATGCCAGCACCACCACCGACCTGACGCTGGGCGACCTGCCGGTTCGCGTCGTCGGCATCGCCACCGACAAGCTCAACACCTATCCCAAGGACACTCGCGAAGCCCTGACCATTCCCGAGCCCGCCGCCTGGGCCACGGAAAATCTGGCCGGCCTGCTCGAAGGCGATGTCCTGCCCGTCGTTCTCAGCCATGCCGGCGTCGTTGCCGACCGCGCCATCCTGCCGCTCCTCGCCGATGGCACGCTGATCGTCGGTGGCCACGACCACCTGACCTTCACCCATGACGAAGGCAAGACGCGCTATGTCCACACCGGCTCGTGGAGCAGCACCTATACGGTGGTCACCGTCGCTGCCGACAAGTCGATGTCGGTCGAGCAGTCGCGCGTTCGCGACGATGTCGCGGCCAACGAAGCCCTCGCCACCCTGATCAGCGAAACCCTCGCCGAGCACCTCACCGCAGAAGAACTGGCCGCCATCGGCACCAGCCCCGCCGCCATGAGCCTTGCCGAAACCGGCCGCTTCGTTGCCGAAAGCATGGCAGCAGCCGGCGAAGGCGATATCGGCTTTATCGGCCACACCACTTTGGGCAATGGCCTGCCGCTGGGCGAAGTCAGCAAATACGCTTTTGATTCCGTCGTGCGCTTCGACGGCAAGCTGATGGTTGCCGAGGTCAATGCTGCAACACTCGCCGAAATCCTCGCCGTGGTGAACCAGGACGAAGCCCAGACGCTCGAACAGCGCACCGGCGACTTCCTCTACGCCGCCCCGACGGGCCTGCCGACCAAGGACGTCTATCGCCTCGTAACCAATGATTGGTCGGCGACCAACCAGAAGTCTTATTTCGGGCGGGAAGATCTGGTGTTCACGCCGGGTCCGGAAGTAGGACTGAAGGCGCTGGTTGTTGCGGCGCTGAAGTAGACTTCTGTCGACGCCATTCTCACTGATATGATGAGAAACACCCCGGGCCTTGGACCCGGGGTGCTAAAATGGCTGCGATAAATTCACTGAAAAACCTTGCGTTCGCTCAGGCGGCGATTGGCGAAATTCTTGGTGCGGCACGCTGCTGGTCGTTGACCGCGGAAGTCGGTGACGCAAGGCGCATGCGCAAATTCTCGATCAGACGCAGCGTTTCTTTGTAGAAGTAGGATTCTTCGGAAGTACTATTATGGCCGTGGCTGCAATCTTCACTCATTTGGGCACCCCTTTATTTGTGAGGAGCAGCCTGCGCCCGGCGCGCTACCTAACAATAGCGGGATTGTATCTAATTTGATGCAAAAGCGATGAGCCGGAAACGCCAGCAGGGTCGCTCGCTCAACCCGCCTTTCGTCCCACCAAGTCCACCACATGCGACTTGCCGACATGGGTCAGCCCCTCGGCCAATTCCCTGTCTTCGTCGCCGAGATGCAAAATCTCCAGCGCCTCAAATTTCTCGGCCAACAGCGTCTCGGTGTAGAGGTTTTCGAGAATACCCGGACCGCCGGTCTTGTACTCAAGCTGCCGCGGACCGTAGCCCTGGAGGATCAGCAACCCACCGGGCTTGAGCGTTTCGACCATGCCCGCAAAGATCGTGTCGCGCAGTTCCGGCCCGGCGAATTGGAAGAAGATGCCGGCCACCACATCGAAGCGTTCCGTCGGCCAGTCATAATCCGAAATATCGAGCAACTTCGTGGCGAGCTTGACCTCGCGCTTGGCGGCAAGCTTCTTCGCCTTGTCGAGCCCGACCGGGGAGGCATCGATCGAGAGGACATCCAGCCCCTGCTCGGCGAGCCAGACGCCGTTCCGTCCCTCGCCATCGGCAATGGCGAGAGCCCTGCCGGCCTTGGGCAGCAGATGGGACTGCGCGGCGAGAAAAGCGTTGGGCGCCTCGCCGAACACATACTCGTCACGGCTGTAGCGATCGTCCCAAAAGCTCATCAGTAGTCCTGTTCGTAGAACACGCCGAGGCTGGAATCCCCGTTCTGTCCTGCGGTGCCGCGCACCACCAGTTCATTGGTCACATCGAGATTGATCGTCACCTTGGACTGGCCATTGGCCCCCGCGGTGACACCCAGATAGATATTGTCCTGGAGATACGTGCCCGCCTGCACCCCGACATTGCCCTGATCGTCGGTGACGACGTCCAGATCGGCAAGACCGGCAGCACCGCGCAGACCATCGACAAGGCCCCCGCCACCACCACCGACGAGCTCTGCGGCCGCGCCGGCGAGCTGGGCCAGTTGCAGCGGCGTCAGTTCGCCCATGGAGCGCTTGAAGATCAGGCGGCTCAGCACTTCATCCTGCGGCAGGCTCGGGTTTGAGGTGAAGGCCACGTCCGGCGCCGAAGCACGGCCGGAAATGGTGACCAGCACCGTGATGCCGTCGCCCTCGGTCCGGGCCACGAAATAGAGCTGCGGGTCGAGATCGCCCAGCAGCGTTACCGTGCCGGTTTCAAAGTCGAGGCGCTGGCCGAGCACAGACAAGCGGCCACGCTCCAGCGAGAAGCTGCCAACCGGCTGGATGTTGTTGAGCGGCCCGGCAAGGCGCACCGAACCACCGACCTCGGCATCGAGGCCACGGCCGCGAATAAAGATCTGGTTGGGCGCGTTGACGGTAACATCGAGCAGCAGGCCCGACGAACGGGTCTGCGGCACAGGCGCACCGGCCGCGTCGATACGCGCGCGCTGCAGCGTCTGGGCGACGGCAGGTGGCGTTGCGATATGGGTGACATCGATCAGCGGCGTGCCGCCGCCAAAGCCTTCCGGCACGGTGATATTGGCGTTCTCGATATTGACCGTGCCGGCAAGCAGTGGCGTGCCCGTGAGATTGCCGGTCAGCGTCAGGCCACCCGAAACCGTGGCAAGGAAGATTTCGCCGTCCGAATAGCGCGCGGAATTGAGCGCCACGCGCAGATCGGCCGGGAACTGGCCAGAAAGGCCGACCGTGCCCGAGGCAGAAACGCTGCCGCCGGTTGCCAGATTGGCCGTGAGGCTTTCGATGCGCGCCGAGGTGCCGGCAAGAGTAGCCCGCCCGGTGATGTCAGTGAGGCGCAGGTTGAGTTCGGGATCGACATAGCCGGCGCCATTGAGCGAGACCGAGCCGCCAAACTGCGGCGCAGCGATGCTGCCGGACACATCGGCATTGAAATTGGCCGTACCGGAAAGCTGGCCGCCACGATCAACGAGGAAGCGATTGGCAAGCGCCAGCGGCGCCGAACCATTGAGGGTGACGGCGAGGCCACCACCAGAGAGCGGCACGCGGCCCGAACCGGTGACATTGAGACCACCGGAGCCATTGGCAACCAGTCGATCGATGGCGACGCTGTTGCCGGAATAGGAACCGGCCAGCGTGGCGCTGATCGGCGCAATGCCGAAGGACTGGATGGCGGCGGCATTGATGCCGCTGCCGCGCGCATCGAAGCGCACCTGTGGATTGGAGGCCGAACCCGAAACGACCGCCGTCCCATCGAGCGTGCCGGCAAGGCCGAGGCTGGGCACGATGGTATTGGCGATGGAGAGCGGCAGCGCCGAAATATTGACGTTGAGCGCCAGCGTTTCGCCAGCCGTGCCCGACGCGGTGATGCTGCCCGAGCCGACATCGAAGCGCAGTGCATCGAGCGCCACGCTATTGCCCTGCACCAGCAGGGTGGTGGGATTGGCAAGGCGCGCGGCGATGCTGCCCTGGGCGAGATTGGCGCGATCGAGCGAGACGCGATAGCCGCCTTCGACGGGCGCGAGGCCACCGGCAACATCGACCTTGGTGCCGGTGCTGAGAGCAGCCTGCGCATCAAAGCTCGTCGTATCGCCGCTCTGGCTGGCGCGCGCATTGAGTGTGTTGACCGTGGTACCAGCAGCGACAACGTTGCTGGCCGTGACCGTGCCATTGAGCGCGGGCACGCCGAAAAGATCGACCGCCGTGGCGCTGATCTCGGCGCGACCGACGGCAA
>NZ_JBEVLL010000334.1:0-32449 GCF_040509215.1 Devosia sp.
GTCTTGTCCGTCGCTGTGACGCCCAACGTTGGCCTGCATCTGCAGGACAGAAGTATCCCTCGGGATACCGGAGAGGAGCCGCCCAAGTGGCTGCCTGGGAAACGGCACTTTGAAGAGGTAGTCAATGATCCCAATCGCGACCTTTTGCTTGAGATAGACGTGGAAGTCCCCAAGGTGCACTTTCGTGACGCGGTCGACCTTGCGCTGCAGGAGTATGTACTGGGGTACGACGATGACATCCCAGACGACATCAGCGAGTTGTGGAGAACCCTGAAGCCTAGTTGCCGTAGGTCTGGCGATAGCATCGACCCTCCGAGCACCATTCACTAGCAGAGCGGTGGCGCGAGGTAGAAAAATTGCCCCGCGTCACCAAAAAGCGCGCTCGTCCCAGAATGCGCTAACCCATTGAAATCGCGCAGCACATTCTGGCGACCAATTCTTTCGCTGCAAAAGAGCGCGATCGACCCGTTTATTCGCGGAATCGCGACTAGTTCTTAAAATCGAAAGGTACCGGTTTCTGGGAAGTTAGCGTCCCGCTCTTCGGCGGGCGCCTTAGGCCCTTTGTTCGACTCTGTAACTAAACGGAAATCCAGGCGGCTATTGATAATTAGGACTTAGAGCCTTTCCTACGCACGGTTCTGCTGGAAGATGCTCGCCAGAAAGGCATCTTATCGTAGAATACTCGGCTCCAGCTGATCGAGATTATCCACCCCGATGAGCGCCATGTCGCGGCTGATTTCGCTTTTCAGCAGGTCGATGGCGTGCACCACACCTGTTTCCCCAAAACGTGCGGCGGCGAAGAGGAAGGGGCGGCCGATGAATACGAAACTGGCGCCCAAGGCCAGGGCTTTGATGACGTCGGTGCCGCGCCGTATGCCGCTGTCGAGCATCACCGGCATGCCATCGACCGCTGCCACAATCTCAGGGAGTACCTTGATCGGCGAGATCGCTCCGTCGAGTTGGCGCCCGCCGTGGTTGGAGACGATGATGCCGTCCACTCCATGTTCTTGCGCCAAGCAGGCATCGCTGGCGGCCAGGATGCCCTTGAGCACCAGTTTGCCCGACCATCGTGCGCGGATGCGCTGCAGATGGTTCCAGTTGAGCCGGTCGCGCAAACCCAAAGCTCGAGTTAGGTTCCGCGACAGGATTGGTGGCCCGCGATCGGCATCCATGTTCTCGAAATGCGGCATGCCGCGCTGCGCCAACGTACGGAGGGCGGTACCGAGCAGCCAGCGCGGGTGGGTAACTCCTTGCCATGCCAGATTGAGTGAAGGGCGCAGCGGCGCGTCGAAGCCATTGCGGACATTGTTCTCCCGATTGCCAGCAACTGGCACGTCAACCGTTAATACAAGCGTATCAAAGCCTGCTGCCTGCACTCGATCCACCATGGCGTCGATACGTTCGTGCTCGCCCGGTAAATAGGCCTGAAACCAGCGGGTGCTGCCTTCCCGTGCAACGCGTTCAAGCGGAGTGAGAGACGTGGCACTCAAGATGGCGGGAACGCCGGTTTGAAGTGCAGCCCGTGCCAGAACAATATCGCCGTCTAGGGCGGCGAGAGCGCTCAGACCCATGGGGGCGATACCGAAGGGTGCGCCATAATTCACACCGAACAGCGATCGCGCTAGTGATCGGTTCGACACGTCGCGCAAGATTTTGGGGACGAACGACAGCTCCGCAAAGGCCTGTCGGTTGCCACTTAAGGACTGGCCGTTTTCACAGGCGCCAGCGATGTAGCCATAGATCGGACGTGGTAGAAAAGCACGGGCAGCCGGCTCGAAATCATCCAGTGCCAGGATATGCCTAAACCTGCGGGGAACAGACGATCGCTTTACCTGTTCGGCTCGGAATTCAGGTGCCGCGGTGTTCATTTGGTGCCGGTAGAGACGAATGCAGGGTCAGTCATGGGCGCCCAGTGTTGTGCCGTGGGAATATAAAGAGGGCAGTTGCTTGAGTAGCCCTGAGCTTCCGCAGGTCGCCCCAGCGATTAGTATAGGCTAGATGTGTCCTCAGGCGTCTGGCGGGCGACCGGAGAGAAGATGCTACATACCGATCGATGCCTCCCCGAGCTCTCGGCAGCCTTCTCGTTGATGTCTGGTAGTAGATGCGGCTGTCCGGATTGATTTCTGCAGTGATTTCGCCAAATGCAGCTAGTTACTACTTAATTCATTTATTCTCGAAAGTGCCATAGCGGCCACGCGGAGCGCTGGTTCGTGCGGACGTAAAGATCGGAAGTTCGTGTCTAGATGAAAGGGGAGCGTTGTCGGACACGGCAACGACAGGTGCTCGAATGGCGCCCCGCCGCCCGGCAAATAACGCCGCCTCGGTGCGGTTGCGGGCGCCGAGTTTGCGCATGATCTCTCGCACATGCACCTTGACCGTCGACTCCTGTACGGAAAGGTCACGGGCAATTCGCTTGTTGGAACTGCCAAGGCGCAGGCGTTGCAGCACTTGGGATTGCCGGGGCGTCAATCCATCAACTTCTTCCGCTTCCTCCGGCGCTTCCTGTTGTGGTTCCCAGGCTCGCAAGAGAGCGTCGCGTGGGAAATAGGTGCCGCCGTTGAGCACCAGCGTGAAGGCTTGCAGGGCGACCTGTGGATCAACGCTGGTCGAGATGAACGCGTTAAGGCCCATCCGCGCCGCTGCGACGGCCTCCTCGGGCTCCGTGCGATCGGAGAGGACGAGACAAGGGACATGGGGAAGCACGGTGTGCATGGCTTCAGCCCAATCCTGAAATTGCTTGGACTTTAAAGACAGTCCACCAACGCTGAACACCACGAATATCGGCTGATAAATATTATGTCGGCCAGAGGCGAAGCCGTCCGGACCCAGTGAAATCACTGAAGCGTTGAGCGGCGTAGCCCATGGTTTGAGCAAAGCAACGATACCGGCGCGACGCATTTCAAGGGCGTCGACGACCGCGATACAAAATTCGGGCTGGGCCCGCATGATGTTCGCCCCCAAGAATTGCAGGCTCCAAAGTATTTTGGGGCCTGCCCGAGTACAAAGGTTAATACTTCGTAAATAGGAGCATATCTAGCTCGCGGTGCCAATATCGGCGGTGGATTATACCTTCGGTCAATCCAAGGGTTTAGGTGTAGGCCGGGTATAATGCGCCGATTGGCTAGGCCCGATTTTGCAGTGTAGCGGCGATGGTCGCGACAGCAGTCCGATCATGAACGTTGAGCGTTCTGAAAAGCGCGTTGACGTGAGTTTTCACTGTTCCTTCAGATAGATGCAGCTTTTGAGCTATGCCTTTGTTGCTGCGTCCTTCGGCGATCAACATCATGACTTCGTACTGCCGGGCCGTAAGCTGTTCGACCGCAGATGGGGGAGGAACAGGTGTTCCTGTAGAATTAACCGTCTGATCAAAAAGCTTATCTTCGAGCAAATCTGACACAGTGGGGGGGACATAAATCTGTCCGGCGGTAATACTTGCGAGTGCCTGTATTGTTTCGAACATGGATAGCGAGCGCGGAATATATCCATGTGCACCTACCGACAGGGCACGCAGAATATCATCGCGGTGATGTGATCCGCCGCTGATAACGATGCGCAAATCGGGATGTGACAGCCGCAGATTGCTGACGCTTGAAAAGCTGTCCATGTCGGGCAACTGCAAGTCAAAGATGGCCAGAGATATTGCTGAACTGCTCAAAAGGTGGCGCATTGCTTCGACGAAGTGGGTGGTCGTCAGCACTTTGGCGAAACCTACGCGTTGCTCAAGCACGGTGGCAAGGGAATGACCAAAGAGTTCCTGGCTGTCCGCAACCAGAGCTGTCGATCTTAGCTGCCTCATAGTCGTACCTGCAAACACACCCGGTTACGCTTCCATTTATTGTGCCACGATGAAGTTAGCAGCACGTTTTGGTAGCGCAGACAGTGAGCTTGACTATATCAAGTTCTAGTTACCGTCCCGATCACATTTGCATTTCGGGAAGAATAGTTGCCTTGGCGGAGAGCGAGGGATGATCCTTTGCGGTGCCCGGGCGGGTCTGCTCGAGCCCCAGGCGTTCGCCCCCGTAGCGCTCATCACGGATCGGTTGCCACCACCAGCTGTTCTGGAGATACCAGTCGATGGTGTTCTCGATGCCGGCGTTCAACGTGTAAGTTGGCGTCCAGCCGAGCTCGGTCCTGATATTGCTGATGTCGAGACCATAGCGACGGTCGTGGCCCGGTCGATCGGTGACGAACGTGATCAGATTTCGATACGAACGGCCCGACGGATCGGGCTTCTTGCGATCGAGCGTGTCGCAGATGCTCTCTACCAGAGTGAGATTGGAACACTCTGCTTCGCCGCCAATGTTGTAACTTGCGCCGATGCGGCCGCTGCGGGCGACCAGCGCCAAGGCCCGCGCGTGATCCTCCACATGCAGCCAGTCCCGCACATTCCCGCCAGTGCCATAGATCGGAATGCTGACCCCTTGCAGGGCGTTGAGAATGGTGAGGGGGATCAGCTTTTCGGGAAACTGGAATGGGCCGTGGTTGTTGGAGCAGTTGGTCAGGACGACCGGCAGGCCATAGGTGCGGTGCCAGGCGCGTACGAGGTGATCGGCTGCGGCCTTGGAGGCCGCATAGGGCGAGGAGGGGGCGTATGGAGACTGCTCGGTGAAGCAAGGATCTGCCGGGCCGAGGTCACCGAAGACTTCATCGGTGGATACATGGTGGAAACGGAAGTTCCCCCGGGCCGCTGTTGAAAATGAACGCCAGTGGGCCAAGGCGGCCTCCAGCAAGACGAGCGTGCCCATCACGTTCGTATCCATCACCAACGCCGGGCTGTCGATGGAGCGGTCTACGTGGCTCTCGGCCGCAAGGTGGATGATGGTGGTGATTTCTTCGTCGGCCAGCAGGCTGCTGACCAGGCTACGGTCCCGAATGTCGCCGCACACGAAACGAAAATTGGATTTGCCCTTGAGCGATCGAAGGCTTCCCATCGATCCTGCATAAGTGAGTTTGTCGAGCACGACGACCCGATTTTCCGGGTTTTCCGCGAGCAAGCGGGACAGGGCAGAACCGATAAAGCCTGCGCCGCCGGTAATGAGGTATTTCATGCTGGCTCCCCTCAATATTGCAGCCGAAGCGCGCCGGTGGAGGTGATTTCTGCCACTCGACGGCGCAGGTATGAGGCATATTCGGTGCTGCCGAGTTGATCGGCCTGGGACAGCAGCGCGTCCGGCTGCACCCAACCCATTTCGAGGCCGATTTCTTCTGGACAGGCGATCTGGACGCCCTGTCGCCGTTCGACCGTGCGAACGAATGAGGCTGCGTCGTGGAGGCTTTCCGTGGTGCCCGTATCCAGCCAGGCATAGCCGCGACCGAGCTGGTAGACCTTGAGGGCTCCCCGCCGCAGGTAGGCATTGTTGACGTCGGTGATCTCAAGCTCGCCGCGAGCCGAAGGCTGGATAGCGGCCGCGATGTCGACCACGTCATTGTCGTAGAAATAAAGCCCCGTGACGGCCCAATCGGACTGCGGAACCTTGGGCTTTTCTTCGATGGAGATCGCCTTGCCGTTGCAGGGATCGAACGTCACCACGCCATAGCGTTCCGGGTCTTCCACTCGATAGGCGAAAACGGCCGCCCCTTCCGTCTGGGCTGCTGCGGTCTGGGTGAGTTCGGCCAGACCTTCGCCGAAGAAGATATTGTCGCCCAGAACCATGGCGACGCTGTCATTGCCGATGAATGACTTGCCGATGATGAAGGCTTGAGCCAGGCCCTTGGGTTCAGCCTGTTCGGCATAGGAGAAGGACACCCCGAATTGCTCGCCGCTTCCCAAGAGGGCACGGAACGCCGGCAGGTCGCGTGGCGTGGAGATCACGAGGATTTCCCGGATACCCGCACGCATCAGGACGCTCAGCGGATAGTAGAGCATGGGCTTGTCGTAGATGGGCAGGATCTGCTTGGAGACGGCAAGGGTCAGCGGATAGAGCCGCGTGCCGTTGCCGCCCGCCAGGATAATGCCTTTCATGTCCCAGTCTCCCTTTTGTGGGTGCGCATCAGTAGCCGAACCGTTCCGGCAGGAAGCCGCATTTGTTCAGCACAATGCCGGCGAGCTTGCCGGGTCGCGAGAGCTCGCGTTCGCAGATGTCGAGTTCGCTCATCGTGGTTTCGCCGGCGGCCGCAACCAAAAGCATGGCATCCACGCCCGGCAGCACGGCCAGTGCATCATCGCTCGCCAGCATGGGGGAGAGATCATAGAGAAGCAGGTCAAGACCGAGCATCTCGCGCATCCGGGAAATGGCCTTGCCCGGAACGCATTCCATCAGCAGTTCTGCCGCTTCGGGAACCGGAACGGCATTTGTGGCGATTACGAGATTGTTCCGATGTCGAACCAGGCTCTGCGGCATTGAACGGTAGCCGCGCAGGAATCCCTCGATATCGTGAGACTGCTCGCAGTGCAGCACCTTTGAAATCTTGGGCCGGCGCAGATCGAGATCGAGCAGCCCCACCTTGAAGTTGGCCTGCCAAGCGAAGCTGAAAGCCAGATTGAGCGCGAGAGTGGTCTTGCCCGATCCGCCGCGTGGCGAGGTAATCCCGAGCGTTGACCAGCCGTTTTCGCGGATCATCGCCATCAGTTTGGTGCGCAGAAAGTCAATCTCGAGATGAGTGTCATGGGCGCGCGTGGCGGCCACAATACGGTGCCCGGCCAGGCGCCAATTGTTCATCTTGATTTCGGGCAGTTCGTTCCAGCGCTCTTTCATCATGTGGGCGGAGGGCGCAAGGGCGGACGGCGGCGGCAGTGTGGTCCTGACCGTTGCGGCTGGCGCCGTGACCTCTGGGGCTGGCGGCGTCGGCTGGTTTGGCGTTGTTGAACTCGGCGTACGACGGGTCATGGGCGGACAGTCCCTGTCCAATGAAGTGGCAAGCTCGGTAGCTTGAAGCGAATGGGTGGGCGGACGGGAATGCTGGGAATGCTGGCAAGCACCTCGATGCCGAGTGCCTTTTCTACATCCGCTGCGCGCTGGACTTTGCGATTGAACAGTTCGAGCAGAAAGGTGGTACCGAAGGCCGCGCCGAGAGCTGCCGCCGCGATGCCCAAAGCCAGGGGCAGGCGCTTAGGCCCGCTGGGCTTTTCAGGCGCTCTTGCCGCCTCCATGAGGACGAGTCGCTCGCCCTTGAGCCCGCTCTCGATCTGCTCACTTGTCGATGCATCGGCCAGACGGGCTGCGGCGGCGGTGTATAGGGTTTTGGTGTCGTCGTATTCGCGTTCCAGCGCGCTGAGCGCCGCTTCATTCGCGGGCGTTGCTGCGATCGAGCTGGTCAACTCGGCGTCGTTGGCGAGGAGGCTTTCGCGTTCCCGGGCAATGGCTTCGAGCCGGGCATCCATCTCTGCCAGCTGCATATCCCGTGTCGACGTATCCTCGACATCAAGACCGTCGATGGGCATGGCCCCCAGCTTTGCCTCCGCCGCGGCAATCTGTGACTTCAACGACTGGATCGCCAGGCTGTCCTCGGAGAACAGCATGCGCTGGTTGGCGAGAGCCTGCTTGAGCTCCTGAAGTTGGCGCTGTTCGGGCGGCAGGTTCGAAGAGAGCGGATCGGTGCCGCGATAGAACTGGAGATAGTTCGCGCGCCGGCTCTGCAGCGAACTTTGCTCCTGTTCCAAGACTAGAAGACGATCGCGCAGGTTCATCTGCAGCAGCCGCCGAAACTCGAGGGTATCGGGTAGGGCCTGCAAATGCGCCGTCTTGTAGGCCTGCACCCGGCCCTCGATCTCGGCGAGGTTCTTACCGCGTTGCGCGACCTCATCCTGAAAGAAGGAGACCGTCTCCGTCGCACGTGTGGCGCGCCCACCCAGGTCGCGATCAAGAATTGTCTGGACCAGATCATTCGCCACTCTGGCGGCAACCTGGGGCTGGGTGTCATGAAAAGTTACCGAGAACCCCAGGGCATTTTCGTTGCCACCGAAGAGGACAGGGCTCAGGGCGATCCGCTCACGCAGATCGTCGACGATGCTGTCGGAAGAAATGACCGCGTCACCCGTTGCGGGATAGAGATTGTGCCGCTGCGCGAGAGCCAGGAGCGCGTCATAGGTCAGCAATTCCTGCTGCATCACCTGGAGTCGAGCCAGCGGTCCGATAGATTCCGTTGATGGCGCCAGCGTTGCCGAGATGTCCGGCGATTTCACCAATATGGTCCCGGTTGCCTCGTAGACTGGCGACAGAGACAGCATGTAAGCGAGGCCGCCGACGCCGATCACGGCGGCGATCGCCGTCATCAGCGGCAGCCGCTTGACGAACACATAGGAATAGAAGCGCAGGTCATCATGCGTCATGAAACTACCCTCGACCGAGGTTCGACCGGATGGACGACACCTCAACCCCTCTCGATACAAGCGTGCTGGGGTGCAAGCGAACATAGCCAGCATGGGCTAGTTATGTGCTGGGGGTGGCTGTGATCTAGTTCTGCTGCGGTTGGAGCTAGTTACAATCATGTCCATTGAGCGGTCTTCAAATTTTCCCGCGGCGAAACGCTGGTCTCGTGCTCTTAGGAACGCAATGCTTGCAGCGGTTTCGCTGGCGTCCCTCTGCCATGCGACGTCCGCCCAGTCGGCGGAGCTGTGGCCGCAGACCAAGATCAGGCTGACTGTGATCCAGTGGGTTCCCATGAAGGGCGTCTACGAACGCTGGGATGCTTTCAGCGGGGACTTCACGGTGTCAGGCGAAGGCACCATGCCTCTGCCGGTGATCGGTCAGATATCCACACGCGATAAAAACAGCGATCAGATTGCGCTCGAGGTGGGGACGGCGCTCAAGCAACATCTTGGACTGGTCAACGCCCCCGAGACGTCCATCGAAATTCTGTCCTATCCGCCCGTCTATGTTGTCGGCGACGTCTCTGCGCCCGGGGCATTCGAATTCCGTCAGGGTATGACCGTACTCCAGGCCTTCGCTCTCGGCGGCGGCGAACGCCACGAAGAGATGCAAAGTACCTCTACCGAGCGGCTCCGGCTCGTTTCCGAGTTGCGCACGATCGACGATAGCTTGCTACGCAGCAGAGCCCGCATTGCGCGTCTGGCGGCCGAAGTCGAAGGCGCCGAGGCCATTACTTTTTCCGCCGAAGTGACGGGACATCCCAACACCGCTCTGGCCCAAAGCGCCATGAGAGACGAGGAGACGATCTTCCTCGCCCGCAAACGAGAGGTGGCCCGGCAAACGGAAGCGCTGGATGACTTGGTCGTTCTGCTCAATAAGGAAATCGAGACGCTCAGCGCTCGCTTGACCGACGTCGACAAGATCATCGCCACCAATTCGGAAGAACTGTCTGGCGTCCAGTCACTGGTCGAGAAGGGACTGGCAACAGCCTCCCGGCGTTCTGAACTCGAGCGGCAGATTGCAGATTTGCGGTTTGAACAGCTGACTCAAACCACCGCCGTCCTGCGCGCTCAGCAAGCGTTGAGCCAAGCCCAGCGAGAAGCTGCGCAGCTCGAAGATTCCGGCCATACGCAGGCCGCGGTGGCCATCCAGGATGAACAAACCAAAATCGACCAGATGCTGCTTCAGCAATCGACGTCCCAGCGCCTGCTGCTCGATATCGACACCGGACCGGTGATCACGGCGGGTCAGTCCTCCGGGCTGCACTATTCCATCGTCCGGCAGTCGCAGGGCCACGCGGAAATATCTGCCGATGAGACCACTGCACTTCTCCCCGGAGACGTTCTCAAGGTGGTGACGCAAGTAACGCCCACCGCTGAGGCATCCGTGGGTGATCTGGCGCAAGCCAAACCCTGACGATTGGGGGCTAGACGGCACGTCTGCTGACCTCGCCCCTGGCCTTCTACACATGCAATCTACATAGCGATATCGACGTCGCTCCGGCTGGCCGGGGCGACGTCGATCGTTCTATTACGCCTCTTTGCCAGCCTAGCAGCCGGTGCCGACGACCAGCGGGCGCAGAGTGCGCAGCATGATCGTGATGTCTGTCCGCAGGGATACCTGTTCGGCATAGATGCGATCGAGGTGCGCCCTGTCGGAGAAGGCCGATAGGTGACGGTCAGTCACCTGCCATAGTCCGGTAATACCTGGCCTGAGCCCCCCATAGAGCGTGCCCGGATAGAGGCTCCGCTGGTTGACGAGAATTGGCCGCGGGCCGACGAGGCTCATGTCGCCAGTCAGAACGTTCCACAATTGCGGCAGCTCATCGATTGAATGCTTGCGCAGGAAACGACCGATCCAGGTGACGCGCGGATCGCGGCGCAGTTTTTGCGTACGATCCCACTCAGCCTTCGCCTGCGGATCGCGCTCCAGATAGCGCACCAGAGCCTCGTCGGCGTCGAGCACCATCGTCCGCAATTTCCAGAACCGGAAGATCCGTCCGCCACGCCCAACCCGCTCCTGGTAGTAAAGAGCAGGGCCACCATCGAAGCGCACAAGTACCGCGGCAACTAACAGGAAGGGCAGCATCAAGATGCCCAGAAACAAAGCCCCCAAAATGTCGTAGCTGCGCTTGACGACCGGGTAAAACGTGGGTGCCGCAAGCGGCAGCGTGGTCGGCCGCGATGACGGCCTCTCCAGCGTCGTAAACTCTTCATGCGAAGACATCTTCTATCCCCAGTGACGCCGGCCTTCTGGCCGACGGAAGCTGGAGGTATTCTTCCCCAACTGGAGCAGAGATTGATGCTGCCCATTGGAGCTATCGGCACGTCACGCATTCTCGATTAGCCTGAAGCGGAGGCCGGTTTGCCGCGTCCCAGCTCAAGGAAATGCCAATGTCTGATGGGCGGGCCGTCCCAGAACCGAGAACATCCAGCTACCGGGACATTCTCCATTCCACGGCCCTGATCGGGGCATCTTCCGTTATCGCGATGTTCTTCTCGCTGATCAGGATGAAGACCCTGGCGATACTGCTTGGTCCCACCGGTGTTGGCACGGTGGCGCTACTGTCGTCCGTTGTCGATGTCGTCGTCGCCCTTGCCGGGTTGGGCGTAAGTCAGTCAGGCGTCCGCCAGATCGCCCGGACCGAAGGCAGCAATGACCGCGGGCAGATGGCCGCGACAGTAAGGACTGTGCAGCGAACGTCGCTCGTCCTCGGACTCTTCGGCGGTCTCGCGCTTGCAGCACTGTCAGTGCCTTTGGCGGTCTTTACCTTTGGTGGTGCCGAATATGCGACGGCGCTCGCGGTGCTGGGTTTGGTCGTCCTCCTGCGCATTCTGACTGGCGGGGAAACCGCCTTGCTGCAGGGCACGAGGCGAATTCTCGATCTTGCCAAGCTCAATATCGTCACCTCCATCGCCGGCGTGCTGATAGCCATTCCAATAGTGTTTGTGTGGCGCGAGGCGGCTATCGTGCCGCTGCTGGTGCTCACGGCACTGGCCGGGTGGGCCACTGCGCGTTGGTACAGCAGCCGCGCTGCGGTTTCCGAAGGACCTGTCCGAAGTGTCCCCGGCGAGGTCGGCGAGTTGATCCGGCTGGGCGTCGCCTTCACGATAAGCGGGTTTCTCACCATGGGTGCGGCTTACGCTATTCGCCTGTTGGTGCAGCAGGACGCCGGCATCGAGGCCGCCGGCTTCTACCAGGCTGCCTGGGCCATTGCGGGCCTCTATGTTGGGGTCGTCTTGCAGTCGATGGGCACCGATTTTTACCCGCGTCTGACCGCCGTCGTGGGGGACAATATCGCTGTCACTCGCCTGGTTGGCGAACAGACGCAAGTCAGCCTCCTGTTGGCCGCCCCGGGCGTGACTGCGACCATCACCTTCTCGTATCTTCTGGTTACCGTCTTCTATTCCCCCGAATTCAGTCCCGCCGCCAGCCTGCTGCGTTGGCTGTCCCTAGGGATGATGCTGAGGGTCATAACCTGGCCGATGGGTTATATCATCGTCGCCAAGGGCTGGCAGAAGCTGTTCATCACCACCGAGGTCGTCGCGACCGTGGTGCATGTCGGACTGGCAGCTGCGCTCGTGCCGGTCGTTGGCGTGGATGGGGCAGGGGTTGCCTTCCTGTGCCTCTACCTCTGCCACGGCGTGCTGGTCTATGTCATCGTCAGGCGCAGCTGCGGCTATCGGCTCTCCGCCGAAAATGTGGGGCTAATGGCCTTCTTCGGGCTTTGCTGCGCACTGGCTTTCGTCGGATTTATCTATTTGCCGTTCTGGTGGGCAACCCTTCTGGGCCTCGCGATGACCTGCGCCACCGGCCTATTCTCGCTCTTCGCGCTCCTGCGCCTCGTGCCTGCCGGAGCGCTGCCGAAACCCATCCGGTCGCTGTTGAGCTCAATGGGCGTCAGTCCAGCTGTTTGAGACTACCTGGCGCCTTCTTGGGCAGTGGCCGCTACCACTCTGTACCCCTCCAGCGCCAGTGGCGATACTGAAGGCTGTTGCGAACTCTCCGTACTGTCCGTGCAACAGTGATGGCTATGGGGTGCGGTCTGGCGGATCGAATACGTTGCAGAAGGCGCCATTGCCTCGAGTGGGCTATGTCGGGATAGGCCGCTACAGCGAAATCCACATACTCGGATACATCGGCATCAAGCGGTTCGTCGCAGCGAATGGACGATGTGGCATGGCTCAATGCTGTTCGCGCGATACTTTGACGGGCCTGTTCCAAGAGGCGCTTGGCAGTGGCGGTAAGGTCTTCCTTGAGCACTGCTTCATAGGCCAGGAGCCTTATTTTGAGATCGAAGAACATACCCGCGACACTGCGCTGCATGCTTAGGGAATGAACCCGATAATAGGCTTGGTCCGTTCCGTTGACGCGGCCGATATCGGATACTTTCGCCGCGCGCATCCACATCTCCATGTCGGCGGAGTAGGGCAGAGCCGAACTGTAACCCCCGATTTGGTGCTGCACACTGGTGCGCATGACAACTTCCGGACAAATGATGAAGTTTTTGCCGCTTCGGCACATCAGGCCCAGCCAATCATCACCTTTCCAGACGGTCCAGGTGGCTTTACCCGTTCTGGGCGCGGGAACTGTGTCGCCCTGAAATGTTCTGGGGTGGCCATAAACGAGGCCCACCGACGGATTGGCCTCCATCAGCTGGGTCGCCCGGTTAAGCGCGCCTGGGGTTAGGATGTCATCAGCGGAGAGCAGCACCACGTAGTCGGCGGTGGCCGCTTCCAGCCCTTCGTTGTACGTGAAGATATGTCCCTTGTTGGTTTCGTGGTGGATGACGCGAATGCGCGAGTCTGACTGCGCCAAACCGTCAGCCACTTGGCGGGTGTTGTCGGGAGACGCGTCGTTTATGATCAGGACACGTACATCAACACCGGACTGGCTGAGGACGGAGCCAACGCAGGTCGGCAGATAGCGTGCATAATTGTAGCAGGGCACGACTACATCGACAGAAACCATTATGCTCTTCCTCTTGAGTGCTGCGCGGTGGATGATTTTTCTCGTAGTATTGGGGAACACGCTCGCATTGCCAACGCGGCAGCTTCTGGGATCCTGCCTGTCAGAGGGTCATCCGTAGTGCTGATGCTTACCCGCCTGCCTTGCTTTAACGGGGCACAGCGGACCGCCCCCCACCACGCGCCGGTGTCGGTGGCGGTGGCTGAAGGGGAGCGGTGAATCTTGCGGAAAGAGACCACTATGCGACCCCCGCCAATGCCACTTTTCTTGGTAGAAGCGCGCCGTAAATCCGGACTACGTCCTCGATTTCCTTGTCACGGCGGTAATTCGCCCGGATGAACTCGGCCGCCTGGCGTCCTTGTTTCCTTGTCGAGGCGCTATCATCTGCATCTGACAGGATCGCTGCCTCCACATGCCGGGCAAATTCGAGGACGTCACCTGTCTCGACGGCCGCACTAAAATTGGCGCGGAAGAACTCGCGTCCGCCGTGACCGTGATAGCCGACAACGAAGTTGCCGCAGGCCATCGCTTCGGCCGCCGGAAGCCCGAAACCTTCTTGATAGGTGAAAGCCAGGAAGATGCGACTGGTGCGCAGATGCGACGCGACCTCCTCGTGCTTCAGACCGTCGAGCGCCACAACCTCCCAACCGTCGAGCGCGCCCCGGCTTTTCAGTAGCTGCAGGACCTGGAGAAGATCGTCGCCACCCCGGCGAGGCATGTAGGTAATTTTCTGGGGTCTTGGCGCCGCGTCGTCATAGAACAGTGTCTCGTCGATTCCAAGATGAACCCGGTGGATGTCGAGCGCCGGAAAAGCATAGGACAACATATCCACGTTATGCTGCGATACGGCCACGATCCCAACGAGAGATGGGTTAT
The DNA here is from genome assembly GCF_040509215.1 of Devosia sp. Taxonomy (GTDB): domain Bacteria; phylum Pseudomonadota; class Alphaproteobacteria; order Rhizobiales; family Devosiaceae; genus Devosia. Next base: position 14,154 of record NZ_JBEVLL010000334.1, read on the forward strand.
CAACCAAGTGCTTCGACACAGAGCCCGGATCGCGTAGCCAGGTAAGGTGGGCGTTCTGGTTGAATATGGCGTGCCGAGCCCCCGGCGAAAGCCGATTGAACAGATCCCCATCTGTCTCGGGCAAGACAAGCAGATCATTCTCTCCTAGGCGACACCGTCCGACATCGAGAACGCGTGTTGAATTCTCGAACCAGTCGCACCTGAAACCGCGCTTCTGATGCACAACCGCTGCCGGAATGCCAGAAGCGTTTAGAATATCGACGTGACGGTAGATGACCCTGATGCCGCCGGATGGAGAGTTGTAGTCGGGCGTCAGGAAGTAAATCTCGGGTTCACCGTTCCGCGCCGGACTGTACTGGGGCAAAGAAAGCCGGCGGCGCCGATAGCGGTTTGCGTTGGCCTTTAAGTCCGCGAAAGCCGATCGCGCAATTAATCGCGCCCTGTTGATTCTGGCTTCCAGCATCGCGGCTTTCTCTAGGACAGATGTGGAAGACTAGCATGCACTTGCCCAAAGGCTCTTTGACCAAAAGAGCTATCGGTCAGCGTCTGCTCCAAAGAGCTATAGTTCCGCAAATGACCGAGCTTTAAACCTTGATCCGCGTAGAGATTTTGAGGTCGAGGGCTGGGCCGGAATGAGCACGAAATTGCTGAGCGCCGGCCCGGCAGGGCGCTGGGATTTCTCCGGGACTAGATCCTGGCGAAGGGGCGAAAAGACGGACGAAGGGAATGCGCGACTGCCTGCATGGCCTGCCACTCTTCTCATCGTCACGCTCGTGATTCCCTGGCAAATATCGGTCGGTCCGATCGCTCTCTCCATGCACCGGATCGTGCTCCTTGCTCTTGCCGTTCCGTGCATCGTCCTGTGGGCCTCCCGGAAGGCGGGCGTGATCCGGGCGCCTGACCTTCTTCTGTTCCTCTATTGCATTTGGTGCATCATCGCCTTGACCGTTGTCCACGGGATCGAGGCAATCGAGTCGGGCGGCATGCTCTTTGCTGAGACTTTCACTGCCTACCTCGTTGGACGCTGCTACGTGCGCTCAGCCGAGGACTTCCGCGCCACCGCTAGGATACTGTTCTTGGTCGTAGCCGCTATGTTGCCGTTTGCATTGGTGGAGACAGTGACCGGCCACAAGGTGATGCTCGATCTCTTCGGGACCGTCCTTCCCACTCTGTCTCCCGTTGGCACCGAACTGCGGGTCGGTTTCATGCGGGTCCAAGGACCCTTCGATCACCCAATCCTGTTTGGTGTCTTCTGTGGTGGCATCGTGGCCATCACACATGGTGTCCTGGGCCGGAACGCACCCATCGCGAGGCGCTGGTTGATGACCCTGATTGTCGTCGCCACGGCGAGCCTGTCGTGGTCCTCTGGTCCGCTGTTGTCCATAGCCGTCCAACTGGCCTTACTGACTTGGGGCTTCGTCCTTGGCGCCGTTGGCGCTCGCTGGCGCATACTCTGGGCCATCGTGCTGAGCGTTTACATCACCTTAGAAGTCGTTTCGAACCAGCCGGTCCCCCAACTCCTGACGCAGTTCGCCTTCGACCCCTGGACGGCCTATTACAGACTCCTGATCTGGAACTATGGTTGGGGCTCGATAATCCAGCACCCACTTTTTGGGACGGGTTTTGGCGAGTGGGTCCGTCCGACCTGGATGCCGCCCAGCATCGACATGTTCTGGATGGTGCCGGGAATACGCCACGGGTTACCGGCCCTCTTCCTGTTCTTGGCAGCGGTCGTCTGGTTGGTTTTTTCCATCGGATTCAACAAGACACGCGACAGCGAAGTGACCGACTACAAGACAGCTTACCTTATTGCGATCACCTCGTTTGTCCTCGCTGGCTGCACTGTGCATTTCTGGAACTCCACCTATGTCCTGTTCCTATTTCTATTGGGCAGCGGCATGTGGATGCTTGATGTTGGGACTTCCGCACGCCCTGAAGAGGGGGTCGTGGGGCGGCGCCATCGACTGGATCTGCATCGCGCTTCGTCCCCGCGACTAGAGGCTGTGCGAAGAAGGGGATGAAGCGATGCGTGTGCTACTGATTGCCCCGACTTGCGACGGTACGGACGTGGGGGAGGCCTGGGTGGCCCATCGCTGGGCTGTGGGGTTGGCTAAGCATCATGAAGTGACGCTTCTCACCTATCGCAAACGTGGCCGGAAATCGGCGCGCGAGCAGTTGAGCGGTATTCGCGTGGTCGAATGGACCGAGCCACCACTTCTCGGCAGGGTCGAGCGACTGAACAGCATGCTCGCGCCGGGTTATGTGCCATTTTATGTTCGCGCCCGCCGGTGGATCCGCCAAGCTCTGTCACAGGGCGAACGGTTCGATGTCGTGCACCAGCCGGTGCCAGTGGCCATGCGCTATCCGTGTCCTGCAATCGGCCTGGGTCTTAACGTCGTCGTCGGTCCGGTCGGCGGCGGTCTCGACTCGCCTCCAGAGTTTTTGGGCGCGCAGGATACCGACCCTTGGTACGTCAAATTGAGACGGCTCGATGGTTGGCGGCTTGCCTACGATCCGCTCCTGCGCCGCACCTACGAGCAGGCTTCCTGCGTCCTCGGCATCGCGCCCTATGTGGCGGATAAGCTAGGCAACCTCGACCTTGCCCGCTTCGAGGTGATGAGTGAGACGGCGCTGATTGATTTGCCGGCACCCAAGGATCGCAGCGGACGTAGCGGACCGGTACGTGCTCTCTTTGTGGGGCGCATGATACGGAGCAAGGGCGCCAGGGACCTGGTGCAGGCGCTGGCGCAATGTCGGGATTTGCCTCTGCACGTCGACATTGTCGGAGACGGACCTGACCGACAGGCGTGTGAGGCCTTGGCCGGTAAACTCGCTATTGGCAACCGCATTACATTTCATGGCCGTCAGCCGCGATCTGAGGTGGAGCGGCTCTACCACGAAGCAGATATCTTCGTTTTTCCCAGCTATCGCGAGCCCGGTGGCAATGTGGCGCTGGAGGCGATGGCGCACAGCCTACCGCTGATCGTCTGCGATCGAGGCGGGCCCGGGGCCGCAACGAACGAAAGTTGCGCCATCAGGCTATCGGTCAACTCCCCGGCTGCGTTGGCGGAGGACATTGCGGTTGCACTGCGAAGATTGACGTTGGACAAAGCTCTGCGGCTCACTATGGGCCAGGCCTCATATCGACATGTGAAGCACACGGGTCTCTGGGAGCAACGTATAGGGCGCGTCAATGCTCTTTTCGCCGAGCTGGCGCCCCAAGCATCAGCGACGAGCGACGTTACGTCAGTTGCTTGACTGCCGCTGCGGCGGTGCGCCTTAGACGTCGTACCAGGCTAAGTCTGTCGGTCAGAACTCGATCGACATCGCGCATCGACATGTCATTTCGTAAGGATCTGCGCGGGCGCAGGAAATGATCTGGATTCGAGCGGCCCCCGTCGCTGGTGTAAATGACCCGATAGCCGGCCATGCGGATAGCGGTCAACACCCTGGCGTTGTAGCGGCCGAAGGGAACTGAGAACGCGTTGATCGTCCCTTGGCGCAATTGCTCCAGTGCCCTCTTTGACTGGCTCAGTTCTTGTCCTAGTTCGTCCGGGGCAAGGCATGTGAGGTCGCGATGGGCTACACCGTGGCTGCCGATGTCCATTCCGGCAACAAAGAGTTCCTTAACGTCAGACTCATCCAACGATCCCTCAGCGCCAAACCGGCCGGTAAGGATGAAGAATTTCGCCGTTAGCCCACGCTTTAGGAGTTCGGGAACGGCGATGGTCAGATCGGATTTGTTACTATCGTCAAAGGTAATGCCTATCTGGCGGCGACTGGGGTGGATCGCGACGCGATCGAGAGCGGTGCAAAATTGCGCGCGGCTCAACCAGAACGGCGCTTCGCCCGGCTCCAGATCGCGGGCGGGCTCGTCGATCCCGTGGAAATTGATGATCGTCAGTTCGGTGGGGTCCGAGTGCATCAGCATTTCCGTCACAGCCCGACAGGCATAAGGGCCGCATGTAGGATGGCGCGGTGGGTGTCGCTTCTCCACGCGCGGAGAAGGCCAAAGGCGGCGATGGCTCCACGGAACAGCACAGTTTCCGCGCGTCCGTGATGGCGACGGAAGTAGCGGATCTGATTGCGTGTCATAAGTGCGGCGAGCATGGGGCTTTGCATGTAGTCCCCGCCAATATGAATGACGCAGGCGCTTGGCTCGTAAACCACACGGAGCCCGCTAGCCCGCACCCGGCGTTGATAGTCCACCTCTTCGCTGTAGAGGAAGAAGGTCTCGTCCCAAGCTCCAATGCGCGCTCGGGCTTGAGGCGAGACCAGCAAAGCGGCTCCAGTTGCCCAGTCCACATCGCGACCTTTCTGGTAAGCGCCCCGGTCGGCGATCATCTCGCCCAGACCTATGCGCGCCGCTTGTACCGGCCCCACAAGAGCTTGCGCCCACATGCGAAGAAGCGATGGTTCGCGACGCAGGGACATGGCGATGGTGCCATCCGGGTCTCGCATCTGCGGCACGACCACGCCCACGTCGGGTTCAATAGTGCGGCGCAGAAGGCGATCAATCGAGCCGGGCAATAGTCTTATATCTGGATTGAGCACCAGCAGGGCCGTGTTGGGCGCAAGCGTTGCTGTTGCGGCATTGATGGCGGCGGCGTAGCCGTCATTTCGACCGGTCTCGAGGACGCGGATGTTCAGGGCATGCTGCCTGGCGATCTCGGTCGACTTATCGGCCGAGTTGTTGTCGACGACAATTATCGACGTGTTTGGCACCTCGGTCAGCGCCGGCGCCAAAGAGTCGAGGAGGCCACCGAGCACCTCGGCGCTGTTATAGGTGACGATGACGATGGCCAGCGGTAGTGCGATGGCTGCTCGGCCAGTTTCCTGGATGTTTCTCGTATGGATGGTCATGGTCCTGTTCCTTCAGGACCGGTTCCAGCGCGCCGCAGTGCGCGAATCCACATCGCCAAGGGCGGCCGCCAACATGGAGATGCCTCGGTAGACCCGGATGCGAACCACCCCGACCATGGCGAGGCATCTTGAGCGAAGACCTTTGAGGCGATCCGAGGCGATGATGCGCGGTACCTCGGCAATGGGCGAAACCAGCACCGCCAGCGCACGTAGCATCCAGCGTCGCCGCCAATTGTCAAAGTGCCGGATCTCGCCCAGGTCGTGGGCGATATGCCGGTCCCATTTTGCGGCAAGCTCGGGGAAATTGCGTCGTGCTGGATGATGCACGATCATGGTCGGCTCGTAGCGCACTCGGTAGCCCATGGCGCTGGCGCGCATGCCCCACTCTGTATCTTCGGCTATGTTGATGCCGAGAAAGTCGCCGACCTTGCGAAACACCCACGCGCGCACGGCAAGGTTGCCGCCGCCGGTAAAGCCCTTTTCCTCGATGTACTTTTTCATGCGGAAGGCGAAGACGCTTTCATAGGCCTCCAGCATGGTGGGGCGATCGGGATCCCCATGCAGAATACGCACATCGCCGCCGATCAGCATGTCATCAGGCATTTCATCCAAATGCCGCTCGATCGCTGCGAGCCAACTGGGGGCAGCGACACAATCTGCGTCGATGAACGCAAGAATGTCGCCGCTGGCCGTGGCTGCGCCCAGATTTCGCGCGGGGCCGGGACCAGGCACCGGCTGGACGAGCAGCGTCACGTTCTCCCATTTGGCGCAGATTTCGGTAGGCAGTTCATGCGACCCATTGTCCACGACAATGATTTCGTAGGCGAGAGAAACACCCAGCTGGGCATTCAGTGCCGCAAGCCCGCGGGCGAGTGCCTCGGGTTGGTTGAGATGGGGGATGATGACACTGATCATGTGGGAACGTCCTCGGCGGTGAAAATGGAGTCGATCGCCGCAAGGTAACGAGTGGCCTGAGTGGACCACTGGAAGTCACGTCCCGCAATCGCGCGGGCAGTCTTAGCCATCTGTCGACGGCGCGTGCTGTCGTCGGCTAGCGCGATAATGCTGTCGGCCAGGGCCGCCGCGCTATGCCGCATGGTGACGAGGGCCGCATCACCTGCTTCCCGGCGGGCCTGCGCCAGGTCGAATTGAACAAAGGGTATGCCGAGCATCATGTACTCGAACACCTTGTTCATGGAGAGTTTCTCGTTGCAGCCGTTCGGAGGGTCGGGGATGACGCCGATGTCGAATGCCGACAAGTGCCGCATCATCGTCGGTCCACTGAGGTAGCCGGTGAATTGAAGCGCGTCGCCCAGACGAAGCGTTTCGGCCAGGGCGCGCAGGCGTTCATATTCCGGCCCATCTCCAACCAGCACGGCCTTGATGTCGTTTCGGCCGCGCGCGTAAATAATGTGATCCATGGCCCGAACCAGCATTTCGACGCCGTCCTGGGCTCCCATAATGCCCACATAGCCCACGATGTACTTTCCATCGTCGACAAGGGCAGGCTCGGGTGTATGGCGGTGCGTCTTGGCGGGATCGGGATAGCTTTTGACCACAAATACGCGGTCCGCGGGCATGTTGCCGCGCGCTATGGCGATGTCGCGGAAGGTCTCGTTGGTGGCGATGCTGGCGTCGGCCACCCGGAATGTCAGTTTCTCGAGCAGGCCAAGCACCCAATAGAGCGCGTCCTTGCGGCCGAAGCGGCTGAAATAGAGTTCCGGGCTAAGGTCGTGATGATCGAAGAGAAAACGGGTCCCGAACAAAAGCCGGTGAAACAGCGCGATAAGGAACATCAGATCCGGCGGATTGCACGCCTGGATGACATCGATCCGCTGGCGGCGGCGCACTGCAAGAGACAGCCGAAGCTGATGCACCAGCGCGGTAATATATTCGGCGGGGTAGCCCTTGGCGGAAGTAGCCTCGACGAGGTCATGACGATAGATGTGCACGCCATCTCGAAGCTCATAGCTATCGTTGAAGCCCTTGCCCTTGGGACAGATTACCGAAACGACATGGCCCGCGCTCTGCAGGGCGAGCGCCTCCTGCCAGACGCGCCGATCAAAGGGCACGGGCAGGTTCTCCACCAGTATGAGCACGTGACGTGGCTTGCCGATTTGAACCTCCTCTACCCAACCAGATCGGTCGGTCCTCTTCGACCAAAACCGATGTTCCGGCCCTTGCCATTGAAGCGGAAGGGGCGGGAGTTGGGCCATAGACCGGATGGGGTATTCATTGCTGACGCCCGGCTCGAAAGATTGATAGGCCAGCAAATTGTGCGCGAGGGCCTGTGCCAGCGCGCTTGGTGGCCTGCCGTCCATCCGATGCGCCGATGGCCTGCTCGCGCTTGAGCGCGGGCAGGTAGCCGCTGCGTCGGCTCGCCGCTATGCCAGTTCCGCCGTTCTTATCGAGGCCATCGCTCCCCTGAGCGCATCGGCGACCAAGGCAACATCTTCTTCCTGCATTTGAACGGAGAGTGGCAGCATGATCGCGTGATCCTGTGCGTATTCCGATCGGCTGAGGCGGCTGCCGATGCGGGCGCCGCCCGGTGCGGCGTATGCTGGTTCGCGGTGCGCATTCATGACGCCGCGGCGACTGGAAATGCCTTGGTCGAGCAGATATTGCATGACGTAACGCTGATCCAGCCGACGGGGCAGGAGCACGCAGAAGCTTTGCCAGTTGCTGCGCGCCCAAGATGGCTCGAGCGGCAATTGTAGGTCAGGAAGATCTTTCAAATGTAGTTTGTACAGTCCGGCGATCTGGCGCCGTTTCGCGACGATGTCATCGAGGCGGCGCAGTTGCTCTCGCCCGATCGCGGCCTGGATATCGGTCATGCGGTAGTTGAACCCGACCGATGTATAACTTTCGAAAATCACCGAACTGGAACTGTGCCGCTCCCTGTCGGACACGGACATGCCGTGCTGCCGCCAAAGACGGAACTTCTGATCATATTCCGAACTTGATGTTGTCAGCATGCCGCCGTCGCCGGTGGTGATGACTTTGCGAGGATGGAAGGAAAAGCAGACAATGTCGCCGATGGGCGCGCCTATATTGCAATGCTGTCCCTGCCAGATGATGCTGCTGCCTGCCGCGCAAGCAGCGTCCTCAATGACTGGCAGGCCTCGACACCTGGCGATCTCCATGATCGAAGCCATGTCGCATGGCATGCCGAGCTGATGTACGCACAGAATTGCCCTGGTCCGCGGCCCAATGGCGTTCTCGATCAACAGAGGATCGATATTGTAGACCTGCGGCTCGATATCAACGAAGACCGGCGTCGCGCCGCAATGACGGATGGCATTTGCCGTGGCGATGAAGCTATGGCTGACGGTGATGACTTCGTCGCCGGGGCCAACGCCGACCGCCAGCAGGGCCAGATGCAGGGCCGTGGTGCAATTGGACACGGCGCAAGCATAGGAGGCGCCTACCTTTTCGGCGAACTCCTGTTCGAAGGCGGCTACCTCCGGGCCCTGCGTCACCCAACCAGAGCGGATGACACGTGCGGCTGCTTCCGCTTCGGGCTCGCCCAGCATTGGCAGGGCAATCGGAATAGATCGGTTCGGACTCATGCCACCACTCCCTTCCGCAACTGGGCCTGCCGCCACCAAGCCACGAGTTCCCTAAGGCCCTCCTCAAGCGAAATCGTCGCAGAGAAACCCAGTTCAGCCTGCGCCCTCGTCGTGTCAGCAAGTCGGCGTGGTACAGGATTGACTTTGCGCTCGGGTGCGAAATCTGGCCCCAGTGGCACTTCCATGACCTGAGCCAAGAGCTGCGCCAGCTCTTTGAGGCTGGTTTCAGTGCCTGACGCCACGTTGAACACCGTATCCGTCACGTCTGCCTTTGCTGCCAACAGGTTGGCTCGCGCCACGTCCAACACGTTGACGAAGTCCATTGTCTGACTACCGTCCCCAAAGATAATCGGGGCCTCGCCCCTTGCCAGACGCTCCATCCAGCGGATCAGGACTTCGGTGTACACGCCGAACACATCCATGCGCGGCCCGTAAATGTTGAAGTAGCGGAGCGCCACGTAGCGCAACCCATACATTTCGGCAAAGCTTGCAAGCAGCCCCTCATTGAAGGTCTTGGCCGCGCCGTAGATCGTACGATTGTTGTACGGGTGGTGTCGCTCGGTGGTCGGGAAAGCGTCGGCCATACCGAGCACCGAGGCCGACGAAGCGGCAACCACTTTCTGCACGCCCGCTTTTGCGGCTGCCTCGAAAACATTGAAGCTGCCGGTCGCCAACACGTCCAGAGCGAGGCGCGGATCTTCGGCGCATTGGGTAATGCGGATCGCCGCCTGATGGAAAACGACGTCGATCCCCTCCATGGCCCCCGCGACCTCGCCCGGATCCCGGATGTCCCCATGCAGGACCGTGACACAACCGTGACCGATCGCCCCGGCCAGGTTGTCCATGGTTCCTCGGACAAAATTGTCCAGCACGACAATCTCGCGCGCGCCTTCTTGCACCAGGAGGTCGGCGATATGGGACCCTACCAGGCCCGCCCCGCCAGTGATAAGAACCCGTTTGTCACGCATTGTTTGCTTCCTTTTTGGCTTTGACTTGCGCGTCCCGTTCGGAGCGCCAGCGGATGAGGCGAGCAGGTACGCCCGCCACCACCGAAAATGGCGCGACGTCCTCGGTAACGACCGCGCCGGCCCCCACAATGGCGCCCTTGCCGATGGTGACCCCTGGCAGGATCACGGCATTGGTGCCGATGTCGGCCCAGTCGCCGATAACGACCGGGCGAACCTCCAGGTCTGTCTCGATAATGGGGCGGTCGATGGGTTCGGCCACATGGGCGGAACCGAGCAGCTTGGCTCCAGGACCCCAGCCAACATGTTCGCCGATCACCAGATCGCGTGCATCAAGAAAGGCTTGCGGCCCGATCCAGCTGCCGCGCCCGATGCGGCATTTCCCGTCAAAGCGCCCTTGGATATTCGCCTGGGCGCCAATGAAGACGCCCTCGCCGATCTCGAAGGTCTCGATGTGTTTGAACGCTGCGCCGCTGCCCACCTTCAGGCCAGGACCGCAGTCGCGAGCTGCGGCTGACACGATCGCACTGCGCATCAGGGCGTCCACCATGCCGTCGCCTTGGGCGAAGCGGCCGTACAGTTCCACCAGCCCCTTGATGCCATATTCGTTCTTCAGGCTGGCAATCAGTCCTGCCTCAAAGCCGGCGATGGGGATGCCAGCCCTCCCATGAACAGCCGCGATGCGTCGTCCTCCGCCGACCGCTTCAACTGACATGGACGTCCCTCGAAACAGCGCTTGCCACCGCCTCGATCTGGTTCGGCGTCAGCTCGGGATACATGGGCAGCGAAAGGACTTCCTGGGCGGCCTGTTCGGCCAGCGGGAAGTCGCCGCGCTTGTAGCCGAGGCCCGCATAGGCGCGCTGGAGATGCACAGGGATCGGGTAGTGCAATCCGGTCTGCACGCCTTCGGCGGTAAGCGCTTCGCGCAACTGGGCCCGATCCCGTGTCCGAATGGCATAGACGTGGTAGACATGACGGTTGCCGGCGGCGGCTTGAGGCAGCTTGATGGTCTCGATGCCGCTCAGCAGGCGATCGTAATGAGCCGCGTGCTGGCGCCGCTGCTCGGTCCAGGTATCGAGATACCTGAGCTTGACGCCGAGCACGGCCCCTTGAATGGCGTCCATGCGATAGTTGAAGCCCTGGGCGATGTGGTTGTATCGCTCCTCCTGGCCCCAATCACGCAGGCACCGGGCTGCCTTGGCGACGGCGTCGCTATTGGTGACCAATGCGCCACCTTCTCCGCATGCGCCCAGGTTCTTGCCGGGATAGAAACTGAACGCGGCGGCAAGGCCCAGGCTGCCGGCCCGATGTCCCTTGTATTCAGCGCCATGGGCCTGGCAGGCATCCTCGATCACGACCAGGCCGTGACGATCGGCCAGCATGAGCAGGGGCTCCATGTCGGCCATCTGCCCATAAAGATGCACGGGAACGATTGCCTTGGTGGCGGGGGAAATGGCTGCTTCCACCTTGGCCGGATCAATGTTCATGGTGTGCGGATCGATATCGACCATGACGGGCCGAGCGCCCGCATAAAGGATTGCCGCAACTGTGGCGACGAAGGTGAATGGCGTCGTGATGACCTCGTCACCGCGCCCGATGCCCGCCGCGAGCAACGACAGATGCAGGGCACTGGTGCCGGTGTTGACGGCAATTGCGTGCTTAGTGCCGCAATAGGCGGCGAACTCATCTTCAAACCTGGCGACTTCCTCGCCCAGAATGTAGCGGCCCGAGCGCATGACATTGATGACGCTGGCTTCGAGCTCGGCGCCGATCTGCTTGTATTGCGCCTGCATGTCGAGGAGAGGGATCATGCGAGTACCCGATTTTGTTCAAGTTCGACGACGGCGCCTTGGCGGGCCAGTGACTTGGTTGCGGCATCGAGTACGCGAACGACACGCAGGCCGGCATGGCCATCGGCAAGGGGTTGTGTGCTTGCTTCGATGCAGGTGAGGAACTCACGCAATTCGCGCGAGAGGGCCTCGGTCATGTCCAGTTGGGGTGCATTCATGTCGCCGGTGCGATAGCCCACCTGCATCTGGCGGATCTTTTCGCCCCGACGTGCCGGCAAGCCGGACAGCGTGATCCCCTTGTCGTAGACCTTGATCTTCTCGCTCGGCTCCAGATCATCATAGACGATCATCTTGTCGCTGCCGCCAACAAGGGTGCGTCTCACCTTGACTGGGGCCAGCCAGTTAACATGGATGTGCGCGATCATTCGGCCCGGGTAATGCAGGGTCAGATAGGCCATGTTTTCCGGTTTGCCGGGAACGTGGCTCATGCCAGTAGCGCTCACCGCCACCGGCTTTTCGGGCAGCAGGTAGTCCATGATCGAAAGGTCATGCACGGCGAGGTCCCAAATGACGTTCACGTCGTGCTGGAAGAGGCCGAGATTGATGCGGACCGAGTCGTAATAATAGAGCTGGCCGAGGGACGACTGGATAATTTCGCGCATCTTCCGGACGGCGCCGGTATGGATGAATGTGTGATCCACCGCGAGGACAAGTCCACGGCGGGCGGCTTCCTCGACGAGGCGTTCGGCCTCTTCGGTGCTGCTTGCCAGCGGCTTTTCCACGAAGACATGCTTGCCGGCCTTCAGGGCCCTCATAGCCATCGCATAGTGTGTTGCAACAGGCGTGGCGATGGCGATCGCATCGACCGACGGATCGTCCAGCAGCTTCTGGTAGTCCTCGGTGATCTCGACCGAAGGATAGCGCCTGCGGACGCCGGCTAACCGCTCGGTCTGCAGGTCGCAGACCCAGCGCAATTTTGCTTCGGGCAGATCGCTGAGGTTGCGAACGAGATTGGGGCCCCAATAGCCGTAGCCGACGACGCCGATACCGATCATGACATGCCTCCTGCGGCTTTTTGCTGGTCCATTTCCGTGTCGGTGCTGCCGATGATCCTGGCAGGAACACCGGCCACGATGGCGCCGTCGGGAACGTCGCGCGTCACGACAGACCCGGCGCCAACCAAGGCGAAAGCGCCAATGGTCACACCTGGGAGGATCGTCGCGTTGCTGCCGATGGATGCACCCTCACACACCCGCGTCGGCTCCAGCGTCCAGTCCGAGGCGGATTGCAGGCTGCCGTCCCTGTTGAGAGCCTTGGGATAGCGGTCGTTGGTGAACATGACGCCGTGGCCAAGGAAGACGCCGTCTTCCAGCACCACGCCTTCGCAGATGAAGCAGTGACTGGACACCTTGCAGCGTTCACCGATGACGGCGCCGCGCTGGATCTCCACAAAGGTGCCTATGCGGGTATGCGCACCAATGCTGCATCCGTAAAGGTTGATGAGGTCGGGGTGGTAGAGCACCACATCCTTCCCCAAGGTGACGTCGGTTACCATCGGATCGCGTCCTTCCCGGCCGATTTCCCTGTGGCCGGTGGGACATACCCGACCTTGCCGAGCCAAAGACTAGACGCAGCCAAGACGCTTGTTGTTAGCCCTCATGGTCTAGCCGTTTTGGGCGATGGAGCTCAGGGCAGGGGGGAGGGAAACTTGATGAGCTACTGGCGGATCGTGCCAGTGCCACGAATTCGCACATGGAGAGACAGCGTGGCTACGCCCGTACTTGAGGCTATCAAACATATCGTCGGCGATACGCTGGGCCTCGGCGCGCGGAGCGAAAAGCTCACCGCAAGCACGCCTCTCCTCGGCCATGTGCCGGAACTGGATTCCCTCGCCGTCGTGCAACTTGCCATGGCGATCGAGCGCGAGTTCGACCTGACCATTCCCGACGAGGATTTCGGCGGAGAGCTTTTCGAAACTGTCGGTTCGCTCGTGGCATATGTCGAGGCGCGTACAGGCGCGGCACTGTCGGTAACGGCCTGACCGTGCTGCACCTGGCGGAGACATCTGCGGGGACAGGCAAGGCCAAAGGCGTAGCGCTGCAGCCCATATTGCGCTCGGACTTTCCCGCTGTCGGCCTGTTCCTGCACGAAAATCTCAATGCGCGCATTTCTGCGCCGCGCTGGACTGAGATGATGTTGCCGAGCTGGCAGATCGACGGACCCAACCACGGCTTCATGCTACGCGATGGCGAGCAGATCGTTGGCGTTCAACTGGCCTTTTATTCCGTCCGCGAGGCGCAAGCTGGTGCCGTCCGCTTCTGCAATATTGCGGCCTTCTGCGTTTTGCCGGACTACCGGGTTCATAGCCTGCGACTGCTCCGGGCCGTCCTTGCCCAACCTGGCTATTGCTTCACGGATTTGTCCCCAAGCGGCAATGTGCAGCCCCTCAATCTTCGGTTGGGCTTTCGCAAACTGGATACGACAACGGCGCTCGTCCCAAATGCTGCCTCGCTGCTCGCGACAGGAAAGATGCGAGTGGTTACCGATCACGACGCAATCGCCGGCCGGCTCGCCGGCGCCGATCTCAAAGTGTTCCGCGATCACCGGTCTGCCGAGGCCGCCGAACACCTGATGCTGGTCGATGGCAACCGCTATTGCTACGTCATCTTCAGGCGAGACCGGCGGAAAAATCTCCCGCTCTTCGCGACGCTTCTCCATGTCAGCGATCCCGCCCTCTTCCGTAAGGGCCGGGCGCAGGTCTTTCGCCACCTGCTGGCCCGGCGCGGCATTCTTTTCACACTTATGGAGCTGCGGCTCGTTGGCGACCGTCCGCGTCTCTCGCGATTGCTTGTGGGACATCGTCCGAAGATGTTCCGAAGCGCAGAGCTAGGGCCCGAAGCCATTGACTACCTTTATAGCGAACTCACCTGCGTATCGTGGTGAGCCCAGTCAGGGACGATCCAGCATGAAAACGGGCTTCCATCACCTGCTGCGCGATATGGCCGTTGAGCGGCCGGAAAGCCCTGCGCTCACGCATGGAAGCGTCTCGCTCGGCTATGGCGAACTCTGGCAGCGGACGAGGCAGATGGCATCAGCGCTTTCGGCGCTTGGTCTTGCCAAGCAAGAGCGCGTAGCGATCTATCTGGACAAGCGGCCGGAAACGGTCGTTTCCATGTTTGCGACCTCTGCGGCGGGCGGTATTTTCGTACCCATCAATCCTTTGCTGCGGGCACAGCAGGCCGTTCATATTCTGGTCGATAGCGGCGCTAAGGTATTGGTGACATCGGTCGAGCGGCTCGCGCTTCTCGTTCCGCATCTGGAGCAGGTTACGGAGCTACAGCATGTGATCCTCGTGGATGGGACGGCCGACCTTCCGGCCACCGGCGCCGTCGAAATTCACGACTGGCATGAAGCTGAGGGCGACGATGCTTTCGCACCCTATGTCCCTATCGATCTCGACCTCGCGGCTATTCTCTATACCTCCGGCAGTACGGGGCGTCCGAAAGGCGTCGCCCTCAGCCATCGCAACCTTCTCTCCGGGGCCGAGAGCGTCAGCCACTATCTGGGCAATTCGCCGAGCGATGTCATTCTGGCTGCGCTGCCTCTGAGTTTCGATGCCGGCCTGAGCCAGCTTACGACCGCCTTCCAGGCGGGCGCCCATGTGATCCTGCTCAATTATCTGCTGCCTCAGGATGTGCCGAGGCTTTGCGCGCGTCATGGCGTCACCGGCATCACGGCGGTGCCGCCGCTCTGGATACAACTGGCGGATGTCTCCTGGCCGGACGCGGCGCGCCATGGCCTGCGCTATTTCGCCAATACCGGCGGCCGTATGCCGAAGGCGTTGCTGGACAAGCTCCGCGCGCTCTTCCCCGAAGCGCGGCCTTATCTGATGTATGGCCTCACGGAGGCTTTTCGCTCCACTTATCTCGATCCGGCAGAAGTCGATCGCCGTCCGGACTCCATTGGCAAGGCGATACCTAATGTCGAAATCATAGTGGTCCGCCCGGACGGTACGCCATGCGGCCCCGGTGAGGAGGGTGAACTGGTGCATCGCGGAGCGCTGGTGGCGCAAGGCTATTGGAACGATGCGGCGCGCACTGCCGAACGCTTTCGCCCCGTGCCGGACCGGCAGCAGCCCTGGCGCGCGCCGGAGCTGGCCGTGTTCTCCGGCGATATCGTGAAACGCGACGAAGAGGGCTTTCTCTACTATGTCGGCCGCCGCGACGAGATGATCAAGACGTCCGGCTATCGCGTCAGCCCCACGGAAATCGAGGAAGCGGCCTTCGAGACCCGCCTTGTGCACGATGCCGTGGCGGTCGGGCTCGACGACGATCGCCTTGGCCAACGTGTGGTGCTGGTTGCCAGTCCCGCCGGTTCCGGTCCGCTGGACACTGCTGCACTGCTCTCGGGCATGAAGCAGCGCCTGCCGCTCTATATGGTGCCGAGCCAGGTCGTCGAGCGCCCCTCTATCCCTCGTTCGCCCAATGGCAAATTCGATCGCGTTTTGCTGCGTCAGGAGCTTCTTGCATGAGCATGCATCCCGCCATCGAAAATTTTGCGGTCAGTGGCAATCGCCTGCTTGTCGGCGGAATTCCGATCGATCGCCTGGCGGAACGGGTCGGCTCCACACCGTTCTTTGCCTATGACCGTTCCCTGATCGCGGCGCGTGTCGCCAGGTTGCGCAATATGTTGCCGTCGAGCGTGCGGTTAGCGTATGCGGTCAAGGCTAACCCCATGCCGGCACTGGTCCAGCACCTGTCGGACCTGGTCGATGGCTTCGATGTCGCTTCGGTCCATGAAATGCATGTGGCGCTCGACACGGGGACATCTCCATCCGAGATCCATTTTGCCGGCCCCGGCAAAACCGATGCGGAACTCGCCTCGGCCGTGGCAGGCGGGGTGACTATCGAGCTCGAGTCGGCGTCCGAAGCCCGGCGTGTCGCTGCGATCGGCACGCGTCTTGGCATTCGTCCGCACGTGGCCATCCGCATCAATCCCGATTTTGTGGTGCGAGGCTCGGGCATGCGCATGGGTGGTGGACCGCAGCAATTCGGCATAGATGCCGAGCAGGTGCCCGATCTCCTGACCTTCATCACCGCGGCTGGCCTCAATCTTCTTGGCTTTCACATCTTTGCCGGCTCGCAAAACCTTCAGGCAGAGGTGATCGCCGAAGCGCAGCGCCAATCGCTGGAGCTGATTGCGTCGCTGGCACCGCTCTGTCCCGAGCCCATCCGCTACATCAATCTCGGTGGCGGTTTTGGTATTCCCTATTTCGAGCGCGATCGCCCTTTGGATCTGGCGCATGTGGGGGAGAACCTGGCGGGTCTCATCGACACGGTCGTTGCCCGGCAAATGCCCGAGGCCCAGGTCACCATCGAGCTGGGCCGATACATCGTGGGCGAGGCGGGCGTCTATGTCAGCCGCGTCGTTGACCGCAAGGTTTCGCGCGGCAAAGTCTACATCATCGTCGATGGCGGCATGCATCACCAACTGGCTGCCTCGGGCAATCTTGGTCAGGCAATTCGTCGCAACTACCCCATTGCTGTGGGAAACCGGATGGGTGGCCCTACCGCGGAAACAGTAAATGTGGTGGGTTGTCTTTGTACGCCGCTCGATCTGCTTGGCGAAGAAGTTGCGCTCCAAGAGCCCGATGTGGGCGATCTGGTTGTGTTGTTTCAGTCCGGCGCCTATGGCCTCACGGCAAGCCCTTCCGGCTTCCTCGGGCACCCGGCAGCGCGCGAGTGCCTGGTATAGCGATCTAGGTAAACATCTACCTCTAAAGAAGTATTTTTGGGGATTTCTAGACCTAGAGAGCTAACTCCTAGGTGCTACGTCTAATCACCCACCTTCGGTCAATTGCCGCGTCTCGCCACTCACCGCTAGCCTCATTGCAAGGTTATTGAGGGGCTTGGTGATCAAATGGTCTACATGGACACACATACGGGTCGGGTATTGCCAGGCCGCCGCGGGCAGGAGCGCATGAGGACCGTGATCTTCATCACCCCACCCGGCGTTGTATCCGTCGCGCTCAAGCAGGCTGCCGAAGACGCCTTCCCCTGGACGGCGATCGAAGAGGTGGCACATGTCGATCAGGCCATCCGGATATTCCCAAGCACCGTTTCGCTGATCCTCGTGCATCCCGATTTCATCGCGGATGCCGAGCGGTCCGCCTCGGATCTCTTCCGTTATCATCCGATGGCAATGACGGCGGTGATGCATGACGACCTGCAGGCCGAGCGCGATGTCGCGATACGTCTGGTAACGTCGCCATTCGTGCGCAGCGTGTTCCCAATCCAGGTACGCCACGACATCTCATTGTCCATTCTGGGTCTTCTGCTCCAGGGCATCGAGTATTTCCCCCGGGCGCTGCTTGGGGCGGCCATCGAGAAGCCAGTTGAAGTCGTGCCATCGCTGCCGGAGCCGGACGAGGCCCAGCCGGTCCCGGCCCATCTGCGGGTCCTGACCAAGCGCGAAATGCAGGTTCTGGAAATGGTTCAGCGTGGCCTCCAGAACAAGTCGATCGCCAACGATCTCAATCTGTCCGGGCACACGGTCAAGATTCATCTCCACAACATCATCAGCAAGCTGGGTGCGCGTAACCGGACGGAGGCAGCAGCGATCTATCGCAACGTCGCCCCGGTGAACGCTGCTTATTGAGCCTGCGAACGAGGGGAGGAGATCAAGCGATGCGCATTGCCCTCCTCGGTTCCAATGGCCAGGTTGGTTCAGCGCTCCTTGCGAGGCTGCCGCGCGCCTGGAGTGTCGTGCCGCTGGCGAGACGGGATGCCGATCTGCTGGTTCCTGGTGCTGCCGCCGCTGCCATCGCTCGCATTCGCCCAGACGTCGTCGTCAACGCCGCAGCCTGGACCGCGGTGGATAAGGCGGAGGCGGAGGCTGCCTGGGCCCATCGGGTCAATAGCGAGGCCGTGCGTGAACTCGCGGCTGCCGGCGCTGATTGGCTGATTTCCTATTCCACCGACTACGTCTTTGACGGCCGCAAGGCCGGCGCCTATCGCGAGGACGATGCGACGGCGCCCCTCAATGTCTATGGTTCGAGCAAACTCGGTGGTGAGCAGGCTATCGCCGGGAGCGGCGGCAAGTCGCTGATC
>NZ_JBEVLL010000335.1:0-9835 GCF_040509215.1 Devosia sp.
ATGAACGTCATCTCGGGCGCCGGACACGACGCCTGCTGGGCCGCCAAAGTCGCGCCCGCAACGATGATCATGTGCCCCTGCGTCGGTGGGCTCAGCCACAACGAGGCGGAGAACATCTCAAAGGAATGGGCGGCCGCGGGGGCGGATGTGCTGCTGCACGCGGTGGTTGAGACGGCGGAGATCGTCTCGTGACTTTCGAGCGTAGTGAAGGCCCCCTCACCCGGCGCTGTGCGCCGACCTCTCCCTCAAGGGAGAGGTGAAGGAATAAAAATGTCCGTTCTGACTATCAAAGACGTTACCAAGCTCTTCCCCGGCGGCACCAAGGCCGTGGATTCCTTCTCGCTCGAAGTGGCGGATGGCGAACTCGTCTGCCTCCTCGGTCCCTCGGGTTCGGGCAAGTCGACGCTCCTCCGCATGGTCGGCGGTTTCGAACAGCCGACTTCCGGCCTCATCACCATCGACGGCCAGGACATCACCCACATGCCGCCGGAAAAGCGTCCCACCGGCATGGTGTTTCAGAGCCACGCGCTCTGGACCCATATGGACGTCTTCAAGAACCTCGCCTTTGGCCTGAAGCTGCGCCGCCTGCCGGCCGACGAGATCAAGCGCAAGGTCGAAGCCGTGCTCGAACTCGTGGGCCTCGGCGGCTACGGCACCCGCCGCGTCACCCAGCTCTCCGGCGGTCAGCAGCAGCGCGTGGCGCTCGCCCGCTCGCTGGTGCTCGAACCGAAAATCCTGCTCCTCGACGAGCCCTTTGCCAGCCTTGACCAGCACCTGCGCGAGCGCCTGCGCGAAGAAGTCCGCGACATCCAGCAGCGCGTCGGCATCACCACGCTCTTTGTCACCCACGGTCAGGACGAAGCCCTCTCCATGGCCGACCGCATCGTCGTCATGCGCGATGGCCGCACTGAGCAGATCGATCGCCCCGACGTCGTCTACCGC
Source organism: Devosia sp. (assembly GCF_040509215.1). Lineage (GTDB taxonomy): Bacteria > Pseudomonadota > Alphaproteobacteria > Rhizobiales > Devosiaceae > Devosia. Next base: position 943 of record NZ_JBEVLL010000335.1, read on the forward strand.
GATCCGCAAACCCCCTTCGTCGCCGGCTTCATCGGCACGATGAACCTGATCGAAGGCACCGTCGCCAACGGCACCTTTAGCCGCGCCAGCTTCAACCACCCGCTCGCCGTCGCCGACGGCCCGGCAACCCTGGCCATTCGCCCCGAAGCGCTCGACCTCGTTGCCGCCGAACCCGGCGCCGCAAAGGTCCATCGCGTCACCGACTATGGCACCCATGGTCTCCTCGATCTCAACCTGCCCGATGGCACGCGCGTAAAAGCCATGGTGAACCACCCCGGCCAGTTCAGCCACGGCCAGGGCGTCAATCTCGTGCCCCGCGCCGTCGCCGCTTACCGCGACAACGCCCAGATTTTCCGGAGCGAAGTATGAGCGATCCGCTTTATCTGGAGCAGGGCGGTCACCGCACCTGGCTCAAATGGCATCGCGGCCGCCGCACGGCGTCGGACCCTGTCTTCACCGGCAGCCGCATTCTCGAAGCCATGCGCCTCGGCGCCAGCGTCGAGGTGGACCTGGTTATCCACGCTGACCACGGCTGTGCTATCCTCCATAACTTCTCGCTCGAGGAAGAGACCACCGGGTCCGGCCTTGTGCGCAAAACGCCGGCCGCAGTTCTGCGCGAATTGCACCTGCGCGGCACCGACGGGCATCCCATCGCCGACAAGGTGATGCTGCTTGAAGATCTCTGCGCCCTCCTCGCGCAGAACCAGCCGCATCCCGATGCGCTGCTGCAGCTTGATTTCAAGGAAGATTCCGCCGCCCTGACGCCCGAAGTGATCGCCAATTTCGGCGCCACCGTCGGCCCCGTCGCGCGTTCACTCATTCTCTCGGGCGGTGACTTCCACGCTATCAGTCTGCTAGCGAATTCGGCCCCCAATCTGCGCACCGGCTACGACCCCTGCTACGGCGAATCTCTCGCTCGCTTGAAAGCCACGGGCGACTTCAAAACCTTCATCAACGACGCGCTCAAAACCGCGCCCGATGCCGAAATGATCTACCTCGCCTACGACATCGTCCTCGAAGCCGATGCCGCGGGCTTTGACATCGTCGCCCCCATCCACGCTGCCGGTCGGCGCATCGACGCCTGGACCATCCGCACTGTCGACGACACGACAATCCCCAAAGTCCGGCGCCTCCTGGCGCTCAAAGTCGATCAGATCACCACCGACGATCCCGAGGGGCTGAAGGCGGCCCTCGAAAAATGACTCACGATTACAACGCTATTCTCGCCGACATGGTCGCCACCACCCGCGAAGCCGGTGCGCTGACCCTCGAACACTTCAAGCGTTTTCGCGATCTCGAGATCGGCGTAAAAGGCCCCGGCGACTTCGTCTCCGATGCCGACCGCGAGTCCGAAACCCTCATCCGCGACCGCCTGCTGTCCCGTTATCCCTGGGGTCTGACGGGGGAAGAATTCGCCCCCGCCGAGCGCGACGACGAAACCCATCGCTGGCTTGTCGACCCCATCGACGGCACCACTAACTTCTTGAATGGCCAGCACTATACGATCACCATCGCCCTGCGCCGTGGCAACGAGACGGTGTGCGGCCTCGTCTACGATCCCGTCGCCGACGAGATGTTCACCGCCGTAAAAGGGCAGGGCGCCTTCCTCAACGGCGAGCGCCTCCATGTTAGCCGCTCGACCGACGTCGCCATGATGTGCGTCGGCACCGGCCTGCCCACGCCAAATCTCTCACTACATCCAGGCGCTTACGCCCGCCTCGACGCCATCCGCGCCCCCATCGGCGCCGTCCGCATCGTCGGCAGCGCCGCCAATTCCTGCGCCTGGGTCGCCTGCGGCCGCCTGACCGGCTATTTTGAAGAAACCGGTTTTGTCGACACGGCAGCCGGCATTCTGCTGGTGGAAGAAGCCGGCGGCGTGGTCACCGACTGGTGGGGCCGCGGCCCGGAAACCTTCGAAAAAACCGGCGTCCTGGTCGTCGCCAACAAGTCGACCCACGCCTATCTCCTCGACCACCTCCGCGACGTACCGCAGAAGAATCCGGCCGCCTGAGGCCTCCGACTGGAGCCGGCCCGAGAGCCCCAACGTCTCCCCTCCATCGTCACCACCGGGCTTGTCCCGGTGGTCCATGCGGAGGCGAGATGGATTGCCGGGACAAGCCCGGCAATGACGACCGTTCGGGCATCGACGCCTAAACAACCACCGTGTCATCCCCGCGAAAGCGGGGATCTCCATTTCGGAACCGGGGAGGAGTCCTACCCCACCTGCCGCAAAATCGCCGCCGCCCGATCGCGCAACGGCTTGTCGATCATCTTCCCATCAAGGCTCACCGTCCCTTCGGTCGCCATCACCGCCCGCGCCCACTCGATCTCCGCCACACTCGGCGCAAAAGCCTCATTCAACAGCGGCACCGCCGAAGGATGCACACAGGTCGCCCCATCAAACCCATGCCGCCGCGCCTCCCGCGCCGCCTCGGCAATCGCCTCCGTATCCGCATAGTCGGCAATCGACCGCAGCAACCCCAGCGAGCGTTTTCCCGCCGCCTTGGCCGCATAATGCACCAGCAGTTTCGGCATGCGCAGCACATCCGGGTCCGGCACCCCGCCCAGCTCCAGCGCAAAATCCTCACTACCTAGATTGATCGCAGCCAGCCGTGGATGCCGGCAAATCGCCGCCGCATCCAGCACCCCCGCCGGACTTTCAATCGTCGCCAGCACGGGAACATCAGCCCCGCCATGCCGCCGCATCATCGCATCAAGTTCATCCACGACAGCAACCGAATTGGCCTTGGGGAAGACCAACCAGTCCACCCCCGCCGTCAGCGCCGCCGCAACATCCGCCTCCGACCCGGAATTGACCCGCACCGCCACAGCGCCCGAACCCTGCCGCAGGCTCTTCACCGCCCCGGCCAGATTCCCCCGCGCAAAATCCTTGTGTTCCTCGGGCACTGCATCCTCAAGATCAAGAATAACCGCATCCGCCCCCCGCAAATGCGCCTTGGCAATGAACCGATCCTGATCGGCCGGCACGTAGAGCAGCGAACGCATCAGGCGACCCTCCGGAATTCTCCGTCAAACCCCAGTTCAGTCAGCAATTCGTCTCCATGCTCATTGAGCCCCGGAGCCGGCCGCCGAAATCCTCCTGGCGTCCCCGAAAGTCGCGGCAAGACATTGTGCATTGGCATATCGCCAAACTCTTCATCTTCAAGCGCCACGACAATTTCGCGCTCCTGAAAATGCGCGTCGTCCATGGCATCGCCGATATTGTAGACCGGTCCCACCGTCGCCCCGGCCGCCCGCATTTCCGCCAAGGCGGCATCCCGGGTCCGCGTCGCAAACCACTCGGAAATCGCCGCATCCACCAGATCGCGGTGCTTCACCCGATCCGAATTGCTCGCAAAGCGCGGATCGTCATTCATGTCCGGCCGCCCGATAATCTCAAAAATCCGCCGCGCCACCGTCTGCGTCGAGCCCGACAGCGCAACAAAGCCCCCATCGGCACAGCGATAGACGTTCCGCGGCGAGGCCGTGTTCGACGCACTCCCCACCCGCTGTTTGATTTTTCCAGTTTTCGCAAAAATCCCAGCCTCGGGCCCCAGCACCGAAAACATGGATTCGAGCAGCGACAGATCGATCACCTGTCCCCTTCCACCCCGCACATCGCGGGCATAAAGCGCCGTCATCGTCGCGGAAGCGCCATAGACCCCCGCAATCATGTCAGCCAGCGCCAGAGGCGGCAGCACCGGCTCGCGATCCGGAAACCCTGTCCGATCCGCAAAGCCGCTCATTGCCTCAACGATGGTCCCAAACCCCGGCAGATGCGCATAGGGCCCGGTCTGCCCAAACCCCGAAATCCGCACCACGACCAGTCGCGGATTGCGCTCCAGCAAGGTCTCCGGCGCGAGCCCCATCTTTTCGAGCGTCCCCGGCCGAAAATTCTCGATGAACACATCGGCCGTATCGATTAATTTCAGCAGCACATCCATCTGCGCCGCCTCACGCAGATTGAGACAGATCGACCGCTTGTTGCGCCCATAGGCCTTCCAGAAAAAGGAGTGCCCATCCTCCTTCCAGTCGCGCAGCGGATCGCCCTCGGGCGGCTCCACCTTGATGACATCGGCGCCGAAATCGCCAAGCTGCAGGCTCAGCATATTGCCCGCCATCAGCCGCGACAGATCGACAACGCGAATGCCCTCCAGCGGCCCCGTCGCCGTGCCATCAAACCGAAGCTGCGCAAAATTCACCGGTCGAGCCTTTCCCCGCTCGCCTTGTCAAACACCAGCACCTTTGCCGGATCGATCCCGAGGCCAATCTTCTGGCCCGGCGACAGCAGCTCCGCATCGCGAATAACGACGCTGATCTCCGTCTGTCCAATCCGCGCCCGCACTTCCTGCGCTTCGCCCGTCGGCTCCACCACCAGCGCTTCGGCGGCAACGCCGCCCGCAGCCAGCCCGATATGCTGGGGCCTGATGCCGTAGATCACAGGCGTGCCCGCCGGCAGCGGCAACGGACGGGGAATTGGGAGCTTTTCCCCGCCCGCCAGGGCCACACTCGAGACATCAGGCCCGAGCGTTGAAACCTCAAGCAGGTTCATTTCCGGCGAACCGATAAAGCCCGCGACAAAGAGATTGTTGGGATCATTGTAGAGTTCGAGCGGCGCGCCAGCCTGTTCGATCTTGCCGCCATTGAGCACCACAATCGTGTCGGCCATGGTCATGGCCTCGGTCTGGTCGTGCGTCACATAGACCGTGGTCTTGCCCAACCGCTGATGCAGCGCCTTGATCTCGCCGCGCATGCGCACGCGCAGTTTCGCATCGAGATTGCTCAGCGGCTCATCGAACAGAAACGCCCGCGGGTTGCGCACAATGGCGCGCCCCATGGCGACGCGCTGCCGCTGCCCACCGGACAGCTCCTTGGGCAATCGATCAAGCAGGTTTTCAAGCCCCAGGATCGCCGCCGCCTCGGCGACGCGCTTGTCGCGCTCGGCCTTCGACACACCAGCCAGCCGCAGCGCAAAGCTCATATTGTCGGCCACCTTCATATGCGGATAGAGCGCATAGGATTGAAACACCATGGCAAGGTCCCGCTCCTTGGCGGGCATGTTGTTGACCACCTTGCCGCCAATGGTGATCTCGCCGCCGGAAATCGGCTCCAGTCCGGCAATCATGCGCAATAGCGTGGACTTGCCGCAGCCCGAGGGCCCGACCAGCACCACGAACTCGCCCTTTTCCATGGTGAGCGACAGGTCCTTGATGACCGTCACGCCGCCATAGTTCTTGCTGACATTGCGGAGTTCGATTTCCGGCATTTTTCTGCCTCCTACTTTTCCGTCACGGCAAAGCGGTCAACCGCCATGCGGCCCGCCGATCCAAGCCGCAGCCCGGACATGCCATAGGCAAAGGTCTTGTCCGCCGCCGAAGCCAGCGCCTTGCCGTCGATCGATAGCGCCAGCTTGTCGCCCTCAACAGTAAGCTCCACGCGATAGACGCGCCCGGCTTCCGGCTTGAACGGCACGCTCGCGAGCACCGTCTGCCCAAAGTCATGCTTCACAATGACCGCTTCGCCGTTCTGGAACCCAGCCGCATAGAACCGCCCCGTGCCCTGCACACGCGCCGTCACCAGTTGCGATTGCCCGGCCAGCGCTTCGAGATCGGCCGACACCGTCACATCGCGGCTATAATAATGCCCGGTCCACATATCGGCATCGCTCGACGCATGGCCATGGATGCGGCCAAACTGCTTGGTCCAGTGCCCACGGTTCCAGGTAAAGCGCGAAATCGCGCCCCATTCCTGGATTTCTGTCGCCGGATCGATCGTCAGATGCCCCGGTCCCGACACGCTAAAATCGGCAAGGAACAGGCGCCCGAGGAACTTTAGCCGACCAAAATACTCGACCGAAATGCCGATCTCGTCGATCGCCTCAACACCATCGGGCACGACAAATTCATAGTCCTGCCAGCCATCATGGGAAGGCACATGCCACGCGCCGGTTTCCTCGATGGTCCCGCTCATGGCGCGACGCACATAGGGCGCAATACGCAGATTGCCGTCACCATTCCACGGATCGAGCCAGAGTTTGAATTTGACGACCTGGCCTGCGTCAACCACCGGCGAGAACATCGGGCGATAGCGCTCGTCGTCAAAATCGCTACGACGATAGAACGGCTTCCAGAAAATCCGCCCGCCCTGTCCGCGCTCCAGCCGATCGAGTTGGATCTCCAGCGACCCGCGCGACCCCTCGACATGCCGCTCGTCCGAGTGCTTCAGGCTGATCTGATTGAAGCCTTCGGTCCTGAAACCATGCGTCGAACCCGGCAGGTCGAAATCGAACCGCAGCCCGCGCCGCGTAAAATCTTCCAGCCACAGCGCCGGCACATCGCGCCCGGCAAGTTGCAGCGCCAGCACCGTCAGCTCCCGCGCAAAGCTCGGAATATCGACGATATTGATCGAGCCCACGATGCCCGAAGCAATCAGAAAGTCGCTGATCGGCTTGCGATACTTATCCCAGCCCGCATCGAGCCCCTGGAACGTCCCGACGATGGCCGCGGCATTGCCCGCATTACAATCGGTATCCCAGCCCGCCATGGTGGCGATCTCGGCCGTGCGGGGCAGGGAGCCTGCGCCATAAAGGATCGACATGATGGTCACGCCGGCATTTGGGATGATGTGGCAGACGCCGGGATAGCGATCATAGCCCCAGTCCGCCGTCAGCATGCCGCGGCAAAGCCGCCAATTGTCAGGATTCGCCTTATGGAAATCGATCACTGCCCGGCAAACTTTTGCGTAGGTCGAGTTGGCATCGATCTCAGCCATCGCCGTCTCGATGATCTCGTCGATGCTCTTGGCTTCAAAAGCCGCCGCGATCGCCGCCGCGCAGAACCGCGCGCCATTGAGCCCATCGCCATCATGCGCCACCGAAGCCGCCATGGCCGACATTTCGGCCGCGCGCTTGGGATTGCCCGGGTTCACCCAGCCCCAGCTATCGATGAAAATCTGCCCGCCGATCTGCTCGGCCACGGTCGTGCCATTGGTGGCAATCGAGCCCGAATGCGGCGCCGGAATGCCGGCCTGCAGGTTCTTGTAGGCGGTGTGCTCGGTCGAAACGCCAAACCCGCCCCACCAATACATGCCATGCTCTTCGGCCGCATAGTTGAGCCAGGTCTTGCCCACATCCTCGGCCGTGCAATCGAGCCCATAGTCGCGCAGCGCGCGGATGAAATAGACCGGGCCATTGGTGTCGTCGTCAGCGGCAAAATTCTTGAAATCGCGGAGATATTCCGTCACCTCGCCATAGGTCTTCTGGATGCGATCATAGCTCCAGATGGTCGGCTCCACAGGCGCGCCAAGCCGCACGCCGATGGCCTTGGCGATGAAGCCGGCATAGATCTTTTCAAGGATTTGTTGTTCGGAGAGCATGGGCAACTTTCAGGCGAGATTGAGTTGAGCAAAGGCCTCTTCGCGGGCGCGGGCAGCGGCGCGATCAGCGGCAATGATTTTGGAAGCCGTCGCCGCAAAGGCGTCAGCCGAATTCATGAGATCAAGGCGATTGGCCGAATTGAGCTGGGCGAGATCGGCTGCGTCGATAACGGCCTCGCCATGCAGCGCGCCCAAAATGGCGCCGGCCATGACGCCGATGGAATCGGTGTCGCGCCCCGAATTGATCCCGTCCTCGATCGAGGTGCGGAAATTCCCTTGGTTGAGGAGGCAGAAGCCAAGCGCCAGCGGCAATTCCTCGATCGCCTGCAATCGGCTCGGCCGATAGGCATCGGTTAGCCGCCCGACCTTTTCTGGCATGTGGTTGACGTCGTCGCCCATCACCGAGAAGGGCGCGATGGCCGCGTGAAATGCGTCGCAAATCTCGGCATGCTCCGCGCCGCTGCCGCGCAACCGATTGGCCACATCGGCAATCTCGGCAATGGCGTCGCGCGTGCCATCTTTGGCGAGCCCCAACACGGTCTCGACCACGCCTTCAATGGTTTTTCCCGGTACGAAAGCCGCGGCCACTGCCGCCGCCGTCACGCCAGCCGCTTCGAGCCCATAGCTTTCCTGATGCCCGGCGGCAAAGGCGATCGCCTCGTCATAGGCCGCCCGCGGATTGGCCGCATTGGCGACCCCGATCGGGGCGATATACATAGCCGCCCCGCAGTTCACCATATTGCCGATCCCGCCCTGGCGCGGATCGCAATTGGACAATTGGTGCCGCTGGAAAATCCACTTTTCGGGATAAAACAGCCGGTCGATCAGCATGGCTTCGCGCTGCAATTCCGGCACCCAGCGCGGCGTCCAGGCGATCTGCTTGACCATGCCATCGGCCATGTCCCAGGCGTCGAGATGCCGGCCGGTATCGGCATAAATATCCATCAGCGCCAGCGTCATCATCGTATCGTCGGTGATGATGCCATCGCCGCGCACCCGGTGGTTCCGCTGTTCGGGCGGCAGGTCCATCTTGTGCCAGCGCGTCATCACCGATGTCACGCGGCCATAGCGCGCCCTGATCTGCGCCGCCGACAGTTTTTCAACGGGCGCGCCCAGCGCATCTCCCAGGGCAATGCCATAAAGCATGGCCCGAATGCGGGACTGGAAGGATGGGGTCATGTCGACTCCGACTCTTTATATTTCAGTTGTCGCCGGGCTATGACCCGGCGCTTGCCGCGTTCTATCAGTCGACACCCTCCCCCTTGTGGGGAGGGATCGAGGGTGGGGGTAAGCCACGAGCACAAAGCCCGCGGCCTACCCTCAATCCTTACTCGCCCAACACAGTCCGGGCGTGCTCGGCCATACGCTCGCCGCCGGCAGCGTTGTACTCGGCGACAAACGCATTCCACTGGTCGATCCCGGCTTCGCCAGTGACAAACTTGGCCACCCACGAGCGATAGACCTGCTCGGTCGCATCGACATCGGCGGCGTATTCGGCCGGCCAGACAAAGGCATTGTC
>NZ_JBEVLL010000336.1:0-3347 GCF_040509215.1 Devosia sp.
TTTAGTGCGCCGCCGAAACCACCCCGGCCTCCCATCCGAGAATCGCCCGCTTGCGCGGCACGCCCCAGTGATACCCGGTCAGCGCACCCGACGTTCCCACCACGCGGTGGCACGGCACCACAAAGCTGATCGGATTTTTGCCCACTGCCGCGCCCACCGCCCGCGACGCCGTGGGCCGCCCGATATGGTTGGCAACGTTCGAATAGGTGACCGCCTTTCCGCACGGAATTTTAAGCAGGGTCTCCCAGACCTTCACCTCAAAATCGGTCCCAATCAGCACCACCCGCACTGGCCGATCCGCCGACCAACGCCCCGGCTCGAACACCTGCGCCGCCATCGGCGCAATCCGGGCATCGTCCCGCTTGAACCGCGCCTTGGGCCAACGATTGGCGAGATCGGCAAAAGCGTCTTCGACGGACATATCCGCGTCAGCAAAGCCCAGCCCCGACATGCCATATTCCGTCGCCGTCACCACCGCGAGCCCGAAGGGCGAAGGTGCCACCCCCCAGAACATGTCGATGCCCTCGCCCCCGGCGCGAAACACCCCCGGCGGCATGGCTTCATAGGTCACGAACAGATCGTGCAGCCGCGAGGTGGAAGACAGCCCTACTTCATAGGTGGTGTCGAGCACGCTGGCCTTGTCGCGCAGCAGCGACTTGGCATGGTCAAGCGCCACCGCCTGCGCAAAGCTCTTTGGCGAGAGCCCACACCAGCGCCGGAACAGATCCGTCAACTGCCGCTCGGTCAGCCCGAGCGCACGCGCAAATTTTCCGAGGTCGGTCGCATCCGGACCGTTCTCGCTGAGGTAGCGAATAGCCGCGCGAATGGTGTCGTAGTCGCTGGCCGGGGCGATATGGGCAAGCTGGTTCATGGCCGTATCTTTCAATTGATCTCCAGCCCTTTTTAGTCCCGGCGATGTCAGGCAGCGACCCGGTTTTGACGCGTCTCAGCCGTGCCGTGCGCGACGCAGCGCCTGGCCGAAGGCTCGCGCAAAACTCGACTTGTCATTGACCGCGAGGAAGGCCGCGATTTCGATGCGCTCTGTCCCGTGGTTGAGATGAACGGCAGTCGTGCGCTCGTTCTCGTCCCGCGTAAGCACCAGTCGCACCATTTTGGGGTCGAGGCGGCGCATCTGTCGCTCCTGCCCCCGGCCCGAAGTGACCACCTCGATCTGGTCGGGCCAGACCGTGATCTGCTCAACGACGCGCGATCGACGCGCCTGCCGCACTGAAAAGGCTGTGAGCGCGCCTGCAGCAATGGCGAAACCCAGCACGCCCGGCAGCAGAAATTCCTGTACGGAGATCACGAAAGGCAGGCCGAGAAGTCCGGCTACGGCAAGCCCAATCCAGCCACCGGCAGCGCGCAGTGATCTGTCCGGCCGCAAGGTGGCCGAAAACAGAGGACTGGTCGTTGTGCTGGTTTGCATTGGCATGATCGACTCGCCCTGAAATATTGGCAGAGATTCGGGGTCGAGAGAATGCCAAGTCCTAAAAAAGTGAAGAAACTGAGCCGCGCCCAGGCCGAGGCAATTTTCGAGCGCTTTCATCAGATCGAGCCCGAGCCCAAGGGCGAACTCGATTACATCAACGCCTATACTCTGCTTGTGGCCGTCGTCCTCTCCGCCCAGGCGACCGATTCCGGCGTCAACAAGGCCACCAAGCGTCTCTTCGAACTTGCCCCCTCGCCCGCCGCCATGGTGGCGCTGGGCGTCGAACAGATCACCGATCTCATCAAGACCATTGGCCTTTATCGCGGCAAGGCCAAGAACGTCTTTACCCTTAGCCAGATGCTCATCGACCTCCACGGCGGCGAAGTGCCCGATAATCGCGAAGCGCTCGAAGCCCTGCCCGGCGTCGGCCGCAAGACGGCCAATGTGGTGCTCAACATCTGGTTCAAGCAGCCGACCATCGCGGTGGACACCCACCTCTTTCGCGTCGGCAACCGCACCGGCCTTGCTCCCGGCAAAACCCCGCTCGCCGTGGAACAGGCCCTCGAAAAGCAGATCCCCGATCGCTTCATGCTCCACGCCCACCACTGGCTGATTCTCCACGGCCGCTATATCTGCAAAGCCCGAAAACCCGAATGCTGGCGCTGCCCGATCAGCGAGTGGTGTCTCTTTGAGCCGAAGTCGCCTCTGCCAAGGACGGCCTAGAGCACCCCATCCCTGAACGTCATCCTCGGGCTTGACCCGAGGACACTCCACTTAGCGATAGCGGAGCGAGTATAGAGCCCTCGGGTCAGGCCCGAGGGTGACGAGGTGTACCCTAGCTCCCATATCCCCGCGCCATGGCAGCCGCGAAAATCGGGATCAGCAACAGCACCCCCGCCTGCAGATGCACGAACCGCCGGCTCGTCCCGATCTCGCTCTCCGGCACCACATAATCGACGACGCCCTCGCCCGCCTTCGCCCAGCGGCGGATAGCCATGGTCGGCTGGATGGTCAGCAGGCCCATTACCAGGAACGCCGCCATCTTCCCCCAAAAGGCGTGGTTGCCGAGATAGTACCAGGGATCAACGCCCCCAAAGCAAACCCGCAAAATGCCGACGACGATCACCACGCCGGCCACTGCCCCATAGGCCGCATCGATCCGCGCCAACTGCCCGAGCCTCGCGCCACCCAGCCCCGGCCTGATGAGCGCGAACTCGGCCGCAAAAATCCCCACCAGCGAAAAGACCGCCAGATGGTGGGCGCAAGCCATTATCAGATTCCAATCCATTGCCCTGTCCTCACCCAGGTGTTAACGGTGCTCACATCTATTCCTGTCATGTAAACAATGTCAACATCCCTAAATTCGCCCTATCATCACGGCAATCTGCGCCAGGCTTTGCTCGAAGCCGCGCTGATTATTCTGGAAAAGGAAGGCGAAGCCGGCCTCGGCCTGCGCGATCTCGCCCGCGCCGTCGGCGTCTCCGCCGCCGCGCCCTATCGCCACTTCGATTCCCGCGCAGCTCTCCTCGAAGCCCTCGCCGTCACCGGCTTCCAGCGTTTCTCCGCCGCCATGGAAGCCGTGGCCTCAAGCAGTCCGGCCGACCCCATGGCCGCCATGGGCAAGACCTACGTGCTCTTCGCCCTTAGCAACGCCAATCTCTTCCGCCTGATGTTCTCGCCCCAGCTCAAGAAAGACGGCCGACCTGGCCTCCGCATGGCAGCCGACGCCGCCTTCGATACCCTGCGCCACGTCGTCGGCGGCGACATGCAGACCGGCCGTATCAAAGCCCTCGCCGCCTGGGCCAAAGTCCACGGCCTGTCCATCCTGCTCCTCGACGGCCAGATCGCGCTCCGCGCCGGCGAAGACACCGAAGCGCTGATCGCCGAAATTATCGGAAGCCTTTAGCGGATTACGTGT
>NZ_JBEVLL010000337.1:0-5384 GCF_040509215.1 Devosia sp.
CGTCATGAGAAACTGGTCCCACTTGCCCCCGAGATAGCCCGAGATCATGCCGACAAAGACGGCTATGAGCCGGCTCAGCACCGTCACCGTCAGCCCGAACAGCATGGTGTTCCAGATGGCCGCGCTCATCTGCCAGAGCACGTCCTGCCCGCGTGATGTGGTGCCGAACCAGTATTCGGATGACGGCGGCATATCGGGCGGCAGGAGGTAAATGGCCGTGTCGGGCAGCGGCGCCCAGAAATGGGCAAGAGCGAAGAGGAAAATGCCCAGGGTCAGCACGAAGCCGATGGCGAATTCCCGGTTGTAGACGAGTAGGTCGCGTAGAACCTTCAACATGGTCAGCCGAGCCTCACGCGTGGGTCAATGAGGGGGTAGATGAGATCGATGATGAGCACCGCGACAGCCACGGCAATGATCGAAATGGTCGTGACGCCGAGCACCAGCGAATAATCGCCGCGATAGATGCCCTGAATGAGCAGGCGCCCTACCCCCGGATAATTGTAGAGAAACTCGGTGATCACCGCGCCGCCGAACACGCCGCCAAGGCTCAGCGCCAGGCCGGTCAACTGCGGCAACAGCGCATTGCGCGCCACATATTGGGAAAAGATCTTGCCCGAAGAGACACCGGCGAGTTCGGCATAAACCACATGGTCGTCGGTGACGATATTGGAGACTAGCGAGCGCATCGAAATGAACCAGCTCCCGATACCGCCCAGAACCAGCGTCAGCGCCGGCAGCGTCCCATGCAGGATCAACGAGCGGATATAGTCGAAGGAAAAGGCTGGGGAGAGGTTCATCTGCGCCCCGCCCGAAATCGGCAGCAGCGGCCAGACAAAGCCGAACAACAACAACAGCACCAGCCCCAGGATGTATGTCGGCACGGGGTGCAGTGCCATGACCACCGCCCCCGAAAGTTTGAGCAGCAGGTTCGAGCGGAAGTAGCCGGCCAATGCCCCCAGCAGATTGCCAAGGCACCAACTGATGATCAGGGCCTGCAGCAGCAAGCCAACCGTCCAGGGCAGCGCCGCCATGATCAGCGACATCACCGGGGTCGGAAACGAGGACAGCGAGGGTCCGAAATCGCCCCGCAGCACCCGGCCCCAGAATGAGAAGTACTGGTCGAGAAGGCTACCCTGCAGACCATAGAGCTCGGAAAGCGCCTCGCGCATCAACTCGACCGAACGCGGGTCGGTGGCGCCGAAACTGGTCATCAACGAAACCGACTGCTCCACCGGATCGACGGGCGACAGGCTGGTGATGAGAAAGGTCAGCGATACGCCCAGGAAGATCACGAGGAAAAACTGGAAGAAGCGCTGGGCAAGATACTTTGTGAAGCCGTCCATGGGGGCCCGTCCTCGAACAATAAGTGTCGGAAGGTGCGGGCGGGGTTTTGACGCCCCGCCCGCCAAGCATGTCTCCTGAAAGTGGGAACCGGTTTCAGGAGAAAGACATGCGCAGCAACTAAGGACTAAAACGCGACGCGTTTTAGAGGCTTACTGCGCAGCCGGCGCGTTCGGATTGGCTTCCAGTGCCACGATCATGTAGCGCAGGTTGCTCCAGTTCGGGCCCGAAGCGGCATAGGGGTTCGCAGCACTCGGGTAACCCGTCCAATAGGTCGTGTCGAAGGGCGCGAACTTGTTGTAGGCCATCAGCGGGATCATCGGCATCTCTTCGACGGCAAGCTTGAGATAATCCATTCCGAGCTTGGCGACTTCGGGCGAGTCAAAGCTGACCTTGCGGTTGGCTTCGATCAGCGCGTCGAGCCGTTCATCCTGCCAACGCTGCAGATTGCGCGGCGGCTGGATTTCGCCGATCGGCTTGATGAAGTCCGAGTGGTAGCTTTCAAGGAAGAAGCTCAGGTCCGGATGACCGCCCCAGGTTTCGACCGACCAGCCGATGGCAACCTGGAAATCGCCCGGTCCAAGCCGCTGACCCCATGTGGGTCCAGCCACATCGACCGTCGTCTGGATGCCTTCCATCGACCACTGCTGGGCGATAATCGTACCAGCGCGTGCCAGCGTCGGGATATTGTCGCCTTCCACCATCAGCTTGATCGTGAAGGGCGTGCCGTCGGGCTTCATCCACTGATTGCCGTTCTTGGTGAAGCCGGCTTTCTGCAGCAGTTCGGCCGCGGCAGCCACATCCTGCTTCCACCAGCCGAAACCGAACATGCGCTTCAGCGCTTCCGGATCGGACGGGATCTGATCACCCCATTGCGGCTTTACGAGCGCAGCGATCTGTTCGGCCACGGTCGGATCGTAAGGCGTAATCTGGCGCGTCCCGGTGTCGAGGGTAAAGCTCGTCATCCAGTCCTGCATCGGCTCATAATAGTCGGTGATCGACGTGCCGGTCGGCGGTGTCGACAGCGCCGCCAGATTGGCCGCACCGCGATAGGAGCCCATGGCGACCGATCGAATGTCGATCATCAGCGCCAGTGCCCAGCGTACATCCTTGTCGCCAAACGGCTCGACCTGGTGATTGAACAGCACCGCAGGCAGCGTCGGATCGGGATGCGCAAACGGGAAGCCATCGAACCAATAGGCGGTGTTTTCGCCGGCATCGCGGGCAATGGTGAACATGCCTTCGGGCGCGATGTCGTTGATCACGTCGAGATTGTGGTTCATCTGCTCGATGACGCGCGCATCCGGGTTACCGGCATTGCGATAGACCACATATTTCACCTGCGGCTCGGCATCGAGTTCCATGCCGATCGAGGTGCGCTGCCAGTCATCGCGCAGCTTCCAGATCACCCAGTTGCCTGCCGTGTCATAGCTGTGCATCACATAGGCCGAGAGCGACACCGGCGGATTGGCCGAATAGGCCAGCGGATCTTCCACGGCTTCAAACACGTGCTTGGGCATGATCCAGGCCGCATTCCAGCGCACGGTAAAGAGCGTATGGAAGCGCGAATTCGGCGCCTTCAGGTTGAACACCACCGTGTTCCGGTCCGGCACCTCGACGCTTTCGACGTTCACCGTGAACGGTGCGCTCCAGCCCATGCCGGGATGCGCGATCTGCGTATCGACCGTGTACTTGACGTCATCGGCCGTAAACTCGACGCCATCGCTCCAGAAGATGCCTTCCTTGAGCTTCACCGTCATCTGCGTGAAGTCGTCATTATACTGAGGCCTGTCGGCGGCCAGCGCATTGGTCCAGGCCGCGTCGCCCGTACCTTCGGGGTTGATCCACCACAGCGTATCGGCCGAGAGCTGCTGGTTGCCATTGGTGGTCGAACCACCGCCTGGCGCCCACAGATTGAACCATTCGGCATTCTGCGCCGCCGGCCCCTGGATGATCAGCGCCTCGTTGCGGGGAATACCCGCGATGAAATCCTGGGCAGCAACCGGCATCGCCATAGCAGCGATGGCAAGAGCGGCTGCAGCCAGCTTCTTTATAAGCATGGTCGTTCCTCCTGATGCCCGCAAAAGCGGACAGCGACCTCGCTGACCCCGACAGGGTTCGAACGCGTCGCCTCCCTCGTCTCGACAAGGCGCCGCGCATATTCCTCCCGCGACCCTGCCTGCCAGCTTTATCGACAATTTTTCAGATGAGGGCAACAGGATTATCGACAAAATAACATCATGATCCGCACATTTCTGCGGTTTTGCGCAATTTGCGTAGCCAATTTCATCGATATTATTGACAACAAGGCCATGATTGGTAGGGTGGTATCGACAACCGCAGCAGAGGAGCGCGGTTCAATTCCCAAGCTAATCAGGGTGGAGAGAAGACGATGACAGCGACTTATGACGTCCGCATCGAGGTGGACGCGGGCGCGAGCCGCGGCGCTTACCGGCCATTGTGGAACTGGTGGGGCTATGACGAGCCCAATTATACGGACACCGCCAATGGCAAGAAGCTGCTCAAGGAGTTCACCGAGCTCAGCCCCGAACCACCCCGCATCCGCACCCACAATCTGCTGACATCGGGCGATGGCAAATATGCCCTCAAATGGGGCTCGACCAATGCCTATACAGAAGACGCCAACGGCAACCCGGTCTATGACTGGACCGTCATGGACGGCATTTTCGACGCCTATGTCGAAGCCGGCAATATTCCCCTGATCCAGATCGGCTTCACGCCTGAGGCCCTGTCATCCGACACCGGCCCCTATCGCCATTCCTGGGCCCTCGCCGACGCCTATGCCAAGATCACCACCGGCTGGGCATCCCCGCCCAACGATCTCAAGAAGTGGGGTGACCTCATCCACGCCTGGGCCCGGCACCTGGCCGATCGCTATGGCGAAGACCTGGTCCGCACCTGGCCGTGGGAAGTCTGGAACGAGCCCGATGGCGCCTATTGGAAAGGCACCGTCCGCGAATTCTTCGACATGTATGTCGTCTCCGCCAAGGCCGTGAAGTCAGCCGTTCCGGGCTCCCGCGTCGGCGGCCCGCACACCTGCGGCGCCTTCAACAATCCCAAAGCCCAGGCGTTCCTCCGCGAATTCCTCGGCTATGTCGTCGCGGAAAACGCCCCGATCGACTTCATCGCCTTCCACGCCAAGGGCAATCCGGTGATCTGGAAAGACCATGTCCGCATGGGCCTTCACAAACAACTCCGCGATATCGAGGCCAACCTCGCCATCGTCAACGAATTCCCGACCCTGAAACACCTGCCGACGGTCATCGGCGAATCCGACCCCGAAGGCTGCGCCGCCTGCTCCGCCCGCGTTCACCCGCAAAACGGCTACCGCAATGGCCCGCTCTACGGCGCCTATATCGTGGAAAGCATGATCCGCACCTACGAACTCAGCCAGCGTGCCGGCATCGAGATCGAAGGCGCAGTCACCTGGGCCTTCCTCTTCGAAGAACAGCCCTGGTTCGACGGCTTCCGCGACATGGCAACCAACGGCGTCGACAAGGCGGTGCTCAACGGCTTCCGCATGCTCGGCAAACTCAAGGGCGAATGGGTCGAAGCCAAATCCGACCATGCCGTTTCCATCGAACACATCATGGAACACGGCATCCGCGAACAACCCGACGTCAACGCCGTCGCCACCCGCGACGACACCGGCGTCTCCATCCTCGTCTGGAACTATCACGATGACGACGTCGAAGACGGCGCCGCCAACGTCACCCTGGCCCTGAGCAATCTAAAGCCCGGCAACCACAAGCTGACCCACTACCGAATGGACAAGGACCACTCCAACTCCTTCGGCGTCTGGAAAGCCATGGGCTCGCCCCAGGAAGTCACCGGCGACGACTACAAGAAGCTCGAAGCCTCGGGCCAACTCGCCGTCCTCGAAACCGGCACGGCCGACGCCACCTCCGGCGCCGTCACCCTGACAACCAACCTCCCCCGCCAGGGCGTCTCCCTCCTCCGCATCGACTACTAACCGAGCCGATGCACCAGCACCCCGCCAATCCTCCCAAGGGGCGGGGTGC
>NZ_JBEVLL010000338.1:0-5164 GCF_040509215.1 Devosia sp.
CTTGCCAAGCTCGCCGGTGGCGTTGCCGTGATCAAGGTCGGTGGTTCGACCGAAGTGGAAGTCAAGGAACGCAAGGATCGCGTCGACGACGCTCTGAACGCGACCCGCGCTGCCGTTGAAGAAGGTATCGTTCCCGGTGGTGGCGTCGCCCTCCTCCGCGCTTCGGCTGCCATCAAGGCCAAGGGCATCAATGCCGATCAGGACGCTGGTATCGCCATCGTTCGCCGCGCCCTCCAGGCTCCGGTTCGCACCATTGCGAACAATGCCGGCGCTGAAGGTTCGGTCGTTGTCGACAAGATCCTCGAAAACTCGGCTCCCTCGTTCGGCTACAATGCTGCCACCGGCGAATACGGTGACCTCGTTGCACTCGGCGTTATCGACCCGGTCAAGGTCGTCCGTCACGCTCTCCAGGACGCAGCTTCGGTTGCATCGCTCCTGATCACGACGGAAGCCATCATCGTTGAAGCCCCCAAGGCCGAAGCTCCGGCAATGCCGGGCGGCGGCGGCATGGGCGGCATGGGCGGCATGGATTTCTAAGGCTAACGCCTTAGATTTCCTCTTCGCTCACGGGCCGTTTCGCAATTGGCCCGACGCGCTAAAGCCGCGCTGGGCCAATCGCTGGCCCTGCGCGAGCGCGGCAGACGACTGCCGGGCGGCCTTGCCGCCTGACAGACAACAGGCTTCGAAGCTCGTTTCTTCCCAGTCACGGACTTCGTGGAAAGGCGTGGTGCTCAGCACCGCGCCTTTTTCTTTTTGAATAGCGCCACCTCTTTGTGAGGGCGCGATTTTCTCGATCCCGGATTTGACAGAAAAGCCCGCGCCGTTTCATTCTCATAGTCGTCTAGGGCTTGGGAGGTTCCGATGCGTTTTCTGGTTATGGCAGTCACTCTGCTGGCTTTGCTGCTGGGTGGAAGTTCAGCCGCGCTGGCGCAAAAAACCAAATCCAAACCCGGCGCAGAGCAGACCCAGCAGAATACGCTCGACCCCAATGATCCCGATGATCTGGCTGAAATCGTCGCCGAGGCGGATGAGGCCTATTTCGCCGACAATGGCGGTGATCCCGACTACGCCTATGCCTTCGAAATGTATTCCCTCGCCGCTAATGCGGGCGATGGCTATTCGATGAACCGCCTCGCGCTGATGTATGACCGCGGCGAGCATGTCGAACAGGATTTTTACGAAGCTTTCGACTGGTACATGAAGGCGGCAGAAGCCGGGCTGCCGGCCGCCATGAGCAACGTCGCCAGCATGTATCGCCTGGGGGAAGGCGTGGGCCAGGACTATGACGAGGCCATGAACTGGTTCCGCAAGGCGGCCGACAACGACTATTCCTACGCGCTCTACGCCATCGGCGAGCTTTATCTGGGCGGTCATGGGGTCGCCAAGGACGCAACCGAGGCCGCCGCCTGGTATCAGCGCGCCTCGGATGCCGGCGAGCCCAACGGCCACTGGGCCCTCGCCCTGCGCTATCTCTATGGGGATGGCGTCGCGATGGACTCCCGCAAGGCTGGCGACCTTGCCTATCTCGCGCTCGTCAACGGCCTCGATATTGCCCTCGACGAACTCAAGGAAATCGGTTCGGCCGAGACCTCGCCCAATTTCCGTCGCCGCATCCAGGAACTGCTCAAGAGCGACGGCTTCTACAAGGGTACGGTCGACGGGAGTTTTGGACCGCAGACCATGCGCGCCGTTGAGGCCGCCTTCGGCAGTGAGCTTTAGGGCCAGAGGATCAGCTTGACCGCCATGGCGATGGAAACAACCACGACCAGCGGGCGGATGAGTTTTGCGCCAAAGCGAATGCCGGCATGGGCGCCGACATAGCCCCCGATGATCTGACCGACGGCCATGCACATCACGGCCGGCCAGACGACGTCCCCGCTCGGGATGAAGATCGTCAGTGCAGCCAGATTTGAAACCAGGTTGAGGAGCTTGGTATTGCCCGCCGCGCGGGTGACGCCAAGGCCGAAAAGCAGCACGAAACCGATGGTGAAAAACGATCCGGTTCCGGGCCCGAAGATGCCGTCATAAAAGCCGACGACAAAGCCCAGAAGCGGAACCCATTTGGGGAAAGCCAGGCGCGAGGCCCGGTCGGCGTCCGACAGATTGGGCGCGAAGAGAAAGTACAGCGCCACCCCGATGAGCGCGAAGGGCACGGCGATATTGAGCAGTGACGTGTCGATCTGCTTGACCGTGACGGCGCCGAGCAGGCTGCCGGCATAGGTCACCGCGATCGAGGGTATCAGGGCCTTGAGAGAGACAAAGCCCTTTCGCCAATAGGTGTAGGTCGCCATCGTCGTGCCGATGACCGACTGCATCTTGTTTGTGGCGAGCGCGGCAATCGGCGGCAGGCCGGCCGAAAGTAGAGCCGGAACAGTCAGCATGCCGCCGCCGCCAGCAACTGCGTCTACAAAGCCTGCGAGAAGGCCGACGCCGCCGAGGGCAACGAGTGTGAGGGGATCAAGCATAGGGGAACCGAAGAGAAGTTGCGGCCTCTTAGCACCGCGTCAGCGGAGTTAACAGGGGCGATGTCAGTCGCCCCCACCGCCTCCGCCATCGCTTCCACCGCCGTCCCCTCCACCATCGGAACTGTCGCAATCCCGATTGCCGGACGAAGAAGATGTGCCGCCGTCTCCACCACCGCCATCATTGCTGTTTCGGCGGCGCCTCTTTGGCTTGGAGGTCAGAGCCGTGACGGTGAGTGCAAACAGCACGAGCCCAAGGAAGATCAGGAGATCGGTGCCCATCGTCATGCCTCGAACCGGTGCGTTGAAAGCTAAATGGTTGAGGCACCCAAGCGTTTCAGGAGGTCGTCGAGATAGGCCTTCTTCTCGGCCGGCCAGTCGGCAGTCCTCGAAACGATGAGATTGGCCTCGCTCTTGAGCATGACGCCATCGTCGAGCACACGCAGGCCATTGGCTGCGAGGGTCGAGCCGGTCGAGGTGATGTCGACGACGATATCGGCGACGCCCGAAGCAGGTGCGGCTTCGGTCGCGCCAAGGCTTTCGACGATGCGGTATTCGGCAATGCCGGCCCGGGCGAAGTGCTGGCGGGTGATGGTGATATATTTCGTCGCGATGCGCAGCCAGCGCTTGTGGCGGCTACGGAAGTCCGAGGCAACGTCGGCAAGGTCATGCAGGTGCGTGACGTCGATCCAGGCTTCCGGCACGGCAATCACAACGTCGGCGAGACCGAATTCGAGCGAGCGGGCGAAGTGCACGCTTTCGGGGCCGGTTTCGCTGGTTTCGTGGATGAGATCGCGGCCGGTGACGCCGATATCAATGTTGCCGCGGATCAGTTCGCGGGCAATTTCCGAGGCTGGGAAGAAGCGCACGGTGATATCAGGCTCGCCTTCCATGACGCCGAGATAGGAGCGCGCGCCGCCGGGGCGGGAAATGGTGAGGCCGCGCGCGGCGAACCATTCGCGCGTCAGTTCTTCAAGGCGCCCTTTGGAGGGCACGGCGAGAGTGATGCCGGTCATGCCGAGACCTCTGCTTCCAATCGATCGACCCAGAGTGCGCAGCCCGAAGCGGCGATGGGTGCCGTAGCGCCGAGGCGTTCCAGCAGGCGGTCATATTGTCCGCCCGAAGCCAGCACTTCGCCGTTGCGGCCGGTCATTTCGAAGACGATGCCGGTGTAATAGTCGAGACGCGGCGAGAAGGCTGCGTCGAAATTGACCTGGGCTTCGCCGAGCTTGTCGAGATGACGGCGAATGGCGCGAACCGGCGCGCCAAGCATGAGCTTGTGGCTCTCGGCCAGTGCCTCGATCTGGCGCAAAGCCGACAGCACGTCGCCGGAAATGGCGAGATAATCGCGCAGCAGTTTCAGCGTCTGGGCTGGAACATGAGCGGCGTCGAGCGCCTGTTGTTCGAGATAGCGGTCGGCGATTTCCTCGGGCGTACGGCCTTCGGAAAGGCTGAGGCCGGACGACACCATCCGAGCCGTAACATCCTCGATCAGCACGTCGCGCGAGGGTTGTTCCTGCCGTGGCGCGTCGGGCGCCGCTTCAAGCCGCGCCAAGAGGCGTTCCATGGCCTCGGTGTGGCCAAAGCGGTGACGAATGCGCGGGCGCCATGCGGCCGGCATATCGGCCTGCACCAGCAGCGCCTCGAAGAGACCAACGCCGCCAAGGCGAATGCGGGCGGGCAGGCCATAAATGGAGAGAGCCGCGCGAGCAAAGGTGAAAACCTGATCGAGCGCCACTTCACCATCAGGCTGGGCCAGCAGCTCGATGCCGGCCTGGTCGAACTCGGCCGGGCCGGTTTCGCGCTGGCGGAAGATGGGGCCGAGATAGGTGAAGGCGGCCGGCTGGCGCGTGCCATCGGCGATATAGTCGCGCACGATGGGCAGGGTAAATTCGGGCCGCAGGCAGTGTTCGGCGCCGATCAAATCGGTCGTCAGCAGCAGGCGGCGGCCGAACTCTTCGCCCGCCAGATCAAAATAGGGATCGGCCGGCAGTAAGAGCGGCGGGGTGGCCCGGCAACCGCCTTGGGCTTCGACAAGGGCTTCGAGCTGGGCCCGTCGCATAGCGGCGTTAGTCATGGCTCTTGCCCCTGCCGAAAAAGCATCACTGCTCGCTCAAGAGTTTCTGGATGGCCGAAACCAGGTCTTCGCGCTTGACCTCGAACTGGCCAGGGCGCGCGGCTTTCCACTCGGCATTGTCGGTGATGGCCTGAGCTGCCTCTTTGCCGGCAACCAGATCCTTGATCTGCAAAATACCCTGCTCGCGCTCCTGGCTGCCTTCGATGACGACGGCTGGCGCGTTGCGCTTGTCGGCGTAGGACACCTGCTTGCCAAAGTTCTTGGTGGAACCGAGGAACATTTCGGCGCGGATGCCCGCCTTGCGCAGTTCGGACACCATGGCCTGGTAGCGAGCCGTCTGATCCTTATCCATGACGAGGACGACGACGGGGCCGACCGGCTCCTTCGAGCCGAGATTGCCGGTGAGCTTCAGCGCGTTGGCGAGGCGCGAGACGCCGATGGAAAAGCCGGTGGCCGGAACGGGTTCGCGACGGAAACGGGAGACGAGGCCGTCATAGCGGCCACCGCCACCAACGGAGCCGAAGACGACGTCCTGGCCCTTGTCGTTCTGCACCTTGAAGGTGAGTTCGATCTCGAAGACCGGACCGGTGTAATATTCAAGGCCGCGAACGACGGACGGATCGAT
>NZ_JBEVLL010000339.1:0-51881 GCF_040509215.1 Devosia sp.
CTTATTCCGCCAGCTTGGCCGGAACGGCTTCGGTCGGTTCGGGCTCGTGGTCGACGGGCCCCTTGGGCAGGAAGCGTCGCGTGAAAGCGCTGAAGCTGTCGATATACGTCAAGAGAACCGGCACGACGAGCAAGGTCAGCGCCGTCGAGCTGATGAGACCGCCGATAACGGCATGGGCCATGGGTGCATTCTGCCCCGACCCCTCATGCAGGCTCAACGCCAGCGGCAGCATGCCGAAGATCATGGCGAGCGTCGTCATGATGATCGGCCGGAAGCGCGTGGCGCCAGCCTCGACCAGAGCCTCGTAGAGGTTCCAACCGGCCTTCACATGCTGGTTGGCATTGTCGACCAACAGGATGGCGTTCTTCACCACCAGACCCATCAGCATGATGAAGCCAATGGCCGAGAACATGTTGAGCGTCGATCCGCCAACGAGCAGGCCCACCATCACGCCGATCAGCGCCAGGGGCAGCGAGCCCATGATGGCGATCGGCTGCAGGAAGCTGCCGAACTGGCTGGCAAGAACGAGGTAGATGAAGATCACCGCCAGCAGCAGTGCCGAACCGATGGCACCCATTGTCTCGGCGATCTGCTCGACTTCGCCACCAAAGCTGCTGCGATAGCCCGTCGGGAATTCGAGGCTATCGACGGCGGCCTGGATCTGCGGCGTCACCGTCCCCAGCTCGACACCAGAGAGGTAAGCCTCGACGGTCACACCCCGTTGCAGGTCCTGGCGATTGATCGTCGCCGGACCCGTACTGGCGACGACTTCCGCCACCTGGCCAAGCTTGATCATGCTGTTCGAGCCGGTAGCACCCGATTGCGCGATCGGCAGGTTGCTGATCGCATCGAGATCGTTGCGCAGACTCTCTGGCAGACGAACGACCAGCGACGAGATTTCCCCGTTTGGTGCCGTCCAATCCACCACTTCCTCGCCGCTGATCAGCGGGCCGAGGGTTGCGGCAACCTGCGACATGGAGACGCCGAGATTATTGGCGAGTTCCCGGTCGACATTTATACCAACTACCGACTGCGCATCATCAAGGCTCGAGGTGATGTCGATAAGACCATCGATCTCCTCCATCTCCGCCATCAACTGGTCAGCGAGTTGGCCGAGTTGAACGAAGCTGTCGCCATAAAGCGTAATCGAGACCGGCGCAGTCGACTGGCCAAGACCCGAAGCAGCCGAAACCTGGAATTTGACCCCAGGAACAGCCTCAAGCAGGCGCCGGGCCTCGGGCATCAAATCCTGCGGCGAGCGGGTGCGTTCCGAGCTTGAGACCAGGGTAACCGTCATGGTGCCGGAATTGGCGCCGCTGGCAGCAAGGCCGCCGGCAATCGTCGAATAGGTCCGGTCCACTTCGGGAATCTGGCGCAGCACCGTCTCGGCCTGCAACAGCTTCCGCGCAGTGTGTTCCTTGGTCGATCCCGCCGGCGTTTCGGCGGTGACCGTGAAGATGCCATTGTCCGTCGCCGGCACGAATTCGACGCCGACCCGAGGGAAGAGCAGCAGCGAGCCCACGAGGGAAAGCACGGCCAGTAGCAGCACCGACTTGCGATACTTCAGACCCCAGCGGATGAGGTGCCGATAACCCTCGGTGATCCACTCGAAGAGCCGGTCGAATTGCTGGATGGCCCGGCCGATCGGCCCGCGCTTGGCGTTCGGATCGGACGACGGATCGTACCAGACGCTCGACATCATCGGGTCAAGCGTGAATGCCACGAAGAGCGAGATGAGCACGGCCACCGAAACGGTGACGCCGAACTGCAGGAAGAACCTGCCCATGATGCCATCCATGAAGGCAACCGGCAGGAACACGGCGACAATGGACAAGGTCGTGGCAAGAACGGCGAGCCCGATTTCATTGGTGCCGTCGAAAGCCGCCTGACGGTGGCTCTTGCCCATATGCAGGTGGCGCGTGATGTTCTCGCGCACCACGATGGCGTCATCGATCAGAATACCCACCGCCAGCGATAGGGCCAGCAGCGTCATCATGTTGAGCGTGAAGCCCAGGAAATTGAGCGCCACCATGGTGCCGATGATCGAGATCGGCAGGGTGAGGCCCGTGATGACAGTCGAACGCCAGGAATTGAGGAACAGGAAGACGATCACGACGGCGAGGAGAGCGCCTTCGATCAGCATGTTCTGGACGGCGTGGAACGAGTCCTCCACCGGCTTGGCGTTGTCGACCACCACCTCGATATTGACGCCCGCATTGGCCAGTTCGCCCGTCAGCAGGTTGTCGATCGTGTGGCGGATAGCCTCGGCAACCCCGACGGTATTGGCGCCCTGGGTCTTGAGAATGTCAATGGCGAGAGCCCGCTCGCCATTGAGAATGGCAAGGCTCGAAGCTTCTCCCGTACCGTCCTCGATGGTGGCGACGTCACGCAGCGTGACCGGCTGGCCACCCTGGTTGCCCACGATGATGTCGTAAAAGTCTTCCTGGTTCTCGAGCCGTCCAAGCACCTGGATGGACTGCACGATGCTGCCCTCGGTGATCGAACCAGCCGAGAGATCCCGGTTCGAACTCTGCAGCGCCGAAATCACGGCACTGGGAGAGATATTGAAGGCCGTCAGGCGGTCGGGGTCGATCTGGATATTGAGCTGGCGCGGCACCCCGCCCACGACCGAGGCGCTACCAACACCGGAGATATTGGAGAGGCGCTTGACGATGATGTCCTCGGTCAACGAGGTCAGATCGCGGTCCGACAGCGTGCTCGAACTGACGGCAAGCGACAGCACCGGCAGGGCCGACGGATCGAAGCGCAGCACGCGCGGATCGCCGGCATTGTCCGGCAGGTCGGCCTTGATCGGGTCGATCTTGTCGCGAACTTCCTGGGCCATCTGCTGGGAGTTCTGCTCAAGATCAAAGATCATGAGCACCATGGCCTGGCCGGACTGGGCCGTCGACTGGATGGAATCGAGACCGGCAATGGTATTCACCGCCTCCTCGATTGGCTCGACGATGTCGGCCTCGACCGATTCCGGTGAAGCGCCGGGATAGGAAACGACGACCGCGACGACCGGAAAGTCGACATCGGGCATCTGTTCGATGGGGAGGCGCTGGTACGAATAGATACCGAACACCATGATGGCCACCATGATCATGGTGGCAAAGACGGGGTTGTTGACGCTGATGCGCGTGAGGAACATTGGCGTCAGTCCTCTACGGTCTCATAGGCAGAGCCAGCCGTCAGTTCGGCCAGCGGCGCGGAGACGATGACATCGCCTGCGGCAAGGCCGGTGACTTCCACCATCCCGCCGCGATGCCAGGCTTCGCCCGGCTCGATCGCCTGCCGCACGAGCGTCCCGCCATCGAGTTTGAGCACGAAGTCGCCCTCGGCATCCTCGCGCAGCGCCGAAACAGGCACGGCAATGGCATCGGCCTTTTCGGTAACCGTGATCTGCCCGGTGGCAAACATGCCGCCGCGCAGCAGGCCCGCCTCATTGTCGATCAGCACATAGATCGGAATGGTGCGCGTGCCGCTCGCCGCAACCGGATTGACGCGGGTCACTTCACCCTCGAACGTCTGTCCGTCAAGGCCCGTAGCCGTCACTTCCACGGCCTGGCCGGGCGCGACAGCCGCACTCGAATTGACCGAACCCGACGCCTGGAACTCCATTTCATCGAGATTGACGACGGTGAACAGCGCCGTGCCGGCGGCGATCGTTTGACCGGCCTCGACGGAGCGTTCCGAGACGACGCCATCGATGGGCGCACGAACGGTCGCATTGCTCAGCGCCAGCTCGGCCACCGACACTGCGCTCTCGAGCGCCGTCATGTTGGCCTCGAGCGCTGCCGTTGCCGAGCGCGCCTGTTCAAGCGCCGATGGGCTAGTCAGCCCCTGCCGCGCCAATTCTTCAGTGCGCTCGAGCTGCTGCTGGGAGGAGAAAAGCTGTGCACGGGTCGCGTCGGCCGTGGCGCGCTGCTGGGCCAGTTGCAGGGCAAGATTGGCCTGATCGATTTCGACCAGAACCTGACCCTCCTTGACGTTATTGCCCGGACGGACGGCAACGCTGAGCACACGACCTCCGGCCTGCGCGGCAACGACGGACTGCTTGGACGGCACCAGCGTGCCGGTAACCCGCACTGTCTGACGCAGCGTCTGCGGCGCGATCTCGGTGGTTTCCGAGGTCAGCAACTGCCGGACAACCGGCGCTGCCTCGGCAACTTCCACCGGCGCCGGTGCGGGCGGGCGCGTAACGAAGAAGACGACACCACCAACCACGATCAGCCCAAGCACGATCCAGGGCCCAATCCTGCGTTTGGGCTTGAGCCCCTCCGCGACGCGGCGGGCGTTTTCTTTTTCCCGCTTGCTTTGTGCCCATTCGGGCTTTTCATGGGCTGTGGTCATGGAGAGTGTCCTGATGAAATGGGGTCGATTGATAGTCTATCGGCCTGTGGGCACTGGCCTATCGGGAGATGTACGAGCAATGGAAAGGCGAGGGCGGGGTCGTCCTGCGCATTTGTCTCAAGCTTTCGGCCAAGGCTGTGTCCAGTACAGGATTGGCGCAAAGTCCGGAGTGCCGGTCGCCGCGCGGGTTACAATTCTCGCGTTCGGCTCCTTTTCCTTTGTCCATATTGCCGCAACATTGCGAAACTGCAAAGTCCACGCAATGCAATGGCAATCATTGTCAGACATAACCCCATCCATGATGAGGTAACCATGCGCATACTTTTGGTGGAGGACGAGCTCGATCTGGCACGAGCATTGATCAGTGCCCTCGAACGCCACGACATCCTGGTAGATCATGTTTCGACCCTGGAAATGGCGCTCGAAGCTGTCGAAAATGCCGTCCATTCGATTGCGGTTCTCGATCGCAAATTGCCCGATGGCGACAGCCTGACAATCATCCCGCAGCTGCGCCGCGCGCAGGCCGGGCTCCCCATTATCGTGCTCTCCGCCCTCGGCTCCCCCGAGCATCGCATCGAAGGCCTTGAAACAGGCGCCGACGATTATCTCGCAAAGCCCTTTGTCGTCGACGAACTGGTCGCCCGTATCCGCGCCCTGATGCGCCGCCCGGCCATGATCGCCGATATGGGCATCACCGTGGGCAAGCTAACCTTCAATCTCGGCGATGGCACGGCCACTGCCGCCGGCGAGCCGATGACATTGACCCGCCGCGAAGTGCTCGCCCTCGAAGTCCTCGTCCGCCGCGCCGGCCGCACGGTCGCCCGTTCCGCGCTTGAGGAAGCCGTCTACGGGTTCGACGACGAGATCGCCTCCAACACGCTCGACGCCCATATCTCCCGGCTGCGACGCAAGCTCGCTCCCGCCAATGTCGAGATCCACAGCATCAGGGGGATCGGGTACCTCCTCAAGGCAACCTCATGAAACATAGGCCATTATCGCTGCGACGCGTCCTGTCGCGCGGCCTCATCACCATCCAGATCGCCGTGCTTGTCGGCTTCACGCTCGTCGCCGCCGTGCCCTTCCTTCTCGCCGTCAGCGCCCAGCAGGGCCTCGACGAAAGCGTCGTGGACGATATCGTCCGCTCCGTGCAGCGCGTCGAGGATGGCAGTTTTTCCCTCGAGCCCAATTCCGACCTGCAGGAAGTCGTCGATGCCTATCCCGACTTCTGGTTCATCATGGTCGATGCGGAAGGCAATATCCTGAGGCGCGGCAACGTACCCGCGCCCGTAAACCTCTTCCCGCAGAACCTCGTCCATGTCTCCTCGGCAAACTTCACCGATTTCGGCGACTCCAAGAGCCCCTATGCCATCGTCCGCACCCGCAATTCGAACATTGGCCGGCTTTGGGTGATGACCGGTGGCGGCCCTGCCGTCAGCTTCAGCGTGGTCGCCAAGGCCTTCGGCAATCCGATGTTCGTTGGCCTGATCATCCTGCTCTCGGCCGCAACGGTGCTGACCATCCCGCCGCTGATCCGCCGGTCCCTCCTCGGCGTGGAGCAAGTGGCACGCGATGCCGAACAGATCGATATCGGCCAGAGCGACGTGCGCTTGTCCTACGAGCGCGTGCCGGTGGAACTCGTGCCCCTGGTGCGCGCCTTTAACGAGGCCCTGGATCGTCTCGACAGCGGTATCGCCCGCCAGCGGCGTTTCCTCGCCGATGCTGCGCACGAATTGCGCACGCCCATCGCCATCCTGCAGACCCGCCTTGAATCCCTCCCCGACGGCGCCGACAAGCGCCAGTTGCAGCGGGATTCCGCCCGGCTCGGTGGCATGGCCAACGAATTGCTCGATCTTCATCGCCTGGCGCTGTCGCCAGACAGTTTCGAGACCGTCGACCTCGTGGATATCTCTGCGCAGGTCACTGCCGACCTCGCCCCCCTCGCCATCGATGCAGGCTGCGACATCGAGTTTGTTGGCCCTGAAACGCGTGTGAACGTAAAAGGCGACGCCTCTGCCCTGTCGCGCGCCATCGCCAATCTCGTCCTCAACGCCATGTCGCATGGCGGCCCGCAGGTGCACATCCGCGTCGAGGTCAACACCGACGGCCGCGTCTGCGTGTCGGACAACGGCCCGGGAGTCGATCCCGAGCACCGCGAGGAGATCTTCTGGCCGTTCCACCGCCTGTCGCAATCGCCGAACGGCGCCGGTCTTGGCCTCAGCCTTGTCTACGACATCATCAAGCGTCACGGCGGCAAGGTCAGCGTCGCGACCGCTCCGCAAGGCGGTGCCCTCTTCGAGATCAGCCTGCCGATCACCAAGGCCTAGGACCGCCAGCGGTCCCTGAGCAGCCAGTAGAGTGCGAAGAGCGACAGCAGTGCCAGCCCAAACCAGGTCAGCGCGTAGAGTAGGTGATTGTTGGAAAAAGCAAGGACGGTGAGCCCTCCAATCGGATAGGCTGCGCCACTCGCATCCGCATCGACAAAGAACGGCGCCAGATTCCCGATGCCACGGGCCGCGCCGATCTCGGCCACATCACGCGAATACCAGCGTCCCGCACTGGGATCGTTGCTCCGCAAAAAACCGCCATCCGGCTCGGTTGCCCGCAAAAGCCCTGAGACGGTCACGGCGCCCTCTGGGCGGTCCACGCCAGCATCGCGCTGGCTGGCCGTCACAAATCCACGATTGACCAGAACCACCGGACCATCATCGAGCGCCAGCGGCGTCATCACCCAGAAGCCGCCGCCATAGACGGTCACGGCCTGGCTCAGCGTATCGCTGCCCTCGAACCGGCCGCTGACTGACACCCGCTGATATTCGCTGGCCGAGGCGTCGATCCCATCCCAATCCGCCTGATTGAGATCAAGCGGCGCAGCGGTGCTGCGTGCCTCCACCGCGGCGACGAGACCGTTCTTCCAGGCAAGTCGCTCGAGTTGCCAGACGCCGAGCGCGCCGAAACCCACTGCACAGACAGCAGCGAAGGCGGCAAAGGCAACGAGGCCGAAGGAGAGCCTTCGTGCCCCCTGCCCTTCCCGCTCAGTCATCGCGTCAGATCAGGTCTGCCGGGTTCATGATATGGCCCGGCATCATATTGGTATTGAGGTGGAACATCACCCAGAGCGAGCCCGACAGGGCAATGACGATGACAATGATGGTGAAGATCGCCGCCATCATCGTCCAGCCGCCCTCGGATTTGGTGTTCATGTGCAGGAAATAGACCATATGCACAAAGATCTGCACCACGCCGAAAGCCATGATCACCAGCGTCGCGATCGTGGTGTCGGCAATGACATTGCCCATCACCAGCCAGAACGGAATGGCGGTGAGAATGACCGAGAGCGCAAAGCCGATCAGGTAGGTGCGCCGCGTACCGTGATCGTGACCGTCGCCATGCACTTCCGGATTGGGATGCGCATGCGTGCCCGAGGCCAGCGTGTCGTGGGAGGTAGAAGCGCTCATCGCAGCATCCCCATGAGATAGACAACGGTAAAAACGCCGATCCAGATGACGTCGAGGAAGTGCCAGAACATCGACAGGCACTGCACGCGGATCTTGTTGGCCGGGATCAGCCCCTTGGTGCCGATCTGGATCAGCAGCGTCACGAGCCAGAGAATGCCGAAGGTCACGTGCAGGGCGTGCGTACCCACCAGCACAAAGAAGGCGGACAGGAAGGCTGAACGCTGCGGCACCGCGCCTTCATGGATCATGTGGTAGAATTCATAGAGCGTTAGCCTCAGGAACACCGCGCCCAGAATGCCGGTGATCACCAGCCAGACCAGCGTGCCGGTCTTCTTGCCTTCGTCCATGTCGAGCATGGCGAAGCCATAGGTGATCGAGCTCAGCAGCAGCGCGCCCGTGCTGACCGCCACTAGTTGCAGGTTGAACAGGTGTTCCGGCGATGGGCCGGCGGCAAAATTGCCGCCGAGCACGCCATAGATGGCAAAGAGTGATGCGAAGATGAGGCAGTCGCTCATCAGATAGAGCCAGAACCCGATCTGGGTCGAGCCATGCGGGGCATGGTGGTGCGGCACCAGTTCGTAGAACTGCGGGGCCTCACCCTCGGCGGTGGTTGCGTTTGAACTCATCTTAGCGGGCTCCGCTCAGCAGGCGCGTGCGGGTGTCTTCGACCTCGGCAACGGCCTCGACCGGGATGTAGTAGTCGCGGTCATAGTTGAATGTGTGGATGATGGCAGCGCCGATGAGCGCCACGAAGCTCAGGATGACCAGCCACCACATGTACCAGATGAGGGCAAAGCCGAGCACGACGCTGAGACCCGCCAGGACGACGCCCGTACCGGTATTGCGCGGCATGTGGATTTCCATGAAGCCCTTGATCGGCCGCTGCGAGTGCCTGTTCTTCATGTCCGCCCAGGCATCGTTGTCGTGGATGACAGGAGTGAAGGCGAAGTTGTACTGCGGCGGCGGCGAGGACGTCGCCCATTCGAGCGTGCGGCCATTCCACGGATCGCCCGTCGTGTCCCATTCCTTGTTCTTGCCAAGGATCGACACGCCGAACTGGATCAGCATGGCGCCGATGCCACCTGCGATCACCAGCGCGCCGATACCGGCGATGATGAACCAGATCTGCAGCGACGGGTCGTCGAACGTGCGGAGGCGCCGCGTGATGCCCATCAGGCCCAGCACGTAGAGCGGACCGAAAGCCAACCAGAAGCCGACGTTCCAGAGCCAGAACGAGACCTTGCCCCAGAATTCGTTGAGCTTGTAGCCGAACGCCTTGGGCCACCAGTAGTTGATGCCGGCAAAGATGCCGAACAGCACGCCGCCGATGATGACGTTGTGGAAGTGGGCCACGAGGAAGAGCGAATTGTGCAGCACGAAGTCGGCCGGCGGCACCGCGAGCAGCACGCCGGTCATGCCACCGATAGTGAAGGTGAGCATGAAGGCGATGAGCCACATCATCGGCAGTTCGAAGCGGATGCGGCCCTTGTACATCGTAAAGAGCCAGTTGAAGATCTTCGCCCCCGTGGGGATCGAGATGATCATCGTGGTGATGCCGAAGAACGAGTTGACGCTCGCCCCCGACCCCATCGTGAAGAAGTGGTGCAGCCAGACGAGGTAGGACAGCACCGTGATCACGACGGTCGCGTAGACCATGGACGTGTAGCCGAAGAGACGCTTGCCCGAGAAGGTCGAGGCGACTTCCGAGAAGATGCCGAAGCATGGCAGGATCAGGATGTAGACTTCCGGGTGGCCCCAGATCCAGATGAGGTTGATATACATCATCGGGCTACCGCCGAAATCGGCGGTGAAGAAGTTGGTGCCGACATAACGATCGAGCGCGAGCAGCGTCAGCACTGCCGTCAGGATCGGGAAGGACGCAACAATGAGCACGTTGGTGCAGAGCGATGTCCAGGTGAAGACCGGCATCTTCATCAGCGTCATGCCCGGGGCACGCATCTTGATGATGGTCGCGATCAGGTTGACGCCCGATAAGGTCGTCCCCACACCCGCCACCTGCAGGGCCCAGATGTAGTAGTCGACGCCCGAGGCCGGTGAATGCTCGATCCCTGACAATGGCGGGAAAGCCAGCCAGCCGGTCTGGGCGAATTCGCCGACAAAGAGGCTCATCATCACCAGCACGGCGCCGCCGGTGGTCATCCAGAACGAGAAATTGTTGAGGAAGGGGAAGCTGACGTCGCGCGCGCCGATCTGCAGCGGCACGATATAGTTCATGAAGCCCGTGATCAGCGGCATGGCCACAAAGAAGATCATGATCACGCCGTGCACGGAGAACAGCTGATCATAGTGGTGGGCGTTGAGATAACCCTCCGAGCCATTGAAGGCGATGGCCTGCTGCAGGCGCATCATCAGCGCATCGGCAAAGCCGCGCAGCAGCATGACGAGGCCGAGCACCATATACATGATGCCCACCTTCTTGTGGTCGACGCTGGTGAACCATTCTTTCCAGAGATAGCCCCAAAGCTTGAAATAGGTCAGCGCGCCAACCACGGCGAGGCCACCAACGGCCACGACGAGGAAGGTGATGACCACGATCGGTTCATGCAGCGGCAGGACGTCCCAGGTGAGACGCCCAAAGATGAAGGACCAGAATTCGTTTGTCATAGCGCGTCAGCCGAGGTGTTTTGGTTGAAGGCGAGCTTGCCGGCGAGCCAGTCAAGCGCGGGCGCATTGCTATGCGCGACCATTTCCGGGCGAATAAGACCCTTGCCTACCAGCGGCGCAGCGTTCGGTGCCTTGATGGCCGGCAGCTTTGCCGTCATGGCAATGGCTTCGTCCGTCGAGCAGATGGCGGCGACATAGGTCTTCTGCGGCCCGAAGGGCGAGCGGTTCTTTTCCCCGCCACCATAGAGCTCTGGCGCCAGATTGTTGACGCCGGCATGGCCGAGGCCACCCTGCTCGTCGATGGACATCATCTCGCTCACGCACATCTTGTCGCGTTCGACGCACATGTTGAGGATCGCGGTGTAAAGACCGCTTTCCACACCGGCGAAGTGCATGACCGGCACGTGCTCGCTGGGCTTTTCGACCTCGAGATAGCGCTGGCGGTTGAGCATGTCGGGCGAGTTGCGAACCTCGGCCACCCAGGCCTCAAATTCACTATCGCTGACGCCCTTGGTTTGGAAATGCATGCCCGAAAAACCGTGGCCGCTATAGTGGGCAGCAATGCCCCTATAGGTACCGGGCTCGTTGATCACGCCGTGCAGACGGGTCTGCATGCCCGGCATGGCGTAGATCTGGCCGGCCATGGCGGGAATGTAGAAGGAATTCATCACCGTCGAAGCGGTCAGCTTGAAGCTGATCGGTCGATCGACCGGCGTAACGAACTCGTTGACCGTGGCAATGTCGTATTGCGGGTAGATGAACATCCACTTCCAGTCGAGCGCCACGACCTCCACTTCGAGGGGCTCCACTTCGGCGATCACCGGCCGGTCCGGACCGAGGCGACCAAGCTGGCGATAGGGATCGAGCAGATGCGTCGAAACCCAGGTCACCGCGCCAAGGCAGATGATGATGGCGAGCGGGGCAGACCAGATCACCAGCTCGAGCTGGGTCGAGTGATCCCAGTTCGGCTCATATTTGGCATTGTTGCCCTGCCGGTATTTGCGCGCGAACAGCACGACAAGCACCATCACCGGAATGATGATGAGCAACATGAGCACCGTTGCGATGATGATGAGATCGCGCTGCTGCAAGGCGACATCGCCAGCCGGCGCCATCACCACGGCATTACAGCCGGCGAGAAGTGGTGCCACGAGGGGCACGAGAAGAAGTTTGGCAAAACGAGACATTGCGGCCCTTGGGAGGAAGACTGCGCTGGTTTGCGGACTACTCTCATGGCACCCTCTGCGCCATCGGACATTTTGTCCACTCGTAAGCGCACTGTCTTTGATGCAAGACAAATCCAAACCGGTCCGCTGCGGACCACTGGCCGCGTTCACTTGTCACCCCGGACGCGGTACAGAACTTCAATAATGCCAGGAGCTTAGCGACATGGCCGCCTCCACACCCCACGTCCCTGAGACAACCGCTGAGCACGATGCGCGCCAGCTCCATTCCACTCACAGACCCGTCGACGCCAACGAGATCGCCATCGGTGTGATTATTGGTCGCACCTCGGAGTTCTTCGATTTCTTCGTTTATGCCATCGCTTCGGTGCTGGTTTTCCCGAGTCTCATCTTCTCCTTTGCCGATCCGCTGACCGGCACGCTCCTGTCCTTCGCGGTCTTCGCCCTTGCTTTTGTTGCCCGCCCCATCGGCACGGCAATATTCCTGGCCGTCGACCGTCGCTACGGCCGAGGCGTCAAGCTCACCATCGCCCTGATGCTGCTCGGCGTCTCGACCGTCGCCACCGCGTTCCTCCCCGGCTACGATCAGGTCGGCTGGCTTGCCGTCGCTATTCTCGTGATCTTCCGCATCGGCCAGGGCCTCGCCCTCGCCGGCACCTGGGATGGCCTCGCCTCCCTCCTCGCGCTCAACGCGCCCCAGGAAAAGCGTGGCTGGTTCGCCATGGTGCCCCAGCTCGGCGCCCCCATCGGCCTCATCGTTGCCAGCGCCCTCTTTGCCTATCTCTCCTGGGCCCTCTCGGCCGAAGATTTCCTCGGCTGGGGCTGGCGCTATCCGTTCTTCGTGGCCTTCGCGATTAACATCGTGGCGCTCTTCGCGCGCCTCCGTATCGTGGTCACGCCCGAATACACCCACCTCTTCGAAAGCGGCGAGCTTGAGCCCTCGACACTGCGTGAAACGATCACCAATGACTGGCGCAACATCGTCATCGGCGCCTTCGCGCCGCTGGCAAGCTTCGCCCTCTTCCACAT
Organism: Devosia sp.; assembly: GCF_040509215.1. Taxonomy (GTDB): domain Bacteria; phylum Pseudomonadota; class Alphaproteobacteria; order Rhizobiales; family Devosiaceae; genus Devosia. The sequence continues at coordinate 12,650 of NZ_JBEVLL010000339.1, forward strand.
GGTGACCGTGTTCCCGCTCTCCTATGTGTTCCTCTACACCCAGGAAGTGCCGGCCAATTTCCTCGTCATCGAAATCGCCGCCGCCTGCGTCGGTCTCGTCGCCGTGGTCCTCTCGGGCTATCTCGCTGACAGCATCGGCCGCCGCCAGCTTCTCGGCTATTCGGCTGCCGCCATCGGCGTCTTCAGCATATTCGCCCCGCTCCTCCTCGGCGCCGGCCAGACCGGCGAAACCATCTACATGATCATCGGCTTTGCCCTGCTCGGCGTGTCCTTCGGTCAGTCCTCGGGCGTCGTCGCCGCAAACTTCACCCGCCTCTATCGCTATACCGGTTCGGCGCTGACTTCGGACCTCGCCTGGCTCTTCGGCGCCGGCTTCGCGCCGCTGGTGGCTTTGCTGCTTTCGAGCAATTTTGGCCTCATCTCTTCGGGTGCCTATCTGCTCTCGGGCGCCGTCTGCACGCTCGTGGCGCTCTATCTCAACCGGCACCTCGCCCGCACTAACTAACTGTTATTGCAGCTTCAATCAGGCGCGCGATCACACCCGTGGTCGCGCGCTTCGTCTTTTTTGCCTCCCCCCAAAAGAACAAGTGCAAGTCGCCAATCTTGTATGGTACATGTAACCGCGCGGCGAATAGGATGAGTCATCAGCCGCAGATTTTGATGGCATGCGAGGAGCGGAAATGGCCAAGACTTATGCAATCGTGGGCACGGGCGGACGGGCCAGGATGTTCTACGAGGCCATCCTTGGACCCCACAAGGATAACTCGCGCGTCGTCGCCCTCTGCGACACCAACCAGACCCGCATGGACTACACCAACCGCCTCTTCGTCGAAGAACTCGGCGGCGAAGCAGTGCCGACCTACAAGGCCAGCGACTTCGAAAAGATGATCGCCGAGCAAAAGCCCGATTTCGTCATCGTCACCTCGGTCGACCGTACCCACCACAAGTACATCATCCGCGCCATGGAACTCGGCTGCGACGTGATTACCGAAAAGCCGATGACCGTCGACAAGGAAAAGTGCCAGGAAATCCTCGACGCCGTCGAGCGCACCGGCAAGAACATCCGCGTCACCTTCAACTATCGCTACGCCCCGCACAATTCGGCCCTGCGCGAACTGATCGCCGAAGGCGCCATCGGCACCCCGACCTCGATTCACTTTGAATGGCTGCTCGATACCCGCCACGGCGCCGACTATTTCCGCCGCTGGCACCGCGACAAGCGCAATTCCGGTGGCCTGATGGTCCACAAATCGACCCACCACTTCGACCTCGTCAATTTCTGGCTCGGTAGCCAGCCCGACACGGTCTTTGCCATGGGCGACCTGAAGTTCTACGGCCGCGCCAATGCTGAGGAACGCGGCGTCTTCACGCCCTATACCCGCACGACCGGCGTAGAGGCTGCCAAGGACGACAAGTTCGCCATCGACCTCACCTCGACCCCGACGCAGAAGGCGCTCTATTGGGATGCCGAGAAGGAAGACGGCTACCAGCGCGACCAGAACGTCTTTGGCGACGGCATTTCCATCGAAGACACGATGAATGTCATGGTCCGCTACCGCAACAAGGCGGTGATGACCTATTCGCTCTACGCCTATGCCCCTTGGGAAGGCTTTAACGTTGCCATCAACGGCACCGGCGGTCGCCTGGAACTGATGGTCCGCGAAACTTCCTATATCAATGCCGGCTCCACTTCGACCGCCGAGGGTGCGGCCAAGGGCGTCGATCTCTACCACTTCCCGCTCCACGGCGAATCTCGCGTCGTCCACGTTCCTGCAGGCGAAGGCGGGCATGGCGGCGGCGACAAGATCATGCTCGAAGAAATCTTCGGCAACGCCACGCCGCGTCCGGGCTATGGCGCCAACCATCGCGATGGCGCGCTCTCGATCCTGACCGGCATCGCCGCCAACCAGTCCTTCGCGACTGGCCTGCCGGTCGACGTGCGGACACTGGTCAAACTCTGACCTCAAAGGGACGATTTGGTTAGCAGACTGCTGGCATCGACAACGCCCTTTGGGAGAATGGGCGAAGTTGCCAGCGGTCACGGCCCGAAGAGGAGAAGGCCATTGCGAAAATCAGCCGACCAATTGCGTTCGGCGCGCTGGTTCGCGCCGGACGACCTGAGAAGTTTTGGCCACCGCTCGCGGCTGATGCAGCTCGGCTATTCGGAAGCCGACTTCATGGGCAAGCCCGTGATCGGCATCCTCAACACCTGGTCCGAACTCAACGCCTGCCACAGCCATTTTCCCGAACGCGTCGAAGCGGTGAAGCGCGGCGTCTTGGCAGCCGGCGGTTTCCCGGTCGAACTGCCGACACTCTCGGTGGACGAGAGTTTCACCAAACCGACCTCGATGCTCTACCGCAACCTCCTCGCCATGGAGGCCGAGGAAAACATCCGCTCGCACCCGCTCGATGGCGTTGTCCTGATGGGTGGCTGCGACAAGACCACGCCCGGCCTCGTCATGGGCGGCATCACTGCCAATGTGCCGATGATCTACCTGCCCGCCGGCCCCATGCTGCGCGGCAATTATGCCGGCAAGCCCCTGGGCTCGGGCTCGGACGCCTGGAAATACTGGGACGAACGTCGCGCCGGCAATGTCACCGATGAACAATGGCAAGGCCTACAAGGCGGCATTGCCCGCTCGGCCGGCGTCTGCATGACCATGGGCACGGCCTCCACCATGACCGCCATCGTCGATGCCATGGGCCTCACCCTGCCCGGCGCATCCTCGATTCCCGCTGTCGATTCCGCCCACCAGCGCATGTCGGCCGATTGCGGCCGCCGCATCGTCGACATGGCCTGGGATGACCTGACGCCCGCCCACATCGTCACCGAAGCCTCCATCCGCAATGGCGCCATCGTCGCCATGGCCACCGGGTGCTCGACCAATGCCGTGGTGCATCTGATCGCCATGGCCCGCCGCGCTGGCGTCGATCTCTCGCTCGACGATCTCGATGCGCTGGGCCGCACCACACCCCTCCTCGCCAATGTCCGTCCCAACGGCCAGGGCTACCTGATGGAGGACTTTTACTTTGCCGGCGGCCTTCGCGCGCTGATGACACAGATCACTGATCGGCTGCATCTCGGCGCCATCACCGTCAACGGCAAGACGCTGGGCGAAAACCTCGAAGGCGCCGTCGTCTATAATGACGACGTCATCCGCCCCCTCTCGAACCCCGTTTATCACGAGGGCTCATTGGCCGTTCTGCGCGGCAATCTCTGCCCCGATGGCGCCGTCATCAAACCCGCCGCCTGCGACCCAAAATACTACCGCCATCAGGGCCCGGCGCTGGTCTATGATTCTTATGCCGAGATGAAGGCGGCAATCGACGATGAAAACCTCGACGTCACGCCCGACCACGTCCTCGTCCTCCGCAATGCCGGCCCCCTCGGCGGCCCCGGCATGCCGGAATGGGGCATGCTTCCCATCCCCAAGGCGCTGATCAAGCAAGGTCACCGCGATATGCTGCGCATTTCCGACGCGCGCATGTCCGGCACGTCCTACGGCGCCTGCGTGCTCCACGTCGCCCCCGAATCCTATATCGGCGGCCCGCTGGCACTGCTGCGCACCGGCGATATCGTAAAACTCGACCTCGAAAATCGCCGGCTCGATATGCTGGTCGCCGAGGACGAGCTGGAGCGCCGCCGCGCCGCCTGGACCCCACCCGCCCCCCGCTTCGAACGCGGCTGGGGCTGGATGTATTCCAAACACGTCACCCAGGCCGACAAGGGCTGCGACTTCGACTTCCTCGAACGCGGCTTTGGCGCCGCCGCGGGCGAACCCGACATCTACTAAGTAATTGGCACCGAGCGTCACCAAACCTCGGATGAGGCAGCTTCGGATCAAACGAGGACAAGACCATGACACGCACGCTCGACAGGGCCCTGACAGGCATTTCCGGCATTCTCGTCACGCCCTATGACGAGAACGGCGACATCGCCCCGCAAAAGCTGGTGCCCGTTCTCGACCGAGCCCTCGGCGCTGGCCTCCACATGCCGGTGGTCAATGGCAATACTGGCGAATTCTATGCCCTGACGACTGAAGAAGCCTCCACCATGGTGCGCGAAGTGGTCCACCTCGTCGCTGGCCGCGCCCCGGTGCTGGCCGGTGTTGGCCGCGGCATTCGCGATGCCCAGGCACTGGCAAAAACCTCTGCCCTCGCTGGCGCCACGGCGCTCATGGTGCATCAGCCACCCGATCCCTTCGTCGCCCCGCGCGGCATCGTCGACTATTTGAAAGCCATCGCGGACGCCTCGGGCGGCCTGCCGATGATGCTCTATCTCCGCAATGACGCCATCGGCACCAAGGCCATTGCCGACCTCTGCGCCGTGCCCGGCGTAAAGGGCGTCAAATGGGCAACGCCCAATCCCTTGAAACTCGCCGAAGCCAAGGCGGCCTGCGATCCCGACATTGTCTGGGTCGGCGGCCTCGCCGAAGTCTGGGCCCCCGCCCTCTACGCCGTCGGCGCCCGCGGCTTCACCTCCGGCCTCATCAATGTCTGGCCCGAACGCTCCCTCGCCATCCATGCCGCGCTCGACAATGGCGATTATGTCAGTGCTAACAAGCTGATCGCCGGCATGAAGGCATTTGAGGACATCCGCGCCGAAGAGATGAACGGCACCAACGTCACCGGCGTAAAGGCCGCGCTACAGGCCCTCGGCCGCGATTGCGGCCCCACCCGTCCACCCTCCGCCTGGCCGCTGACCAAGACGCAACAGGACAAGCTCGAGGCGTTCATCGCAGAGAACGGGCTGCACTAGCCCGGCTCTCGACTTCTCCAGCCCACCAGCCGTCATCCTCGGGCTTGACCCGAGGACACTTCACTTACGGTTGGTGCAGCTAGTGCAGAGCCCTCGGGTCGAGCCCGAGGGTGACGGTCTGAGATGGGCGAAGGCTTCGTACTCGGCCCCCCACCCATCGTCATTGCCGGACTTGTCCCGGCAACCCATCTCGCCTCCGCTGGGGACCACCGGAACAAGCCCGGTGGTGACGATAGTTGAGAGTGTGTCAGTCCTTCACGAGCCTCAGCAACGCCACCAGCGCCGCCTCATACCCATAGGCCCCAAGCCCGGCGATCACGGCATCGGCCCGCATAGACACATAGGACTTGTGATAGATCTGCTCACGCTTGTGGATGTTCGAGATATGCAGCTCGATCACCGGCCCCTCGAACATTTTTAGCGCATCGAGCAGCGCCAGCGAGGTGAAGGTGAAGGCGGCGGGATTGATGACAATCCCCGCCCCCTCGTCGATCGCCTCATGCACGAGCCCGATCAGCGTCTCCTCGCTATTGGTCTGCCGGAAAATCAGCGGCCGGCCGACCACAGTCCTACGGCAGTTCTCCTCGATCTCGGCCAGCGTCGTGGTGCCGTAAATATGCGGCTCCCGCTTGCCCAGGCGATTGAGATTAGGCCCATTCAGCACATAGACCGGCTTCATGGGGTGACACCCTCATAACCGAACATGCGCGGCAGCCAGAGCACCGTTTCCGGCACGAAGGTGAAGACGATCAGCGCGCCGATCAGCGACCACAGGAAGGGCATGACATCGCCGATGATCGCCCGCATGGGCGAGCCCGATATTCGCGTCATGATGAAGAGCAGGAGCCCATAAGGCGGCGTAATCAGCCCAAGCATGATGTTGACCACCGCCACGACACCAAAGTGCACCATGTCGATACCCAGCGCCTGCGCCGTCGGGATCAGCACCGGCACGATGACCAGCAGAATGGTCGTCCCCTCAAGCACACAGCCGAGCACCAGGAGGATGATATTGACGATGATCAGGAAGGTTACGGGGTTGAGGTCCCACGAGAGCAGGATGGCGCTGATCGTGCGTGGAATATTCTCCACCGTCACCACATAGTTGAACACCAGCGCCCCGGCGATCAGCATGCCGATGGAGGCCGTGGTCTTGGCGCTTGTAAGCACCGATTGATAGAGCTCCGGCACCTTGACCGCACGGTAGATGAAGGCCGAGACGAGCAGCGCATAGGCGGCAGCGACGGCAGCAGCTTCGGTCGGCGTCGTGACCCCGCCATAGATGCCATACATCAGCACCACCGGCATGAAGAGGACAGGCAGCGCCTCCCAGGTCATCCGCGGCAGCTTGCGCAACGGCACTGGCTCTTCCACGGGAAAATTCTTCACGCGGGCCGTGATCGCCACCTGGACCATCATGACGCCAGCCATGAGCAGCCCCGGCACGACGCCCCCGAGGAACAGGTAGCCGATGGATGTATCGGCCACCAGCGCATAGAGCACCATGGGAATGGAAGGCGGAATGATCGGCCCGATGACGGCGGTCACGGCAGTCAGCGCCGCCGCATAGGAGGGCGTATATTTGCCGTCCTTGGTCATCATGTACTGCATCATCTTGCCCGAGCCGGCGGCATCGGCCACGGCCGAGCCGGACATGCCGGCAAAAACGATCGACTGCAGCACATTGACCTGCGCGAGGCCACCGCGGAAACGCCCCACAAGCGCGTCGCACCATTTCAGCAGGCGTTCGGACAGCGTGCCCGAATTCATGATCTCGGCCGCCAGGATGAACAGCGGCACCGCGAGCATGATGTAGTTGGAATACATGCCATTGAGGAACTGCTCGGCAACGATGCCGGGGTCCTGTCCGCGCATGAAGAGATAAAGGACGGACCCGCAGATCATGGCGAGGCCCATGGGCAGGCCGAGAAAGGCCAGGACTGTAAGCAGCCCCAGCGACAGGCCGAAAGCCAAAGAGATGGTCATATGCCGGAACTCGCCTTGGTCGGGTCGAACTCGTCCGCGCCTTTGCCCCACACCGCCTGGAAGGCAAGCACGAGCTGGCGCACGATCATGGCGACCGCGAAAATGCCGTAGATGGAATAGAGGTAGTCGAAGCGGATCTTGAGATAGGCCGTCTTCTCGACCTTCATGAAGGCGATGTAGTCGATGACCGCCGGCAGCGAGATTGAGAACAGCACCACGAGGCTGAGGCTGCTGATCAGCACCATGATCCGCCGCGTGCTCGGCCCGACCGCGCTGTAGATAATGTCGAAGCGGATTTCCTCGCTGTCTCGGACGACGAAGGCGGTGCCAAACAGCACCATCCAGAGCCACATTATGACGCTGATTTCGTGGGTCCAGCCGATGGGGAAATTCAGCACATAGCGGAAGACGATCTGGATGATGAAGACCACGAACATGGTCGCCAGCATGGCCGCAAGCAGGTTTTCGGCGCGGGCGTAAAGCCACCGGCCGATTGGTTTCAAAGAGGTGGGCATGGTGGGCTCCCGCTACCGGTCTCGGCGACCAGCGCATGTTGGGTAAGGCGGCACCGACAAGCGGCGCCGCCTATCGCGGAGGAGTTTTTTAGAGCGCGTTGATCCGGTCAACAACGCCTTCCGGCCAATCCTTGGCCAGCTCGCTATCGAGATAGACTTTTTGCGCGTGGGCGCGGAACGCGTCGACATCGGGCGTATTGATGGCAAGGCCAGCGCCCTTGAACTGCTCGACGAGCGCGGCTTCGCGATCGAGATGCGCCTTCTGGCTGAAGTCGATGGCGGCGGTTGCAGCGGTCGTGAAGGCCGTCTGCTGTTCCGGCGTCATCGCGTCCCAGGCACCCTTGGAGATAACCAGAAGGTCGAAGCCGACGAGATGCGAGGTGAGGACAATCTGGTCCATCACTTCGTAGAACTTCATGTTTTCAACGTTGGGCAGCGGATTGTCCTGGCCGTCGATCGCGCCGGTCTGGAGGCCGGTATAGACTTCGGCATAGGCCATCGGCGTCGGATTGGCACCCAGCGAGGTGCCAAGGAACTGCCAGGCGTCGCCGCCGGGCATACGCAGCTTGATGCCGGCCATATCCGCTGGCGTCTTGATTTCCTTGTCGCCGCGCAGACCCACCTGACGGGCACCAAAATAGGTCGGCCCGAGAATGTGGATGCCAAGCTGCTCTTCGGCCATGGCCTTGAATTCACCGCCGACTTCGCTGTCAAAGAACGTGCGCAGGTGATCGGCGTCGCGGAAGAGATAGGCCGATGTCAGCACCGACCAGGCCGGGATCTGGTTGGAAATATCCTGCGGGGCGATATTGCCCATCTCGAGATTGCCGCGCTGCAGCGCCACAAGCTCAGTGCCCTGCTTGAAGAGATTACCGCCGTAATAGGGTTCGAGCGTCGCAATATCGGCGATTGATGTCGCCAACTGCTGGGTCATCTCGGCGCGAATGTCCTGCTCGGAGAAGACGGCGGAGAAGCGCAGCACGGGCTTGTCCTGCGCCAGGGACGGCATGGTGGCAGCCAGCAGAAGCCCGCCAACCATCAGCGCGCGGCGCGAAAGCGAAAGATTCATGTCTATTCCTCCCTTGGGGAATACCCCCGTTCCGGATTGCCCGGGAACGCCAATGGTCCTCCCCATCGGCTTGTCGTCACTTTGTACGAACTAGTACGTTCATGTCAACGGTGCGCGAAACTCTTTCTTCAGGTCTCTTTCCATTCACCATCTGATTTCGTATATATCAGATATTCCTGATTTTACCAGATGCATGCAGATGAACTATCCAGAGGCGGAAAACGAGCAGACAATCGGCGAGGCGACCTATCTGCGCCTGCGCGCCGACATCATCGCCTGCCGCCTGTCGCCGGGCCAAAAACTGAAGCTTGAGCCGCTGCGTGAAACCTATGGCGTCGGCGTCAGCACCCTCCGCGAAATCCTCAATCGGTTGGCGAGCGAAGACCTGGTGGTTGCCGAAGGGCAGAAGGGATTCGTCGTTGCGCCCGCAACGGCGTCGGACCTGCGCGAAATCGCCGACCTCCGCCTGCTGCTCGAAAGCCATGCCTTGCAGCTCTCGTTCCGCCGCGGCGATCTCGAATGGGAAGGCCGCGTCGTTGCAGCGCACTACAAGCTCGCCACCATCGAGAGGCAATTGCTGGAGGGTGAGGCCAAACAGACGAGCGATTGGGTGCGCTACGATTTCGCCTTCCACAATGCGCTGATCTCGGCCTGCGGCTCAAAAGCCCTGCTCGACCTTCACGCGGCGATCTTCGATCGGTTCCTGCGCTACCACATGCTGGCCGTGAGCTTTCGCGGGGTCGGTGTGGTCGACGATCACAAGGCCATGTTCGAGCTGGCACTGGCGCGCAATATCGATGGCGCGCTCGCCATGCTGGCAAGCCACGTCAATCGCGGCGTCGAACACGTCTTGGGAACCGGCCGCCTCAGCACTCAGGCATAGGCGGCAAAGGTCTTGGCCATTTCGGTCGGGTCAGGCTCCTGGCCCGAGAAAAGCTGGAAAGCCCGCACCGCCTGATAGACCGCCATGCCGCCGCCCGGCAGCACCCGACACCCGATATCTCGCGCCCGGCGGATCAGTTCGGTCTCGCGCGGAAAATAGATGATGTCGGCCACCCATTGATGGCGCTGCAGCAGCGCCGGATCGAACGGTAACCCTGGCAGCTTTTCCATGCCGACCGGCGTCGCATTGACGATCCCCGTCGCTTCATCAACCAGTTCGGCCAACCGCTCCGGCGTCATCCCCCGCGTCAGCGTGCCATTAGCCGAAGCGACCTGCGCCGCCAGCGCCTCGGCGCGAGAAAGGTCGACATCGACGATATCGAGTTCCATGGCACCAAGCTCGGCCAGCGCCTGCGCCACCGCCGCCCCTGCCCCGCCGGCGCCGATCTGCACCACGCGCGAAACCGGCACGACGCCGAGCCCCTGTCGCAGGCTCTGGGCAAAGCCATAGCAATCCGTATTGTGCCCCTCGGTCCGGTCGGGTGAGAACACCACGGTGTTGACCGCCCCGATGGCCGAGGCCTCGCCCGAAAGTCCATCGAGCAGCGGAATGATGGCCTGCTTGAAGGGATAGGTGACATTCACCCCACGAAAGCCATTCTCGCGCACCGCTTCGAGCACGGCGCCGAGATCGGCGTCCTCAAGAGCCAGCCGGTCGAAATCAATGAGATCGTAGCGATAATCGAGCCCCAGCCGCTTGCCCTCGGCCTCATGCATGATCGGGGTCAGGGACGCGCCGATTCCGCGGCCAAGCAGCCCAATGCGCACCCCAGCTTCCGAAGCAACGGAAGCGCCACGCTCGCCCTCGACACGCGCCAGGGCTTCGCGCACGCGATCAATATGACTGGGCAAAGGTCCTGCTCCCTCAAGCGTGGGCCTCAACACCCTTCCGCTCTTGTTTTCGTGCTCGCCTCGCCGCTACAAACGATCTCAGGCGATTTGCCCCACAATGTACGAACTGGTTAGTTTAGTCAATTCTGGGGTTCGATAGGAAAGGCTTGCTTCCATGTCAGACTCCGGGGCCCCAATCGCCAAGGCCGGACGCAAGGTGCCTACGCGCCAGCAGGACCCGGAAGGGACGCGCCAGAACATTATCGAAGTGGCGAGCCAGGAATTCGCGCTCAACGGCCTCTCGGGCGCCCGCATCGACGAAATCGCCGCCAAGACGCGCTCGTCCAAGCGCATGATCTACTACTATTTCGGTGACAAGGAGGGGCTCTACCTCTCCGCACTCGAAAACGCCTATGCCGAAGTGCGTGAAGGCGAAGCCAAGCTCGACATTGCCGGGCTCTCGCCGGTGGAGGGCCTCAAACGCCTCGTCGAATTCACCTTCGAGCACCATCACCAGCACGAAGATTTCATCCGCATGGTGATGATCGAGAATATTCATCACGGCGAATTCCTCGCCCGCTCGAACCTGGTGCGCGATCTTAATGTCACCGCCATCGCCCATATCGGCGAACTCTACGAGCGCGGCCTCAAGGATGGAAAATTCCGCGAGGGGCTCGATCCCCTTGAAATCCACTGGCAGATTTCCGCGCTCTGCTTCTTCAACGTCTCGAACCGCGCGACCTTCTCGCAGCTCTTCGGTCGCGATTTCGGCGCCGAGGAATCGCAGCAGCGACTCAAGGCCAACACGGTCGAAATGGTCCTGCGATTCGTCGCAAAACCCGAAGCGCTGAAATAAGAGAAGCCTGCCCCTCAGGGCAGGCTTGCTGCATTCATCATCTCTGCCACGGTGCCGATGCCGATGGCGAACAGCACCAATGCCATCAGGATAAGCACGGCGAGCACGCCGCGCTCGAGGTCGCTATCGAGCCAGCGGTTGCGCCTGCCGCGGCTCTGCCAGTGTCTGCGGTAGCGCATTATCCAGCCATCCAGGCAACCAGCCCCGCGGCCGCGCAAAAGGGCACGCAGATGAAGAGGATCAGCAGGGCGACACCCTTGTCGGCATCGCGCGCATGTTTGTCGGAGTGCGGATCATGGGTACGCGGGCTCATGACGATGCCCCCAGTTGCAGCCGAAGTTCGCCACCCTTCACACTGACAAAGCCGCTCTTTGCCAGCAGGCCTTGCAGGTCGACAGCGCCGGCAGGAACATGGGCGACGACTTCGCCGGCGCCGGCAATCTCGGCCCGCGCGATGCTGGTTTCGAGCAGCAGCCGACCAATACCGCGATGCCGCGCGGAAGCATCAACCCCAAGCCAGGCAAGGCGCGCGACATCAGCGCCCTTGTGGTGCCAGGTGACAATGGCTCCGACCAGAAGCTGGCATTCGGTCGCCACCAACACATGGGCATCTTCGGCCTGCAGCAGCGTCTGCCAGATTGGATGCTCGCCGCCCAACCCACCGGGCAGCCGCTCCGACAAGGCCCAGAGCGAATGAGCATCGTCCGGCCGCCCTTCATGGAGGCGCGCAAAAGTTTCAAGGTGTGTCATGGAAAGAGCGAGGGACATGGCGCGCCCTCACAAACCGCTGAAGAAGGCGACGGCCACGAGGCCCGCCAGCACGATCGAACAGGTGATCAAGACAAACTTGCCACCTGCGGCCTCATAGGGCCGGCCAACGGTCTCATGGTCGCGATAATAGAAAAGGTAGTACGGCGGGCGCATGTTCCCAGCACTCCATATTGGTTGCAAAGGGAACCTAGATCCGGCGCGCGTAAAGTTTCCATTCGAGATGCGGCCAGCGACATAAAGCCGGCATAAGGTTTGACAGACGCAAGGTTTGGCGGCCCCCACGCGCTTCCCAACCACCACCGCGTCATCCTCGGGCTTGACCCGAGGACACTTCACGTACCAATGGCGCCGCGAGTTCAGAGCCCTCGGGACAAGCCCGAGGGTGACGATCGTGGATAAATCCTCCACCCTTAATCCCTCCCCGCAGGGGATCCCCCAATCCCCAATTGACCGATGCCCATCGCATCCCTACTTTGTACGAACTAGTTCGTTCAGGAATTTGCGATGAAGACCTCGATTGCGACTGTCTCGATCAGCGGTGACCTTCGGGAGAAACTCGAAGCTATTGCGGCGGCCGGGTTCGACGGTGTCGAAATCTTCGAGAACGACTTCCTCGCCTATGACCGCAGCCCCGCCGAAGTGCGCAAAATGGTGGCCGATCTCGGCCTCGACATCACGCTCTTCCAGCCGTTTCGCGATTTTGAGGGCCTGCCCGAACCCCAGCGCACCCAGGCTTTTGAGCGGGCCGAACGCAAATTCGACCTGATGCAAGAACTCGGCGCGCCCCTGATGCTCGTCTGCTCCAGCATCGCCCCCGCCGCCCTCGGCGGCATCGACCGCGCCGCTGCCGATTTCCGCGAACTGGGCGAGCGTGCGGGAAAACGCGGCCTGAAAGTCGGCTACGAGGCCCTCGCGTGGGGTCGCCACGTCAACGACCATCGCGACGCCTGGGAGATCGTTCGCCGCGCCGATCATCCCAATGTCGGCCTCATCCTCGACAGCTTTCACTCCCTGTCGCGAAAGATCGACCCCGACACAATCCGCTCCATTCCCGGCGACAAGATCTTCATCGTCCAGCTCGCCGATGCGCCCGCGCTCGACATGGACCTCCTCTACTGGAGCCGCCACTTCCGCAACATGCCAGGTGAAGGCGACCTGCCCGTCGTCGACTTCGCCCGCGCCGTCGCCGCGACTGGCTACAATGGCCCGCTATCCCTCGAAATCTTCAATGACCAGTTCCGCGCCGGCTCCCCGCGCACTATCGCGCTCGATGGCCATCGCTCGCTGGTCTTCCTCATGGATCAGGTGCGCGAGGCCGAACCCGAAGTCGTGCCCTCCGCCGACGCCCTGCCGCCACGCGTCGCGGTCAAAGGGGTCAGCTTCGTCGAATTCACCGCCGACGAAACCGAAGCCGAAACGCTGCGCACCATGCTCGGCCAATTGGGCTTTGCCCGCACCGGCAAACACCGCAGCAAGAGCGTCGAACGCTTCAGCCAGGGCGAGATCAATATCGTCGTCAACACCGAGCGCGAAGGCATGGCCCACGCCGCCTATCTCACCCATGGCACCTCAGCCTATGCCATGGGCCTCAAGGTGGAAGACGCCAACGCCACACTCGCTCGCGCCAAGGCGCTCGATGCCCAACCGTTCGCCCAGCGCGTCAATCCCGGCGAATTGACCATCCCCGCCATCCGCGGCATTGGCGGCGGCCTGCTCTATTTCCTCGATGACCAGTCCGATCTCGCAAAGGTCTGGGACGTGGAATTCGAACCCGAGCCCACCAAGGCTGCGAACGCCAGCCTCACCCATTTCGATCACATCGCCCAGACGATGAACTACGAAGAGATGCTCACCTGGATTCTCTTCTACCGCTCCATTTTCGTGGTCGACAAAGGCCCCATGGTCGACGTCGTCGATCCCTCCGGCCTCGTGCGCAGCCAGGTGATCGAAAGCCCCGGGGGCGAGCTACGCCTGACCCTCAACGGCGCCGAAAGCCACCGGACGCTCGCCGGCCATTTCATCGCCGAAACATTTGGCTCCAGCGTCCAGCACATCGCCTTTGCCTCGAGCGACATCTTTGCGACCGCCGCTGCGCTCAAGGCGAGCGGCCTGCCAGTGCTGGAAATTTCAAAGAACTACTATTCCGATCTCGAAGCCCGGCTTGGGCTCGACGAGGACATGATCACCCGCCTCGCCGCCAATAACCTGCTCTATGATCGTGACGCGGGCGGGGAATATTTCCAGATCTACGCCCAGAGTTTTGGTGAAGGCTTCTTCTTCGAAATCGTCGAGCGCCGCGGCAACTATGTCGGCTATGGCGCCGTCAATGCGCCATTCCGGAGTGCCGCGCAAAAGCGGGCAATCCGGCCAGCAGAGATGCCGCGGCAATAAGGCTAAGTCAGCACCACGTGCTGGGTCAGTTCCTCGATCGTCGTATCGGCCTTCGCGACATCGAAGACCTTCGTGCCATGGCTCATGATCACGAAGCGATCGCAGACCTGATAGGCGTGGTAGAGATTATGCGTCACCAGCACGCTCGACACGCCCTCGGCCTTGAGCTTCAGCACTTGATTGAGCAGCGCTTCCGTCTCGCGCACCGATAGCGCCGAAGTCGGTTCATCGAGCAACAGCACGCGCCGCTTGAAGAACACCGCCCGGGCGATGGCCACGGCCTGCTTTTGTCCGCCCGAAAGATCGCCCACGAGCTTGTCCGGGCTATCGATACCCGAAATATGCACGGCGCTTTCGAGCACCTGCATGGCAATCTCGCGCATCTTTTTCAGGTCCAGAAACCCGAAGCGATCCGTCAGTTCGCGCCCAAGAAAGATGTTCCGCGAGATCGAGAGGCAATCGACGAGCGCCGTGTTCTGGTAGATCGTCTCGATGCCCGCCTCGGCGCTATCACGCCGATTGGCAAAGGTCTGACGCTGTCCGTCCACCGAGATATAGCCCGAGCTTGGCTGATGAATGCCGGAGATCATGTTGACCGTGGTCGACTTGCCGGCACCATTGTCGCCGAGCAACCCGACGACTTCGCTATGCCCGACCTGAAACGACAGGTCGCTCAGCGCCTTCAGCGGCCCGAAGGTCTTGTTGATGTTGTGGAGTTCCAGCAAGCTCATGACTCGGCTCCCCGGCGATCAAGACCGTGATTGAAGATCGAGGCGGCGACGATCAGCGTGGCGATGAACATGTCGAGGTAGAACCCCGGTGCCCGCATCAGCAGCAGCACGTCGGTAATGGTGAATATCAGCATCACCCCGAGGAACACGCCAAGGATCGACCCACGACCGCCACGGAGGGAGAGCCCGCCGATGACGCAGGCCGCGATGGCCTGCAGCTCCAGCCCTGCACCCTGCCCCGGCTGCACCGAGCCGACGCGCGTGGTTGCGAGGATACCGGCAAAGGCCGCCATGAACCCGGCAATGGCAAAGGCGATCATCTTGATCCGGCCGGTATTGACGCCGATGGCGGTAGCCGCCGCCCGATTGCCGCCCGTCGCAAAGATGTGGTTGCCCAGCCGATGACGATGCAACATCGCCCAGAACACGAGGCACAGCGCGATGAACCAGATGAAGGCGGCATTGATGCCGAAAATCGTGCCCGAGAACAGCGCGTTGAACACCGGGTTCGGATCGAACCGCACCTGAACCGCGCCATTGATCAGCAGCACCGCGCCGCGCCAGAACAGCAGACCGCCCAGCGTGACGATGAAACTCGGCAGATGAAATCTGAGGGTAAGAAACCCGTTGCCGAGCCCGATAACGGCGCCGACCAACAGCCCGACCGGCGCGGCGAGAAACGCATCGACGCCCGCACCCACGAGCATGGCCATGATGATGGCGGTGAGGGTATAGACCGAGCCGATGGAGAGATCGAACTCTCCGGCGATCATCAAGACGCCGGCCCCGAGCGCGAGG
Source organism: Devosia sp. (assembly GCF_040509215.1). Lineage (GTDB taxonomy): Bacteria > Pseudomonadota > Alphaproteobacteria > Rhizobiales > Devosiaceae > Devosia. The sequence goes on from NZ_JBEVLL010000339.1 coordinate 28,299, forward strand.
CAGCCGAGCACCGGCACGGAGCGCATCATGATGCCCATATTGGCCGATGAGAGATAACGGAAGTCGTCGGGGAACAGCAGCCCCGCAATGATGCAGGCTAGCTGCACGACGATGAAGACAAGCAGAATAGCGCCCGCCGGCATGGTGAGCAGGCTATGGAGCCACTCTCCTGCCGAGCGCCGGGGCGCAACGGCCCGGTCATGGGTCATATCGGTCACGTTTCGTATCCAGAAATGATAGTGGAGCTCCGGCCCGAAGGCCGGAGCAGGTCACGTTAGCGATAGGTGCCGATAAACGGCTTCACGACGCCGATCCGGGCCTGGTCGAGGAAAGCACCCTGGCCGGTGTCGACATCGGTGGGTGTCAGACCGTAGCGCGCGGCCATGGCGATCTGGGCGATCGGGTAGTAGCCCTGCAGGTAGGGCTGCTGGTCCATCGTGGCGAACATGGCGCCCGACTCGACCGCATTCACGATCTCGACGGCGAGGTCGAAGCCACCGAACGGCACGTCGACGCCGGCGTCCTTGATGGCACCCGCGCCAACGGTGGAGGTCACCGAACCGGTGCCGAACACGGCCTTGATATCTGGGTTGGCAATCAGGGCCTGAGCCATGATGTTCTGCGCTTCGGCGGGATCGAGGCCGGCACGGACGGTTTCAACCTTGATGCCATGCTCGGTCATGGCACGTTCGATACCGCCGCCACGGGCCACGGCAAAACTGGCCTCCGGGATTTCGCGCGGATTGAAAACAGTGTCGCCTTCCTTGAGATCGAAGGCTTCGATCATGCGGATGCCCAGTTCATAGCCCGAGGCTTCTTCGTTCATGCCGACATAGGCTTGGCGGCAATTGCCGGCTGCGCCTTCAAGGTCGTCATTGTTGAAGCCGATGACCACGACGCCTGCCTCGACGGCCGCGCAGATGCTGTCGTCAAACGCGTCCGATGACGAAATGGCGACGGCAATGCCATCCACGCCCGTTGCCACGGCGGTATCGATCAGGTCGTTCTGGCGCACCGGATCATTGTTGGCATACTGCACGTCGAGATCGACGTTGAAGGCTGCTGCGGCGTCCTGGGCGCCCTTCACCACCGGATTGAAAAACTGCACGCTGGGGTCGAGATAGATGATCATGGTAGCCGAGACCTTTTCCTGGTCCTGCGCCATGACGCCGCCGGCGGTTGCGAATAGTGCGCAACCAGCCAGTAGAGCGGCTTTTGACTTGGTCAATTTCATCGCTTAATCCTCCCTTTGGATTGTGGCGGGCCCTCCTCAGGTCCCGCTTCGGGCGGCGTGCTCCGACCAAAGATTGCGCCGCCAGATTCTGGCATTCCCACTCCGTCATCCCCGGCAAAGCTGGGGATCTCCCTCCTCAGGTAGATTCCCGCTTGCGCGGGAATGACGCCGTGGTTTGTATTTCCCGCCATTCGGCCGTAGGCCTCGTGGCCTAGTCGCCTGAATTCGCTCCACCGGAGCGAATTCGCCCTGCGGGCCCGCGCCTAGTGTTCAAACCAGGGTTCACCGCGCCCAAGGGTCATGTGCAGACCCTTGAACTGCGAATATTCATCAAAGCCATAGCGACCGAGTTCGCGACCGACGCCGCTCATCTTGTAGCCACCGATGGGCATTTCCGGCGTGCCGTCGATCACCGAATTGATCCAGCAGCGCCCTGCCCGCAGCTTTCGCGTCGTCTGGATCGCCGTCTCGAGATCGCGCGACCAGACGCCGGCCGAGAGGCCAAACGGCGTGCCATTGGCAAGAGCGACAGCCTCCTCCGGCGTGTCGAAACCAATGGTGGCGAGCACTGGCCCGAAGATTTCCTCCTGCGCGATCCGCATGTTGGGCCGCACATTGTCGAAGACCGTCGGGGCAAAGAAATTGCCCGAGCCTTCGTCGATCATCTCGCCGCCGAGCAGCAGTTCGGCGCCATCCTCCAGACCAGCCGCCACGTAGCCCGCCACCTTGTGGAGATGCGGCACGGACACCATTGCGCCATAGCGGGTCGTGGCGGCCAGAGGATCGCCAAACGGCAGGCGACGGGAAAGATCGAGCAGGCGCTCCAAAAGCGCAGAGCGAATGGAATTGGCGACGATCAACCGGCTGCCCGAAATGCAGCACTGGCCGGCATTGTGATAGACGCCATAGGCAATGCCATCGGCCGCCGCTTCGAGATCGGCATCGCCGAAGACGATCTGCGGCCCCTTGCCCCCAAGTTCGAGGCCAACGCGCTTCACATTGCTGGCAGCAATGCCGGCAAGCTGGGTGCCAACACGCACCGAGCCGGTAAAGGCGATCATGTCGACGCGCGGATCTTCGGCGAGAATCTGCCCGACCTCGGGACCATAGCCGGTGATGACGTTGAAAACGCCGGCCGGCAGCCCCGCCTCAAGCGCAATCTCGGCAAGCCGGATCGTCGTACCCGAGGTAAATTCGCTCGGCTTAACGACAACAGTGCAGCCCGCGCCGAGCGCCCACGGCACGCGCTCGGACACGATGATGAAGGGGAAATTCCACGGCGTGATGATGCCGACGACGCCGGCGGGTTCGCGCAGCACAAGGCCCAGGCGATTGGTGCCGATGGAATTGTGCGTATCGCCCTCAAGCCCGCGGCACTGGCCGGCCGCATAGGTCCAGAGATCAGCACAATAGCCGATCTCGCCCTTGGCCTGGTTGATCGGCTTGCCCGTCTCGAGGCATTCGATCAGCGCGAGTTCGTCCTGATGGGCCAGAATACCCCGGGCGATGGCATGGAGAATGGTGGAGCGCTCGGCCCCGCTCATGCGGCCCCATGGGCCATCGTCGAAAGCCACACGTGCCGCGCCGATGGCGCGAGACGCGTCCTCCGTAGAGCCGGCTGGCCAGGTGGCAATGACCTTGCCGCGATGGCCCGGGCTTTCGCGCTCGACGACCTTGCCCGAAACCGCATCCACGGATTTCCCGTCGATAACCATGCGATACGCGCGTTTACTAGCGACACGCGGATCACTAAGATTCGGAACGGCAAAATTGTCCTGAAAGCTGGATTGACTGAGCATGGCCATGGCGGACTGACCCACCTCCCCGAAGATGCTGGACCCGTTCGAACGCGTCCTGTATGGAATTGTATGGTACCGTATGGCGCATTGACCCAAGCTGTCAATGGCATGGGCGAGATGTAATATGACCCTGGAAATGCAGACTTCTGCCGAGAGCGGTGAAAGCGCGGCAGCGACCATCGAGAAGGACCTGCGCCGCTCGATCATCGAGCTCGAACTGCTCCCCGGCACGCGGCTTTCCGAGCAGGATATCGCCACCAAACTCGGCGTTTCCCGCCAGCCGGTGCGCGAGGCGCTCATCCGCCTCGCCAATTCCAGACTGATCGAAATTCGTCCGCATCGCGGCACGGTCGTCGCCCGCATCTCGGCCAAGGAAATGACCGAGGCGCTGTTCGTGCGCCAGTCTGTGGAAATCGCCGTCGTCGCCAAGGCCGCACAAAATTTCGACGCCTGGCAGCGCAAGCGAATCGCCAGCCTCCTGGTCAAACAGGCAGAGGCGGCGGAAAAACTCGACCATGCCGGCTTTCGCGAGCACGACGAGGCATTTCACATTGCCATCGCCACCGGCGCCGGAGTCGGCATCGCCTGGATCGCCATCGCCGACATGAAGACGCACATGGACCGGGTCTGCAATATGACGCTGCAGAGCGAGGCCGACATGGCCCGTCGCGTGCGCGAGCACAACGCCATCATGGCGGCCATCGATGCCCATGATGTCGAGGGGGCAAAAGCGGCGATGGCCACGCATCTGGGCAGTATTCTCGACGCCCTGCCTGAGCTAGAAACCCAGCACAGCAATCTCTTTATCTAGCCTATCCGGAGACTATTCATGACCGAAGCCGCCCGCTATCCGAGCCTTGTCGGCATGCCCGTGGTCATTTCCGGCGGCGCCTCCGGCATTGGCGAGGCACTGGTGCGCAATTTTGCCGCCCAGGGCGCCAAGGTCGGCTTTGTTGATATCCAGGACGAGCGCGGCACGGCCCTCGCCACCGAACTGACCGCCACCGGCCAGACCGTGCTCTTTACCCGCTGCGACATCACTGACACGGACGCCTATCAGGCCGCCATTTCCGGCTTTGCCGCTGCCCACGGGGACGCCCTCGCCCTTGTCAACAATGCCGCCCACGACCAGCGCCATGAATGGCAGGAGGTCACCTCGGCCTATTGGGACGACCGCATGGCGGTGAACCTGAAGCATTCTTTCTTCGCCATCCAGGCCGTGGCGCCGGGCATGGTCAAGGCAGGGCGCGGTTCGATCATCAACACCGGCTCGATAAGCTGGATGATCATGTCGCCCAAAATCCCGGTCTATGAAACCGCGAAGGCCGCAACCCATGGCCTCACCCGCGGCATGGCGCGCGAACTCGGCAAATCCGGCATCCGCGTCAATACGCTGGTGCCCGGCTGGGTGATGACGGAACGCCAACTCACCCACTGGATCGACGAAGCGGCCGAAGCCCAGATCGATGCGCAACAGGCCCTGTCCGGCCGGGTACAGCCCGACGACATTGCCCGCATGGCGCTCTTTCTTGCCGCCGACGACAGCGCCATGATCTCGGCGCAACAGTTCATCGTCGATGGCGGCTGGGCAAACGGCTGAGGGCGCGAGCCACAAAGCCCCTCCCTCCATCGTCACCACCGGGCTTGTCCCGGTGGTCCATGCCATCCGCAGGATGGCAAGCCCCAAAAAATGGATTGCCGGGACAAGCCCGGCAATGACGACAACGGATGGGATACAAGAAACCTAAACGAACAGCGCGGCTGGCTCCACGCCCAGCGCCTGGGCGAGATTGTCGATGTCATCGAGCGCCAGGTTGAACCTGTCCGAGGTTTCGAGCGCCCGAACCTGGGTAACGCTCCAGCCGAGACGCTCGGCGAACACTTCGAGGCTGATATTGCGGATGCGACGCAGGCGGATCACGTTGCCTGCGATCAGCATGGCACCGGTCATTTCGGGGGCAACGGCAAAAGCAGTAGCGGCCATGGCGATCAACCTACCAGCTTGAGCTTGGCCCGCGTCTGGGTCAGCTCGGGATTGGAGAGGCACTTCAAAAGCTTGATGGCCTTGTAGACGGCGCCGTTCATGAGCATGCCATTGACCTCGGCGACGAGGCCCGAATGCTCGGGCGACTGCTGCAGCAGCGCCTGCACGGCTTCGAAATAGGCGACGTGATGACCCGATACATCGCCGGTCAGATACATCTGCTGCACGGCATGGCGCAGACGGAAGGCGGGTGAGGCGAGGTCGGCATCCGAGACATAATCGTCGGAACGCAAAACGGGGGCCTTACCCCCCACGAGAACATTGACGATGCTGTCGCACTGAACGGTGATTTCTGCCGTACCCACGAAAAAGCTTTCGCCGGGTTTTACAGTGAGTTTGAGAGCCATCGTCTTTCCTTCTGGGCAAGACCGGGGGCGACACCGCCGCCCCCGAGATGTTTTGGCGATTAACGCAGGAGCTGCAGAACAGCCTGGTCCTGCTGCGAAGCCATCGACAGAGCCGAAGACGACAGCTGCTGACGGGTCTGGAGAGCCAGGAGGTTGGCCGCTTCAGCATTGGTGTCAGCCAAGGTCAGGTTCGCCGCGCCGGTTTCCAGCGTGTTGATCATGTTCTTGGTGAAGTTCTGGCGGTTTTCGACCGACGACAGGTTCGAACCGAAGGCCGAAGCCTGCGAACGAAGTTCCGTCAGAGCCGAAGACAGCTTGCCGAGGAAAGCGTCGATGCCTTCATCGGTGTCGAGATCTTCAGCCACCAGGCTTTCGATGCCGAGGTTGGAAGCGTTGATGCCACGAACGTTGCCGTTCTTGTCCTTGGCCTGGATATCGATCGAGGACGTGCCGGACTCGTTGAAGGTGATCTTCAGCTTGTCGCCACGCAGCAGATTGATGCCGTTGAAGGAAGAGTCGTCAGCAAGCTTGTCGAGCTGGTCACGCAGTTCGTTGAACTGCTTGTGCAGGTTGTCACGGACCGAGTTGCCTTCGACCTTCAGCGAGTTGATCGCGTCATTGCCCTTAAGGTCGATGCCGATATCCAGTTCCTGGGTCGACATGTTCTCGATACGCAGCTTGCCGTTGTCGTTCGAAGCACGAATCTTCGTACCGTGATCGCGGTTGATCAACTCAACGAACTTGTCGACGGTCTTGGTGGCGTTCAGCTGGCTCTTCTCAGCAACACCGGTGTTCACACCGTTGGTACCGAACAGGGCCACAGCATCGTCACCCGAGACAGCCAGGGTCTTGGCTTCAGCGGTCTTGGCAACGAGCTGGAACTTGCCAGCGTCGTCGAACTTGGCTTCGACGCCGGTGATGCCTGCGCCGTCGAGCTTGGCGTTCACGGCCGCAATGGTCGCATCCTGCCAGTTCTTGATATCGAGGACGTTGGCACCAGCCTTCAGGCCACCGATGGTGACATCGGCAGTTTTACCGTCATAGGAGACGGTGAAGTTGTGCGTAGCGGCAGCGACTTCTTCAGTATAGGCGCCAGCAACCACGGCAGTGGTCGTAACACCGGTCACGCCGACAACGGCAGGAGCCGTACCGCCATGGGCCTTGTTGGTCAGGGTGATGGCACCCGTGGCGGCGTCGGAAGTGACGCTGTAGCCATTGGCTTTGCCGTCGGTTTCGAGCGCGGTGACGAAGTCAGCGAACGAAGCACCGGTGTTGATGGTGTTGCCGCCAACAGTGATCGACGTCGGAACGCCGGAGTAGTTAAAGGCAGCAGAGCCCTTTACAGCAACCGTGGCTGCACCGGAGACATCAACAGTGGGAGCTGCAGCAGCCGGATCAGCGGCTTCTACGATGACCTTGCCAGCGTTGGTGCCGGTACCGGCAGAAACGTTGTACTTGCCGGCTTCAGGGCTTGCATCGAGCGTAGCCTGGATCTTGGCAGCAAAGGCAGTGTCGCTGGCAACGTCGGCGGTAACCAGGTTCACGGTCACACCACCAACAACGATATCGTCGCCGTTTGCGAAACCGGTGCGGGTGATCAGCGTACGAGCGCCAGCACCATCAGCACTGTCAGAGGCCGAAACCGGACCGACATAGGTCGCACCGGAGGTTTCCAGCTGCGACTTGACGCCGGGAACAGTAGCCGAAGCGAGCGAAACCTTGCTGGCGACATCGCCGAACTGACCACCAACCAGCGAGATGACCGAAGCGTCTTCAACTTCGAAGGTCTTGGTCTGGAAGGATTTGTCCTGACGAGCCTGACGCAGGGTCGACTGCATGGACTCGACGTTCTTGGTCAGGGCGGTGATGCCGTTATCGGCAGCCTGGAGAACCTGGATACCCGAAGCCATCGAGTCGAGCAGGTTGCTCATGTCGGCGGCGCGGCTGTTGAGAGCCGAGGCAGTGAAGAAGCTCGACGGATTGTCGAGAGCCGAGTTCACCTTGTTGCCGGTAGCAAGACGGTTCTGCGTCTTGTCCATCATCGAGGCGGTATTCTGGAGGCTCAGAAGGTTCGCGCGAACGGCCTTCGAGAGAGAAACATCGGAACCCATGTGTGGTGCTTTCCTTCTGGAAAAATGAGCCGCTTCATGCGGCCCTTCACAAATCAGAGGATTGTACGCATCACATTAAAAGCGCGTTAATGATGTAAATAGACCTACAATTAATCAAGGAAATTTTGCACGCATAAACCAAGACGGCCACGCGCTGCCGGATCGGCAGTCGCGCGGCGCTGGAGGCGCGGCGATGAAGAAGGGCTCAGGAGCCGCGATAACGCAGGGCGAACTGGGTACGGTTGGCGGCCTCGAATTTGCGCAGGAGGCTTTTGACATGCACCTTGACGGTACCGACCTGCAGCTCGAGCTGCTCAGCGATTTCCTTGTCGGAAAGGCCGCGCGCCACAAGCGCCGCCACATCCTGCTCGCGCGGCGTCAGCGGGCTCGCCTGCTGCCGGAGCATCAGGTCGGCGGGCACGAATCGTTCGCCCGCCAGCACCAGGTTAAGGGCGTTGATCAGGGATTCCCCGGGCATGGATTTGGGCAACCAGCCAACGACACCGCGCTGCAGCGCCTCCCCGGCCACCTGCGGGTCGTCGAGGCCCGAAAGAAAGGCAATGCGCAGGCCCGGCCGCCTTGCTGCCGCCATTTCCACCGCCTCAATGCCACTTGGGCCGGGCATGGAATAGTCCAGCAGCAACAGGTCGACAGGTGCATCCGTGGATAAGAAATCCAGCACACTTGCAAGCGATGAAAAGACCTGCGCATCGATATCGGCGCCACTGGATTCCAGCAAGAATTTAACGGCATCCGCGAAAAGCAGATGATCGTCGACTATCAAAAGCTTTCTAGACAAATTCTAACCAGTTCAGCAGTTTAGTGGATTTTATGCGAATTTTACGGACCACGATCACGGTACTTCTTCTTGCCGCGATTTGGCTCGTATCGTTCCGCATCGCCGATCTATTTACGGTTTCGGGAACATATTCAAGTGTGTGGTTCCTGCCCTCCGGCGTCACCATGGCCATCGTCATGGCAGCCCCTCGATGGCTGAAACTGGTGCCGCTCCTGGCCCATCTTTCGCTGGCTTCCCCGCCCATGCGGCAGATTTTCGACATTCACATCACCAGCGACTTCGATCTCATTCTCCACAGCATCAGAATCTATCTGATCTATGGCGGCACCGGATTTTTCCTCACCCATGTGATGCGGATCTCGATCCCCTTCCGCACCTGGGGCGAGGTCCAGTGGTTCATCGGCGCGGCGCTTGTCGCCGCCTCGATCGCCTCCGCGGCCGGCATTGGGCAAAGCGTGCTGCTCGGTCAGGTCGATCCCTCCGGCGTCCTGCCTCTCGCCGAACCCTGGTTCCTGGGCGATGCGCTGGGCGCGGTCATGGTCCCGCCCATGATGATTCCCGCCATCATGGTGGGCCTGCGCCTGCCGGTTGGCGCCTGGCGCTGGCCAAGCGCGCGCGCCTTCGTCGTTCAGGCGGCAACGCTCTCCCTCGCATCGCTCATTGGCGCGCTGGGCCCATCACTCGATATCAACCTCTGGTATCTCGTGCTGCCGTCCGTGCTCGTCTTCGCCCTTCGCGGCGGCTTCGAGCATGCCGCGGCGGCAGCGCTGCTCACCTGCGTCCTCACCCCGTCCGTCGCCATGATCTTTACCGGTGCCGTGGAAGTAGCCGGCCTCCCCGCCCTTCTGCTGACCACCGCCATCGCTGCCCTTCTCGTCGGCGCGGCAACCACCGAACGCCAACAGACCACCGAACGGCTCGAAACCCTCGTCGCCCAGCGCACCGAGGAGCTGGAAAAGGCCTATGAACTGCAGCGCCATCTCGTGCGCTCGCTTGGCCACGACCTGCGCCAGCCGGTCGAAGCCATCAACCTCACCGTCGCCGCCATCGACGACCAGAGCGCCATTGAGATTCGAAACACCGCCCTGACCCGCGTTCGCCAGCTCGGCGGGGTGACCTCGGAGCTGCTCACCCGCATCCTGTCCTATGCCCGCCTCGACACAGGCGAGGTCCGCGCCGAACTGGCCCCCCTGCCGCTGGTGCAGTTGATGGACCGATTGCGCGCCACCTATATCCCCCAGGCCCAGCGCCGCTCCCAACGCCTCGTCTGGCCAGATACCGATCTCACCGTGATTTCCGACCGCGATCTGCTGTTCCAGATCCTGTCCAACTATCTAGACAACGCCATCCGCCTCACGCCCGAAGGCGGCACGGTCGAAGTTCGGGTCGAGCCGCGGGAAACCGGCATCGGCATACTCGTCATCGATGGTTTCGTGCCCTCGGCACCGCATCGGTCAAGCCGGGGCAGCCTGGGCCTGCGTATCGTCTCGCAGGCGGCCAGCCTTCTCGGCGCTGAGATGATCGACGAAAAGAACCGCAAGGGCATCGTCCTACCTCAAAAGGGATAGCAGCGCCTTCCTTAATACCCACCGGCCGCTGCCCCATCACCGATACAGTCAAATGGCTCAAGTCCACGATTCGGAACGCCAATGAACCGCCTGCCGGCCGCCACTCTCCTCGGACAAAACGTCCGGCGGCTCTGCGAAATGCAGGGTATCAGCCTCGATACGCTTGCCGAAAAGCTGGGCTGGCCCAGCGAAGCGGTTGCAGACCTGATCGACTCTTCGCTCGAAATTACGCTGGATCAGCTCGATGAGCTGAGCGCGGCACTTGAGGTCACCCCGCATGATCTCTTCGCCGAAGTAACCATTGTAGAAAATCAAGCACAGCTACTACGTTACGCCTGATTGCACCGCCGGCTTGCTTTGTGTAGCGTTCTCTTGGGGAGCGCTGAAACTTATATGGATAGTCGGGAACTGGTAGCCTGGAACATGCGACGCCTTCGCGTCGAGCGAAAGCTGTCCCAGGAAAAACTCGCCGAACTTGCAGCGGTGGATCGCACCTATGTCAGCCGGCTCGAGCGCGGAATGGAAAATCCCTCGATCGGCATTCTCGACAAGGTGGCCACGGCCCTCTCTGTCTCCATTGCCGAACTTTTCGTGCCTCCGGCACTCGACGAAGCACGTCCCAAGCCTCTCAAGGCCGGCCGCCGTCCTTCGACGCGGTCTGACGCCAGCTAGTCCAGAAACACCGTCACCGTATCGCCCCGCCCCTCGGCATCGACCACCGACAGCGTCACATAGCCCGGCCCATCCGGCGTCCAGCTATCCTGCCGGGCAAATTGCGACCGCCCGAACGGCGCGCCATTGGCAAAGAACGTAAAGGGCGGCACGCCGTTTCGCACCTTGACGACAAGCGGCGACAGCGACCCGCGCCCAAGCCCGAGATCCACGTCCACCCCATCAGCGGGAAAGGCTATCTCCGGCGAAGAAACCCGCGCGACAAGATCCTCATCCGGATGCCTGAACCGCCGCAAGGGCGAGGGCAGTTCTGTATTGGACGCAAACAGCGCTCCCGATGGCGCTTTGGGCAAAGCCGCCTTGCGACTTCCCAATCGATCGAAAGCTTCGAAGAGGATCGGCGCCGCCCCGGTGATCCCGGACAGACCCGGCACCGGCGCCCCATCGGGCCGCCCCACCCAGACACCCACAACTGTCTTGCCATCGAACCCAATCGCCCAGGCATCGCGATAGCCATAGGACGTGCCGGTCTTGTAGGCGACACGCCCCGGCGAACCATTCAACGGCGGCGGCACATCGGCCAGGATATCGGCCACATACCAGGCCGAAACGGGATCGAGCACCGGGGCCGAAATCTGCGGCACCGGCCGCTCGCCGAGCCCGTCATAAAGCGATACCGGCACGCCACCGTGCCCCAGCGCGGCATAGACGGAAACGAGATCGCGCAGGGTGATCCCCACACCACCCAGCCCCACCGCAAGGCTCGGCGCAGTATCCACCGGCAACAGCGGATTGGCATGCGCCCGCTTCAACCGTGACACCAGCCGCGCCGGCCCCACCGCATCGAGCACCACCACCGCCGGAATATTCAGCGATTCCGTCAGCGCATCATGGATGGTGACCGTACCGCGATTGAACCCGTCGAAATTGACCGGCACATAGCCGCCAAAAGCTGTCGGCCGGTCTTCTATGAGACTTTGCGGATGCGCCAGGCCCAGTTCGAACGCGAGCCCGTAGATCAGCGGTTTCAGCGTCGAACCCGGCGAGCGCACGGCCTTGGTCATGTCGACAAAGCCGGCGCTCTCGGTCGCCAACAGTCCCGCCGATCCCACCGAGGCCAGAATTTCGCCCGTATCGATGTCCGCCGCGAGGATCGCCACCGACACGCGCGGATCGATCGACCGCGCCCGCGCTGCCGCCAGCCGCTCGAGCGCATCCTGCAATCTCTTGTCGAGCGTCAGTTCAACCGTTCGCGCCGCTGGCTGTGCCTTCACCGCCTGCTGCGCCATATGCGCCGCCAGCATGGGGAACGGCTTTCGCGCCGTCGGGATCGGCTCAAGCTTTGCCGCCCGCGCCTCTTCCTCGGCAATCGTTCCGATCGACACCAGCCGATCGAGCACCATGTTCCGGCTCGCCAAAGCCGCCGCCTGATCCCGATCCGGCCGTCGCGCCTCCGGCGATTGCGGCAGCGCCACCAGCAGAGCCGCCTCCGCCGTCGTCAACCGCGTCGGCTCCTTGCCGAAATAAGCGAGCGTCGCCGCTCGAATCCCTTCAATGTTCCCGCCATAGGGCGCCAGCGTCAGGTAGAGATCGAGAATCTCATCTTTACCCAGAGCGTCTTCAAGCTGTTGCGCATGGATCATCTGCCTGAGCTTGCCGAAGGCATTGCGCGTCGGCTGCCCTTCGATGAGCCGCGCCACCTGCATGGTCAGCGTCGAGCCGCCCGAAACCACCCTGCCCCCAGCCAGCACAAACTGCCCCGCAGCCCGCAGCATGGAATTCCACGCAATGCCCTCGTGGCTCGCAAACCCACGATCCTCATAGGCAATCAGCATGTCGATGAAGCGCTTGTCGACCCCAGCCCGCGTCACCGGCAGGCGCCAATGCCCACCCGCCGTCGTGAACGGCCGCAGCAGCAGCCCATCCCGGTCGGTCACCTCAGCCGAAACCGGCAGCGTCTCGAGATCAGGCACCGCCGGTAACGACGCCGAAATCGTCGTCGTCCACGACACGAGCTGGATCACCCCAGCCAGCACCAAGACAAAAACCGAAAAGCCAAAAAGCGTCAGCCGCGCCACCCATGGGCGCTGCTGCTCGTCCTTCGTATCTCTACCCTCTTCCGTCATTGGCCCTGGGCGGTGATCTCGATCGAGCTCGCCGCCGTATTGCCGCGGAATTCAGGACGATACATGTCTTCCACCGTCGCGCCCGGCAGCACGAACGTGCCCGGCGTCACCGCGCGAACCATATAGGCCGTGGTGAACGTGCCGGGGTCAGAGCCATAGCGGAAGGCGGCGACATATTGGTCGGTCCGCGATTCCACATGCGCCGGGATGTTGAGCGACAGCCAGTTGAAATCCGACACGCCCTCGCCATCCGACAGGTTCGGGTTTTCGATTTCAAAGCCCGCCGGCAGCGGATCGGCGACGGCATACTGCCCCGACCCCAGCTCATGCGGCCGCACGCGCAGCACCACGATCAAGCGGTCGTTCTGGCTGAGCGTGCCCTCGGTCGGATCGACTTCTGTGCCATCAGGCAGATAATAGGCCCGCGAAATGGCAAAGCCATCATCCGAAGCATCCGGCGGTACCGCCGGATAACCCGTCACCGTCACCTTGGCTTCTGTGTCAGCCGAACCGCCATTGGCAATCTCGACCGTCTCGAAACCGGCCTGCTCGACGCGGCGATAGACCTGCCCCGTCAACGCCTCGCCGTTGATGGTGATCGACCCGTCAGTGCTGCTCGCCCCGAGAGCCGAGGCGGCCAGCAGCGTCCAGGTGTCTTCCTGCGTCGAGGTATAGCGGGTCCGATCGCGCAACTTTGCCAACTGGTTGGCGAGCGAGGTCAGGTCGACACCCGCCGGCTTGAACTCAGCCGCCAGTGCCAAGACACCCGCCATATCCCGCAACCGGCTACCGTAATCGCTGCGATAGCGATTGCTGTCCCGCGCCCTGCCCACGCTCTCGACCGCAGCCTCGAACGCCTCATTGGCGCGCGTCGTATCGCCATAAAGCGCCAGTGCGGCACCAAGCTGCGCCTGTGCCAGCGGCGAACCGAAGGCATCAAGACGGGCTTCGAAATAGTAGCGGAGATCGCCCATCGCCACCCGGCCGGCACGGGCCAGGTCGTAAAGCGCATAGGCAATGTCTTCGCCGCCATTCTCGAAGTCGCTGGCATAGGAGAGCTGGTTGGAAAGGTTATCGAGCGCCATGCTCAGCGCCTGTTCGGGCACGGCATAACCGGCCGCCTTGGCGCGCAGCAGGAAGTCGGTCACGAACCCATCGAGCCAGAAATCCCCACCATCGAAAGGTCCCCAAAGGCCAAAGCCGCCGGCCGACGTCTGCTTGGCCAGGATGCTGGCAATAGCGTCGATAACGGTCTGGTTGAGCTTGTCATCCCCAGCCACCCCGATCATCTGCGCCACCTCGTTGAGATAGAGCAGCGGCAGGGCGCGGCTGGAGGTCTGTTCGGCACAGCCATAGGGATAGCGGTCGAGCGACAGCAACAGTCCCGGCACATCGAGCCGCGCAATCGGCCCGATCGCGAGGGTCATCGACCCGGTATCGGCCAAGAGCCCATCGAAATAGCTCGCGTCGATAGAAACGCTGCCATCTGCCTTGATCGCCACCAACCGGCTTGTCGTCACCGGCGCACTGGTCGGCCGCACACCAAGCAGCAATTCCTTGGTCTGCGTCGTTCCATCCGGCCCCGTGACGGTCAGTTGCACCGGCCAATCGCCGATCTGCATGCCGTTGAGCTTGAGATCAAGCGCAGTCCGCTCGCCCTCACCCAGTTCCACGTCGGTCGTCTCCGCCGAGGTCGAAATTCCCTCGCCCGTGGACAGCGCCACCTCATAGGAACCAGCGGCCGCGCCGACATTGTTGACCTCGACCAGCAGCCGCGCTTCGTCGCCGACACGCAGGAAGCGCGGCGGGCTCAGCGTCACAACCACCGGATCGCGCACAATCACATCGGCCGAAGCATGCCCCACAGCCGAAGCGGTCCAGGCCATGGCCATGACGCGCACCGTGCCGGTGAAATCAGGCATGTCGAACGTGACGGTAGCCTTCCCATCCTCGTCGACTTCCACAATGCCCGTATGCAGCGCCACCAGCACCGAAATCGGCGGCGGTGTGCCGAGGCGCGAACCGCCACCATCGCCACCCGAGCGCATCGCACCCGGCAAGCCCTGCGTCGGATCGATCAGCGAACCATAGAGGTCGCGGATTTCCATGCCGAGCTGGCGCTGGCCAAAGTAATAGTCATCCGGCGCCGGCACCTTGAAATTGGTAACATTGAGAATGCCGAGATCGACAGCGGCCACGGCCACATAGGCCTTCTCGCCCGCAGCCACATTGGCCAGATCAACGCTCACCTCAAAGCTCTGCCGCGGCAGCGTCACATCCGGCGCACCGAGCTTCACATCGAGCTTGCGATCGCCCGGCTCGACGTCGGCAAAAGCCAGACCCAGCGCACGCGATGGCATACGCTTTTCCGCCGTGTCGGACGGACGATAGAGCACCGCCGTCACGTAGGCGCCCGGCCCCCATTCCTCGGTCACCTCAAGCGGCACGGTCGTGCCGCCTTCGGGCACTTCCACCGCTTCCATGGCGATAACGCGATTGTCGATCACCATGACCAGCGCCGTACCGGCAAATTGCGGATCGAGCTTCAGGTTCGCCGTCTCGCCAACCTTATAAGCAGGCTTGTCGAGCGCCACCTGCAGCGTGTCCGGCGTGTCCGAACCCGCATCGGCATAATAGTAGCCGGCGTAGAATTCATAGCTCGACGAGGTGCCCTGCCCCTCGACTTCGAGACGATAGAGCCCCCAATTCACATTAGCGCCCACGGTCACCGAACCGCCATCCGGCGTATCAGCCTCGCCATTGGCAATCTCGCGCGTGGTGGTGATCCCCTCCCACTGCCAGGTGCTGCCATTGCGATACCACTGGTAATTGGTCTCGACCCGCGACAGCGTCCAGCCAAGCCCAGTCGCCGCAACCTTCTCGCCCTCAGGCGACACGACGATCAGTTCAAACTGCGCTTCGCTGCCCTCTTCGAGCCCCGTCGCATCGGCAAAGACCGGCTTGATGCCGATCCGGTCGCCATCCGCCAGCACCGGCCGCGTGATGCTCCGCTCGACCGTACGCCCACTGGTATCGACCAGCCGCAACAGCACCTGCGCTTCTAGCGGCCGCGTCGTCGCCTGCCCCTCGGGCAAGCTCACCTCGGCCACTGCATTGCCCTCGTCATCGGTCACCCCGACGACACCGAGCGGCTCACGCGTGGTTTCGATGGTGTCGTCGAGACGCCCAAAGGTGAAACCAGGGAACTCCGGCAGCGTCGTGCGCGGCCGCACAATGGCGTCGGCCTCCACCGACAGCCCCGGCGCCGTCGCGCCGTAGAGATACTTGGCCGCAATATCGATCAGGTTGACGTCAGTGGCGCTAAACGCCCCTTCGCCCTGCGGCTTGATTTCAAAAGCCAGACGCTCCGGCTCGAAATCTTCCACGAGGAAAGTCGTGCTCGACAGCGCATCGGCATTGGGATCGGAATAGAGCCGCAGCGTCCAGGAGCCACGCATGGCTTCGCTGGCCATAGGCAACGCTGCATAGTAGCCGCCTGCCCCCTCGTCATCCATCACCTGGCTCGACGCCACGACGCCATCCGGCCGCTCGACTTCGAGCGTCAAAGGCAGGTTCTCCACCGCCTCGGCTTTTGCATCGCGCAGAAGGGCGGTCAGATGCACCACTTCGCCCGGCCGATAGACGCCACGCTCCGTGGTCATGAAGAGATCAAGCGGCCCCGGCGACGGACGCCCTTCCACGCCGCGGTCGGTCAGATCAAACGCGGGCTTGGAAAGATCGAGGAAGGCATAATCCCCCTCCGTCTCCGCCACCAGCAATTGCGGCGCCCTTCCGCCCGTGCCGCGCGCCAGACCCGGCGCAAACACCGCGCGACCATCCGCATCTGTCGTCGCTTCGCCCAGTATTTCATTGTTGACCGCCACGAGCCTCACATCGACGCCCGCCACCGGCTGCGCCGTCGCGAGGCTGCGCACAAAGGCATGCACGCCATCGTCGCCGGCAATCGTCGTCACGCCCAGATCGGTGACGATGAACCACTGCGTCGCAAGATCGGACCAATAATCGTCTTCCGGCTCGCCCTTGATCCGCGCCGTGATCACATAGGCCCCAGCCTCCAGCGTCCCCAGCGCCTCGGCCACCGGAATGGCCGTCGTCGTCAGCGCATTGTTGTCGCCCTGAGCGAGATCAACCTCGCCGGTCCACACTTGTTCGCCCACGCGATCGGCAATGTCCTCGGCATTGTATTGGCTGAGGCTTCCCTGGAACACGCCATCGCGCACCGCCGTCGCAATCCCGCGATCGCCAATGCGATAGATCATCACCTCCGCCGTCTCGGCATTGACCGAGGTAATCGGCAGCCCGCCGCCGAGCCCTGCCGGCATCACATAGGCATTATTGGCAAAGCCCACGAAGGGCGCGCGATCGGGCACATAGACGCTCAGATCAACATCCTTGCGCAGCTCTTCGCCATTGGCTGAAGCCAGCCCGGCCCGCAGCTTGATCGTGTAGCGATTGCCATACTGCACGCCTTCGACGCAGATCTGCTCGCTTTCGGTCTCGACCGAAACCTGCGGCGCATTGGCGACAGACACATAGGCGGAAAGATCGGTGCTGCCGAGCGGCTCGGAAAACACCACGCAGATGCGCGGCGACGCGGCTTCCGCATCCACCACATGATCGGTCACCCGGAACCCGTGCTGCGCCACGACGCTATCGAGATGCGCCTCGACATCTGCATCCGGCACCAGCGCCAAAGCCGCACGATAGGTCGCGATCACCTCGCGCCACATCTCGCGATATTCCATGGCATTGGCGAGTGCACGCAGGCTCGCGGCCCGCTCGTCTTCGCTCGTCGAACGCAAAAAGGCATTCATCGCCGCATTGGAGCCGACATAGGAGAGGTCATAGCTATTGTCCCCCTCGCTCTGCCCGGCCACGACATCGGCCCGCCGCAAGGCGGCCTCGGCCAGCGCCTGCCACACCGCGCGGTCATTGGCATTGATGGCCAGCGCCTGACGGTAAGCCACCATCGAAGCCTGATAATTTTCGTTGGCCACCTCTTCGTCGCCCGAAGCCACAAGATCGGCATAGATCGACTTCGGCGCCGGCGCGTCGGTCTGCGGCAGGTCGCGCGCAAAACCCTTGGCGGAATCGACCAGCGATTGCGCCGGGAACGGCAGTTCTGCCTGCCGCACCGCCTCGGTCACCGCCGGGGTGGGCGAGCGGCTGACACGGCCCGAAGTGGCGCCCGAAAACTCGGCGCGATCGCCGATATCACCCTTGAGGAAGCACCATTCGCTGCGCGAATTATAGGTGAACGCGCGACAGATACTGTCCTCGCTACACGCCGCTTGGCAGCTATCGAGGTCGGTATTCTTGACGATGGAATAGTCGAACCCGGGCAGGTCGGTGTTTTCGAAGAGCGTTATCTTCGTCTCGGCCGCAACCGGCATGAGCCCAACCAGGGCCAAAACCAAAGCGCCAAAGACGGAACGAATTGCGCGGCGTCCACCCAGCATCCTGCCCTCCCAAAAACGGCCCCGCATAAGGAAGCCAACCCCAGTGAGAATGCAAGTGGTGCAGAAATTATGACAGCGCCGGATTTTGTTTGTGAGGTCAAGGAAATGCACCGGTTTCCGCGCGCCAAACCCGCCATCCCGAGCGTTGCTATTTTTGAACCTGCCCTTGCTGATTCAAAAGTACCGCTTCTTGTGCGAAATGGGGTAACAAGTCGCGAGGCCGCGGTTTACGCAATGCGAACCCAATGGCTCTAGGCTGACCGGCGACACACAATAGTGGCGCTGCGTCTCAGCGCCCCACACATCATGATGTTGAGATTGCGATGACCCTCTACTCCGATTACCTGGCCGAAATCGATAGCAGAAAAGAGCAGGGTCTTGCGCCCAAGCCGATCGATGCTGGCGGCCTTACCGGCGAGATCATCGCAATCATCCGCGATGCCGCCAATCCGCAACGCGCCGATGCCCTCAAATTCTTCATCTACAACACCCTGCCGGGCACGACGAGCGCCGCGACGGTCAAGGCCGCCTTCCTCAAGGAAATCATCCTCGGCGAAGTGCTTGTCCCCGAAATCACCCCCCTCTTTGCCCTCGAACTGCTCTCGCACATGAAGGGCGGCCCCTCGGTCGAAGTGCTGCTCGACGTGGCCCTCGGCAATGACCCCGCCATCGCCAAGGCAGCCGGCGATGTGCTGAAAACCCAGGTCTTCCTCTACGACGCCGACATGTTCCGCCTGCGCGATGCCTACAAGGCCGGCAATGCCGTCGCCAGGGACGTGCTCGAGAGCTACTCCAAGGCCGAGTTCTTCACCAAGCTTCCCGACGTCGCCGACGAGATCAAGGTCGTCACCTTCATCGCCGCCGAAGGCGATATCTCGACCGACCTTCTCTCCCCCGGCAACCAGGCCCACTCGCGCGCCGACCGTGAACTGCACGGCCAGTGCATGATCACCCCTGCCGCGCAGGCGGAAATCGTCGCGCTGCAGAAGCAGCACCCCGACAAGCACGTCATGATGATCGCCGAAAAGGGCACGATGGGCGTCGGCTCCTCGCGCATGTCCGGCGTCAACAACGTCGCCCTCTGGACCGGCAAGCCGGCCAGCCCCTATGTGCCCTTCGTCAACTATGCCCCCATCGTTGCCGGCACCAATGGCATTTCCCCGATTTTCGCCACCACCGTCGACGTGACCGGCGGCATCGGCCTCAATCTCAAGAACTGGGTCAAGAAGCTCGGCGAGGACGGCAAGCCGATCCTCAACAACGAGGGCAACCCGATCCTCGAGCAGAAGTACTCGGTCGAAACCGGCACGGTGCTCACCATCGATGCCAAGACCAAGAAGCTGCGCGACGAAGCCGGCAATGAGCTGGTCGATATCGCCTCTGCCTTCACCCCGCAGAAGACCGAATTCATGAAGGCCGGCTCGTCCTACGCCATCGTCTTCGGCAAGAAGCTGCAGACCTTTGCGGCCCAGACCCTCGGCGTCACCGCCCCGCAGGTCTTTGCCCCGAACAAGGAAATCACCGTTGAAGGCCAGGGCCTGACCGCGGTCGAAAAGATCTTCAACCGCAACGCCGTCGGCGTCACCCCCGGCAAGGTCCTCCATGCCGGTTCGGACGTGCGCGTCACGGTCAATATTGTCGGTTCGCAGGACACCACGGGCCTGATGACCGCCCAGGAACTCGAGGCCATGGCCGCCACGGTCATTTCCCCGCTGGTCGATGGCGCCTATCAGTCCGGCTGCCACACGGCGTCCGTCTGGGACAAGAAGGCCCAGGCCAATATTCCAAAGCTCATGGCCTTCATGAACAACTTTGGCGTCATCACCGCTCGTGACCCGGTCGGCCACTATCACGCCATGACCGACGTGATCCACAAGGTCCTCAACGACATCACCGTGGACGATTGGGACATCATCATAGGTGGTGACTCGCACACCCGCATGTCCAAGGGCGTGGCCTTCGGTGCTGACTCGGGCACCGTGGCGCTGGCCCTTGCCACCGGCGAAGCCACCATGCCGATCCCGCAGTCGGTCAAGGTCACCTTCAAGGGCAAGATGCAGCCCCATATGGACTTCCGCGACGTCGTCCACGCCACCCAGGCGCAGATGCTGCAGCAGCATGGCGACAACGTCTTCCAGGGCCGCATCATCGAAGTCCACATCGGCACCCTGCTCGCCGACCAGGCTTTTACCTTCACCGACTGGACGGCCGAGATGAAGGCCAAGGCGTCGATCTGTATCTCTGAAGACGAGACGCTGATCGAGTCCCTCGAAATCGCCAAGTCGCGCATGCAGATCATGATCGACAAGGGCATGGACAATGCTGCCCAGACCATCAAGGGCCTGATCGCCAAGGCCGATCGCCGCATCGCCGAAATCCGCTCGGGCGAAAAGCCGGCCCTCTCGCCCGACGCCAATGCAAAGTACTTTGCTGAAGTCGTGGTCGACCTCGACCTCATCGACGAACCGATGATCGCCGACCCCGACGTCAACAATTCCGACGTCTCGCGCCGCTACACCCACGACACCATCCGCCCGGTTTCCTACTATGGCGGCACCAAGAAGGTGGACCTGGGCTTTGTCGGCTCGTGCATGGTTCACAAGGGCGACATGAAGATCGTCGCCCAGATGCTGAAGAACCTCGAAAAGGAAACCGGCAAGGTCGAATTCAAGGCGCCGCTCGTCGTCGCCGCCCCGACCTACAACATCATCGATGAGCTCAAGGCAGAAGGCGACTGGGAAATCCTCCAGCGCTATTCCGGCTTCGAGTTCGATGACCTCAAGCCCAAGACCGCCAACCGCACGGAATACGAGAACATTCTCTATCTCGAACGTCCGGGCTGTAATCTGTGCATGGGCAACCAGGAAAAGGCCGAAAAGGGCGACACGGTTCTCGCCACCTCGACCCGCCTCTTCCAGGGCCGCGTCGTTGAAGACACCGCCGAAAAGAAGGGCGAATCCCTCCTCGCCTCGACGCCTGTGGTTGTCCTCTCCGCCATCCTCGGCCGCACCCCCAGCGCCGACGAATACAAGGCCGCCGTGGTCGGCATCGATTTGACGAAGTTCGCCCCGCCGACCTCGTCCAACCCCATGGATTCGAAGTCGGTGCACTTCTAAGGGCGTCAGAGCCCTAGTCGGGTGAAATTGCGACAAATGACGAAAGGCCCTGCTCAATAAGCAGGGCCTTTTGCGTTTAGGAGATTCTGGCGTAGGTCAGCCTCCCGCCGCGTTTTTTTTGAGCGCTTCACATTAATCGCGCCCGAGACGTCAGCTTTCGACCCCATTTCGGTCGCAACGCTGGTAATTGTCGGCCATCAAAAGCGGACATTAGCCCAGCATTTCGCTCATCGTCTTGATGATCTCTGCACTTCGGTAAGGCTTGGAATAAAAAACCGAGCCATCGGGAATGTCCGTGATCACAACGCTGCGGTGCCCGGATACAACGATGATACGGATCGGTGGCCATCGGGCGAATACGGCCGCGGCGAGCATGAGCCCATCCATCGTTCCCGGCATGTCGACGTCGGTAATCACGATCCGAATATCGGTACGGCTCTCGAGAATCTGGACTGCCGCCGCCGCATTGGCAGCCTCGATCACGACAAATCCCTCGGACTCCAGATCATCTGCTAGCGCCATGCTGACGAGGGGCTCGTCCTCGACCACGAGGATAACAAAAGGAGGTGTCATGAGCTTTCCATTGGCATGAGGGGGCCAGCGGACGCAAACTGACATTCTGGTCAACGGCGCTGTTCACATTACGATGCATGGCATGAGTATCACGATGAAGTTCATGACATGTCGGGGGCAACTCATTACGATAGCATCGATATCATCTGCAAAGCTCCACCATGACCCATGACTTTCAGAACGACATCGACGCCGTGCAAAGAATTGCGGCGGTGCCAACGATTCTGGACGTCGTCTGCCGGGCGACAGGCATGGGTTTTGCCGCCGTCGCCCGCGTGACTGAAGAGCGTTGGGTTGCCTGCCAGGTTCTCGACAACATCCATTTCGGGTTGCCACCCGGTGGCGAGCTGAAGGTCGAGACAACTCTCTGTCACGAAATTCGGCAACATCGGCATATTGTTGCGATCGACAATGTCGCAGAAGACGCGACCTATAAGAGTCACCACACGCCGCAATTGTATGGTCTGCAAAGCTATATTTCAGTGCCAATCGTTCTGCCAGATGGTCGGTTCTTTGGAACACTCTGCGCCATCGATCCCAATCCGCATCAGGTCAACAATCCCCAGATCATTGGCACCTTCACGCTTTTTGCCGAGCTGATCGCCTACCATCTGGACGCCGAGGATCGGATCAACATCGCGGAGACCAAGCTCGTTGACGGCGAGGCGATCTCCGACCTTCGTGAACAGTTCATCGCAGTGCTCGGCCATGATCTACGCAACCCGCTTGCGGGCCTGGAAGGTGGGCGACGGATGCTCTCCAAGATGCATGACGACCCGAAGTCCGCTCGAATTCTTCGCCTCATGGGCGAGAGCGTCATGCGGATGGGCGGGCTCATCGACAATTTGATGGACTTTGCCCGGGGACGTCTTGGCGGGGGAATTGGCCTGCAGCGCGCGGTCGATCAGCGGCTGGAGCCGCTGCTAGCCCAGATCGTCAACGAGATCAAAGCCGGCCACCCTGACCGTGTCATTGAAATGCACTTCGACCTGTCACACGGCGTGGAGGTGGATCAGGCACGCATTGGGCAAATGTTCTCAAATCTGCTCGGCAACGCAATTACCCACGGTTCTGAAGACCAGCCCATCCTTGTCGAGGCGGCGGTCGTCGATGGCAATTTGCAGTTGTCGGTCGCGAATGGGGGGCAGCCAATTCCCGATGCAGCAATTGCAAGGTTGTTTCAGCCCTTTCATCGTGGCGACGCGCAATCAAGCCTCCAGGGACTTGGTTTAGGTCTCTATATCGCCTCGGAAATTGCTGAAGCTCATGGCGGGACTATCAAGGTCTCGTCAGACGCCCGCGAAACCCGTTTCACGTTCACCATGCCGTTGTGACCAATCCTCACCCAGCTCCGGCTACGTTTCCCAGCGAAGGCTATGGCATCTGGGCAAAGGATGCCCTCAGCTTGGCACCTAAAAGGCGGCGCGCGAATGGCTAACAGACGCGAGAAAACTTAGGTCCGCTTTTGCATCCTTAGAGCCAATAGCGGCCGTTCCGTTTCCCACCCCATCCCTGCCTCCGGCGTCACCAGACGCAACGCTGCGCTAATCTATAGTATGATTTGAGAATGAGCACTCTGGCGGTTGAGGAAATGAAAGTTAGCTATCAAGAAATCGGTCGTTCGCTAGGCCGAAATTGGCGCAGTATCGTGTCGCTAATAATTGCTGTTGTTGCGTATCTTTCAATTTTTAAGAACCAGGAAATGAGTATCGCA
>NZ_JBEVLL010000340.1:0-7097 GCF_040509215.1 Devosia sp.
GGTATTTTCGCGCGCGCTGCCAGTGGTGGATATCGCCGGGATTGTGCCGGACCAGCCCGGGCAAGCGCATCCGGAGTCGGCGCGGGTGGTGATTGCGGCGATCGAAGAGGCTGTGGCGAGCGTCCGGGCTGGCGACAGTCGTGCGCTGGTGACGGCGCCGATCCATAAGGGCGCGCTCTATCACGTCGGTTTTGCCCATCCGGGGCATACGGAGTTTCTCGCGGCGCTTTGTGCCGAGGGTGGCGTGGAGCCGCTGCCGGTGATGATGCTGGCGCATGATGAATTGCGGACGGTGCCGCTGACCATTCATGTGCCGATCAAGGATGTGCCGGGGCTGATTTCCGAAGAGTTGATCCTCGAAACGCTGCGGGTGATGGCGCGCGATCTCAAGAGCCGCTTTGGGATCGCGGCGCCACGGATTGCTGTGTCCGGGCTCAACCCGCATGCGGGCGAAGGCGGGGCCATCGGGCGGGAAGAGATCGAGACCATCATTCCAGCGCTGGAGAAGGCGCGGGCTGAGGGGATTGAAGCGATGGGCCCCCTGCCCGGCGACACGCTGTTCTTCCCAAAACACTGGCGGCAATATGATGCCGTGCTGGCGATGTACCACGACCAGGCGCTGATCCCGATCAAGACCGTGGCATTTGACGCCGGGGTGAATGTGACGCTGGGGCTGCCGATCGTGCGGACATCGCCAGACCACGGGACGGCGTTTGACCTGGCGGGGACGGGAAAAGCCTCGACATCGAGCTTTTTGGCGGCCATAGCCATGGCAGACAAGATGACGTCCGGGACCGCATGAGCCAGATCGATACGCTTCCGCCGCTGCGCGAGGTCATTGCCACGCATGGGCTGCAGGCGAAGAAAGAGCTGGGGCAGAATTTTCTGCTCGACCTGAACCTGACGGCGCGCATTGCTCGCGTCGGCGGTTCGCTTGAAGGCGTGCGCGTGATCGAGGTGGGCCCGGGGCCCGGCGGGCTGACGCGGGCATTGCTCGCCGAGGGCGCGCGGGAAGTGATCGCCATCGAGCGCGACGCGCGGGCATTGCCGGCGCTGGCGCAGATTTCCGAGGCCTATCCGGGGCGTTTAACCGTGATTGCGGGCGACGCGATGGAAATGGACTATCGGCAACTTGCCGACGGCCCGACGCGGATCATCGCCAACCTGCCCTACAATATCGGCACGCCGCTGCTGACCGGCTGGCTGACGCAGGAGCCTTGGCCGCCGTTCTTCGAGAGCATGACGCTGATGTTTCAGCGCGAGGTGGCGGAGCGGATCTGTGCCAAGCCCGGCGAGGACCCTTATGGGCGGCTGGGCGTGTTGGCCGGGTGGCGGAGCGAGGCGCGGATTGCCTTCAATGTCGGGCGACAGGCTTTTGTGCCGCCGCCCAATGTGACCTCGGCCGTGGTGCATCTGGTGCCAAAGCCGGTGGAAGAAGGCTTGGCGGTCAAGCATGTCGAGCAGGTGACCAAGGCGGCCTTCGGGCAGCGACGCAAAATGGTGCGGCAATCGCTGAAGTCGCTGGGTGTGCCTGTGGAAGGGCTGCTGGCTGCTGCCGGGCTCAAGGGCGACGAGCGGGCCGAGGATCTTCCCATCGAGGCCTTTCTGGCCATGGCGCGGGCGCTGCCGGGGCTGCGCTAATCACTGTGCAGTTGGTGGCGTAACGGGTTGTTCCGGCGCGGCGAGCGGCGGGATGAAGGTCAGGCGAATGGCCACCACAAGGGCCAGCGTAATAGCGCCACCGCAGACGAGGAGGACGCCGGGCCAGGCCCAGGCCGTCCAGGCGTAACCGCCAATGGTGCCGAGCATCGAGGCGCCAAGATAGTAAGCCACGAGATAGAGTGCGGAGGCCTGAGCCTTGCCGACGCGGGCGCGACGGGTGACCCAGGCGCTGGCAACGCCATGGGCGGCGAAGAAGCCAATGGTAGCGATAGCGAGGCCAAGGATGATGACCCAGGTGTCGGGGATGGTGGTGAGTGCCATACCGACGCCCATGATCGCTACGAGAACCCAGAAGACCTTGCGGCGGCCGAGACGCTGGGAAAGGCCGCCGGCCCAGGTAGAGCTGATGCTGCCAAGGAGATAGACGAGGAAGATCGCCGCGATGGCCGAGTGGCTCAGAAGGAAGGGCGGCAGGGCCAGGCGGAAGCCGGCATAGTTATAGAGCGTGACGAAGCTACCCATGATGAGGAAGGAACTGGCGAAGAGCCAGGGCAGAGCCGCATCGTCGAAACTGGCGCGGCAGCGGCGCCAGAGGTCGGGCAGGCTTATGGGGTCGCGGGTGGACTGGCGCGGCTGGGGGAGCAGCGCAGCGACCGCGAGGGCAGCGAGAAGGATCAGGCCGGCCAATATGCCGGTGCCGAGGCGCCAGCCGAGAAAATCGGAGAGGACACCGGAGATGACGCGACCCGCCATGCCGCCAATGGCAGTACCGCCGATATAAAGGCCCATGGAATAGCCGAGGGCATCGGGGGCCATTTCCTCGGAAAGATAGACCATGGCGACGGCCGGAATTCCGGCAAGGGTGATGCCCATCAGCGTACGGAGCGTGATCAACTGCCACCAGACCTGGGCGAAGGGCAAAGCGGCGCCGAGTATGGCGGTGATCAGCAGGGCCCAGACGATGAGGCGGCGACGACCGAGGCGATCGGCGAGCATGCTGGCGGGAATAAGGGCGACGGCCATGGTGGCCGTGGTGACCGAAAGCGCCAGGGACGCCTCGCCGGCGTCGCGCACCCAATATTGCGCGAACATAGGCAGCAGGGGCTGCACCGAATAGAGCGAAGCAAAGACCGAGAAGGCCGACAGGAAGAAGGCGGCATTGGCCCGCCGGAATTCACGAGTGCCGCGACGAATGCCCGGCAGCTCGGTCATGGTCAGGCCGGGCCGATCTGGTTCTGCAGGTCGCGAACGAAATTGTCGAGATTGATCTGGCGCTCGCGATTGAGACGAGCCGAGGCCAAGATGGCACGGACGCGGGCGACGGAGAGTTCGAGGTCTTCGTTGACGAGGACGTAGTCGTACTCGTCGTAGTGATCCATCTCGTTGCGCGCATTCCTGAGGCGCTTCTCGATGGTGCCGACGCTATCCTGGGCGCGGCGTTCGAGGCGGGCGCGCAGTTCCTTGATCGAGGGCGGCAGGATGAAGACCGTGACCATGTCGGCACGGCATTTTTCGTAGAGCTGCAGGGTGCCCTGATAGTCGATGTCGAAGAGGATGTCGTTGCCGTTGGAGAGCTGTTCTTCAACGAGGGCGCGCGGCGTGCCGTAGAAATTGCCATGCACCTCGGCGGATTCGAGCAGGCCGCCATCGCGGCGCATCGCTTCGAAGGTCGGCACGTCGATGAAATGGTAATGCTTGCCGTCGACTTCATCGGTGCGGCGGCCGCGGGTGGTTACCGAAACCGAGAGCTTGATGTTTGGATCGGCGCCGAAGAGTGCGCGCGAAATGGATGACTTTCCGGCGCCCGAAGGCGAGGCGAGGACAAGCATGACGCCGCGGCGCTGAAAATCCATCTGTGAGGCACTCTATTCGATGTTCTGGACTTGCTCGCGTAGTTGATCGATCACCGCCTTGAGGTCAAGGCCGATGGAGGTGAGTTCCACGGCGTTCGATTTGGAGCAGAGCGTATTGGCTTCGCGGTTGAATTCCTGAGCGAGGAAATCGAGGCGGCGGCCGACGGCGCCAGAGCCGGACAGCAGCGCACGGGCGCCGGCAATATGGGCGCGGAGGCGGTCGATCTCTTCCTGGATGTCGGCCTTGGTCGCGAGCACCAGCGCTTCCTGGGCGAGACGATCGGGCGAAATATCAGCTTCCTGGCGGAGCGCCTGAACTTGCTGGGCAAGGCGGGCTGAGATGGCTTCACGCGAGCGGCCGGGATGGGCGTCGGCGCGCTCGACAAGCTCGGCGATAACATCGAGTTGGCGAGAGAGGATTTCGGCGATACGCGCCCCCTCCTCCAGCCGCGATTGTTGCAGGGCGCCGCAAGCTTGCCGCACGGCGGCCATCAGGATGGGTTCGAGCCCCTCTTCGTCGAGATCACCACCTTCTTCGACGACGAGAACGCCGGGCAGCGCCAGGATGCCATCGAGGCTGGGGCGGCGGGCATCGACGCGGCCGGACAGTGCCGAGATGGCCGCGAGGATGGTTTCAAGCGCAGCGGGGTTGACCGAAACGGCGCCGGTTGCGCCCTGCCGCTCGAGCGACACCGTCGCATTGACCGAGCCGCGGGAGAGCGCCTGCCCCAGTGCCTGACGGATGGGGATATCGAAAGCGTCGAGACCGGGCGCCAGCCGGGTGCGGATATCAAGGCCGCGGCCATTGACCGATTTCAGTTCCACCCGGAGGCGGGCCGGGCCGAACATGGCGTCGGCCCGGGCATAGCCGGTCATGCTGGCGATGGCTGAGGTCACTGGCTGCTGCCTTCCGTGCCGTTGGCCTGTTCGGCTTCGAGGGCCTGGCGGGCAGCTTCCGCGTCCGTCGCAGCCTGCTCGGCGGCCTCGCGCTCGATCTCGCGATAGCGGGCGACGTTCTGCTGGTGCTCGGCATAGGTCTCGGCAAAGACGTGACCATCGCGCGGTGAGGCGCCCTTGGCGACGAAGTAGAGGTAGTTGTGGCTATCGGGATTGGCGACGGCACGCAGCGACTCGATGCCGGGATTGGCGATGGGCGTCGGGGGCAGACCGTCGATCTGATAGGTATTGTAAGCCGTCTTTTCCTCGATCTCGGAACGGCGAAGGCCGCGCTCGAGCTTGGTTTGACCCAGCGTGATGCCATAGATGATCGTCGGATCGGACTGCAGGCGCATGCCTTCCTTGAGGCGATTGACGAAGACGGCGGCGACCTGCGGACGCTCTTCGGCAACGCCGGTTTCGCGCTCGACGATGGAGGCGAGGATCAGGAGTTCGGCCGGAGAGGACAGCGGCAGGTCGGCCTGACGGCCTTCCCAGGCCTCGGCGAGCGCCGTGGTCATGGCGGCCTGCATGCGGTCGATGACGGACTGGCGGGTATCGTCCGGCATATAATCATAGCTGCCCGGCAGGATCGAGCCTTCGGCCGGCAGGGTGTCGATGGTGCCGCTCAGGCGATCATCGGCATTGACGCGCTGCACGACTTCCCAGGAGGTCCAGCCTTCGGGAATGGTGACGGCGTAGCGGATGGGCGTGCCGGTCGTCAGTTCGCGCAGAATTTCGGACATGCTGGCATTGGCGGGGATGGTGAAATCGCCGGCCTTGACCGTGGTGTTGTCTTCCACACGCGAACCGAACTGCCGGAAGATCAGGGCATTGGTGATGAAGCCCTGTTCTTCGAGACGGCTCGCCGTGGTGGTCAGCGTGTTGCCGCTTTCGACGCGGAAGACGCGCTCTTCGTTGGACGGACCGTCGGTATAGTACTGCTGGGCGACGAAGAGGAAACCGCCGCCGACGACCACGAGGCCGATGACGAGCAGGGTAAGAAGGGCGTTGAGCACATCGACAAGGCCATTGGACGAGCGGCGGCGGCGTTTACGGCGGTCGTTCATCTAGAGAATCACCTCTTGGCAGTCAGCGGATGTGCCGATCTTCTTGTTGTTCCTTGAAGCCACACCGTGGCAGGGCAGCGGCTTTGTTTGCTTCGTATTTGCATAAAAACAAGGGGCACGTCGCTTTAGCCACGCGACGTGCCCCTCTTGCAGTTTAAAAAAATCAGGCGACCTTGCGCATGACCAGCGTGGCATTGGTGCCGCCAAAGCCGAAGCTGTTGGACAGGGCCACGTTAATTTCCTTCTTGAGTGCCACCTTGGGCACCAGATTGATCGCCGTCTCGACGGAGGGATTGTCGAGATTGAGCGTCGGCGGAGCGATGCCATCGCGCATGGCGAGAAGGCAGAAAATCGCTTCGACCGAACCTGCGGCACCCAGAAGGTGACCGATGGCCGACTTGGTCGAGCTCATGACCGACTTTTCTGCGGCAGCGCCCAGGACGCGGGATACCGCGCCCAGTTCGATCTCGTCGCCGAGCGGCGTCGAAGTGCCGTGTGCGTTGATATAGTCGATATCGGCCGGCGAAATGCCCGCACGCTTGACCGCCGCGCTCATGGCACGGAAGCCACCGTCGCCATCGGGCGCGGGTGCGGTGATATGATAAGCATCGCCCGAAAGGCCATAACCGATCACTTCGCCATAAATCTTGGCGCCGCGAGCCTTGGCGCGCTCATAGTCTTCGAGCACCACAATGCCGGCGCCCTCGCCCATGACGAAGCCATCGCGGTCCCGATCATAGGGGCGGGAAGCCGCGGTCGGATTGTCGTTAAAGCCGGTCGAGAGCGCACGCGCTGCGGCAAAGCCGGCCAGCGAGATGCGGTTGACGCAGCTTTCCGCACCACCCGCAACCATCACATCGGCATCGCCCAGCGCGATCAGGCGGGCCGCATCGCCAATGGCGTGCGCCCCAGTCGAGCAGGCGGTGACGACGGAATGGTTCGGTCCCTTGAGACCGAAACGGATGGAGACATGGCCGGAAGCCAGATTGATCAAGCGACCCGGGATGAAGAAGGGGCTGATGCGGCGCGGGCCTTTTTCGTGGAGGGTGATGGAGGCATCATAGATGCCGCCAATCCCGCCGATGCCCGAGCCGATCAGAACGCCAGTGCGTTCCTGCTCTTCCTGCGTCTTGGGTTCAACCCCGGCATCCTGGATGGCCTGGGTGGCAGCGGCCATGGCGTAGACGATGAAATCGTCGACCTTGCGCTGTTCCTTGGTTTCCATCCACTCGTCGGGATTGTACTTGCCATCGGCATAATCCCCGCGGGGCAGCCGATGAGCAATCTGGCAGGCGATATCGTCGACCTGGAATTCGTCGATACGCTTGGCTCCACTCTTGCCTGCAAGAATATTGGCCCACGTGGCCTCCACTCCGCAACCAAGGGGCGTGACAAGCCCCATTCCGGTGACGACGACTCGGCGAAGTTCCATGTCTAAACCTGCCCGTCCAGCTTAGCTGGTGGCCTTGGTCAGGAAGGAGACTGCGTCCCCAAAGGTCTGGATCGACTCGGCAGCGTCGTCCGGGATTTCGACCGAGAATTCTTCTTCGAAAGCCATAACCAGCTCGACCTGATC
>NZ_JBEVLL010000341.1:0-16187 GCF_040509215.1 Devosia sp.
GACGCCTCCGACGTTCCTTATTCTTTAAGCAGTAATACCGACCGCACAACTACGTAGTTGTTGTGCTGCTTTTAAAATCGAAGGGCCCCAGCGTCGCCGCCGAGGCCCACCATGATTTCAGGGAATCAATATACTAGGCGCCGTAGGCCTTCACATTCTGCTTCTGCTCGCCGAGGCCTTCGATGCCGAGGTGCATGACGTTGCCGGGTTTGAGCCAGACGGGGTCGGGCTTGATGCCCATGCCGACGCCGGGAGGGGTGCCCGTGGTGATGACGTCGCCGGGCTGCAGGCTCATGAACTGGCTGACATAGGAGACGACCTTGGCGACGCCGAAGATCATCGTCTTGGTGGAGCCGTTCTGGTAGCGGTGGCCGTCGACTTCGAGCCACATGGAGAGGTTCTGCGGATCGGCGACTTCGTCCTTGGTGACGAGCCAGGGGCCGATGGGGCCAAAGGTGTCGGCGCCCTTGCCCTTGTCCCAGGTGCCGCCGCGCTCGGTCTGGAAGTGGCGCTCGGAGACGTCGTTGCAGACGCAATAGCCTGCGACGTGATCGACGGCATCGGCCTCTTCGACGTAGCGGGCTTCCTTGCCGATCACGATGGCGAGTTCGACTTCCCAGTCCGGCTTGATGGCGTTCTTGGGGATGATGACATCGTCATTGGGGCCGATGATGGCGCTCGTGGCCTTCATGAAAATGATCGGTTCGGCCGGGATCGGCGCGCCGGTTTCGGCGGCGTGGTCGGCATAGTTGAGGCCGATGCAGATGAACTTGCCGACATTGGCAACGCAGGGGCCGATGCGTTCGGACGCGTCGAGCTTGGGCAGCAGGTCGATGTCGGTGGCCGCAATCTTGGCGAGGCCTTCGGGCAGAAGGGTCGAGCCGCCAATATCAGCGACGACGCCGGTCAGGTCACGGATCGAGCCGTCCTTGGCGATGATGGCGGGCTTTTCCGACCCTTTGGGGCCAACGCGAAGCAGTTTCATGGGGCAGAGCTCCTCTTATCTCGCCTCGGTGATAGAGGCTGACATGTTAGTCTGTCGAGTGCGACTTTCGCTGGTGCAGTTCGCCTCTTACGATTTGGGGCGGATGATGCCCTTCTTGAGCACGATATTGCCGTAGAGGCGGGTTTCGCCGGACTGGATGACGGCAGCCGCCTTCTTGGCGCGGTCGTAGAAGGCGAATCGTTCGACGGTCGAAAAGTGCATCCCCGGTTCGTGGCGGGTGATGATTTCCTGGAAATCGTCGTAGATCGGCTGGCGGGCATGGGGATCGCCGACGACGGCCATGCCGATGGCGGCCTGATCGACGAAGTCATCAAGCGGCATCACGGTGAGCACGGCTTCGAGAATGTCGGTGGCGGAAATGCCGTCGGCGCGGTGGACGGTGGGGCCGAGAAATTCAGCGGGGAAATTGGCGTCGGCAATGACGATCTCGTCGCCATGACCCATGGCGCGGAGGGTAGCGAGGAGTTCCGGGCCGAGCAGCGGCGGAATGTTTTTCAGCATCTTTTGGTCTCCGAAAGAGAATTACCCGAAGGGGAAATAGTCGGCGTCGAGGACTGTCTCCGCGCCGTCGGCAAAGATGCCGGGGTTTTCCTGGGCGAAGGCGAAAAGCTCGACCATGACGGCGTCGATATGAGCGCGGATGGCGGCGATGGCCTGGGGCGTGTCGCCGGCAACAATGCCGTTCAAAATGGCCTGATGCTCGGCGATGGTGAGGGCGAGGCGGCGCGGGGTGATGATGAGGCGGCGGGCGCGGTCGAGATTGGCGCGGGCCTTGTCGATGATCGCCTTGACCTTGGTCATGCGCATGGTGCGGAAAATGATGTCGTGAAAGGCGACGTCGATCTGGTGGAAGGTTTCGGCATCGTCGCGGGCGGCGGCGTCACGCTGTTCGGCCATATTGGCGTGCAGCGCCTCGATCACCTCGGCATCGTGCTTGCCGATGAGGACGCGCAGGGCTTCGCTTTCGAGGCCTTTGCGGATCAGCATGTATTCGCGGACGTCGGCAATCTTGACCAACGACACGGTCGAGCCGCGCTGCGGGGCGATATCGACAAGGCCCTCTTCGGCGAGGCGGGCAAAGGCCTCGCTGACCGGGAAGCGCGAGACTTCGAACTGGGCGCAGATAGCCGTCTTGTCGAGCACCGCGCCGGGGGGCAAAGCCAGGGTGACGATGGCCTGACGCAGGGCCTGGGTGACCTCGGCGGTCACATTGCCGCGCGCAAGCGTGGCGGGCCGTGTCAAAAAAGAATAGGAACTTGTATGGTTGTTCATGCTAACATGTTAGTTAGTGTGCAGCCGTACCGCAATGGCCCCAATCTGACTGCGATGCGGAACGGCGTAAAGCACGAGTTGAGACCTCATACCGCCGGAATGACGCCGATGTCCGAGACCATGACCCGCCCGCAAGGCAAGACCCTGACGCTCAACAGCGCCGACAACATCGCCGTGGCGCTGGCCAATCTCGATGTCGGCACCCAAACGGCGCAGGGCGTTTCCATCGTTCGCCGCGTGCCGCGCGGGCACAAGTTTTCGGTGCGTCCGATTGCGGCTGGCGAGGCTATTGTCAAATTCGGGCAGATCATCGGCTTTGCCAAGGAAGGCATTCCGGCAGGCGACTGGGTACATGAGCACAATTGCGGGATGGGCGGGCCGGACGGCACGCTGGAGCACGACTATGCTTTTGCCGAAGGGGCGATCCCCGTTGAGTTTCTGACTGGCGCCAATCAGGCGACGTTCCAGGGTTTTCGCCGGTCCAACGGCAAGGTGGGGACGCGCAACTATATCGGCATTCTCACCTCGGTGAACTGCTCGGCGACCGTGGCAAAGTTCATGGCGCAGGCGATCAATAATTCGGGCGTGCTCGACGACTATCCCGAGATCGACGGCATCATTCCCTTCGTGCACGGCACCGGTTGCGCCATGGACAATCAGGGCGAGGGCTACCAGATCCTGCGGCGCACGCAGTGGGGTTATACGGCCAATCCCAATCTTGGGGCGGCGCTGCTGGTCGGGCTTGGTTGCGAAGTGTTCCAGATCGAGCGGATGAAGCAGTCCTACGGCATGACGGAGACGGATACGTTCCGCACCATGACCATCCAGGAGATCGGCGGCACCGCCAAGATGATCGAATGGGGTGTCGAGAAGATCAAGGAAATGCTGCCGATCGCGGCACGGGCGCGGCGCGAGACTATTCCGGCTTCGGAACTGACGCTGGCGCTGCAATGCGGCGGTTCGGATGGCTATTCGGGGATTACCGCCAATCCGGCGCTCGGCGTTGCGGCCGATATCCTGGTGCGCAATGGCGGCACGGCGATCCTCTCTGAAACACCGGAAATCTATGGCGCCGAGCACCTGCTGACGCGCCGCGCGGTGAACCGCGAAGTGGGCGAAAAGCTCATCGAGCGCATCAAGTGGTGGGAGGACTATACCCAACGCAATGGTGGCGAGATGAACAACAATCCCTCGCCGGGCAACAAGGCGGGCGGGCTGACCACCATTCTCGAGAAGTCGCTGGGCGCGGCGGCCAAGGGCGGCACCTCGCCGCTGACGGCGGTTTACGAATATGCCGAGCCGGTGACCGAAAAGGGTTTCGTGTTCATGGATACGCCCGGATTTGATCCGGTTTCGGCGACGGGGCAGGTGGCTGGTGGCGCCAACATTTTGGCGTTCACCACCGGGCGCGGCTCGGCCTATGGCTGCAAACCGGTGCCGTCGATCAAGCTCGCGACAAATTCCGAGCTTTATGGCCGCATGACCGACGACATGGACATCAATTGCGGCGATATCGTCGAGGGTGTTTCCATCGAAGCCAAGGGGCAGGAGATTTTCGATCTCATGTTGCGCGTGGCTTCGGGCGAAGAGACCAAGTCGGAAAAGCTCGGCTATGGCGACAATGAGTTCGTGCCCTGGCAGGTTGGGGCGGTGATGTAAGGCGGCGCGCTACTGCTGCCCTTCGTTTTCCGTCTCGCTTGGGTCGATGCCGACGCCGAAGGCGTCAGCGCGACCCACGGGGGCGGCCATCAACTGTTCCAGTGAGAAACCCGTGTCGGACGCCGGCTGTGGCGCGGCGACGAGCAAGTCTGCGGCGCGTTGCGGCGCACGGCTGATCGGGACGACGGCGCCGGCGACTTCGAGGAGGCGGGTCTGGCCCTGGCCCTGATAGGGCGGACGGAGCATGGCGGCAGCGTCGGTACCGAGGAGCGGATCGGCCACGGCGACGGTGATGCCGCCGCCCCGATAGAAGGTGCGGATCGACTGGCTGATATAGAAAGCCAGCTTGTCGGCGCCGGCTGTCGAGAAGTGAATGCCGTCATCCTTGCGCATGCGGGCGTTCTGGCCGTTCACGTCAGGGCCCTGGGACGAATATTTGCCGTCTTCGCCGAGGAAGCGCTCGTAGATATCGAGATATTCCGCACCGCCGGAAAAGGCCGCCATCTTGAAGAGCCCACTGATCTGGCTCATGGCGGCGGAATATTCGGTCTTGGACATGGGCGGCAGGCCGACCCAGATCACGGGCTTTCGGGCGCTGCGCAATTGGCCGAGGAAATTGTTGATGCGCGCCTGATAGGCCGCGGTCCATTGCGGGGTCAGGGAATTGTACGACGTGCCATCGACGCGGATTTCCTGGCGGTCGTTGACGCCGATAATGACCACGGCGAGGTCAAAACTATCGGCGGCGATCTGCTCGCCGATGGTCTTGTTCCAGTCGAAATAGTCGTCGCGCACGAAGCCCGAGGAGCCGACGCCCTGGTTGATGACGACGAGATTGGGGTCTTCGGCATAAAAACGTTCGAGGGCCTTGGCGAGATCGACGGCGAGGGAATCGCCGAAGACGGCAAGGCGCGTGGCGTTTTCGGCTTTTTCGATTTGCGGCTTTGATGGGGGCAGGGCGGCGGGGGCAGCCTGGCGCGGCTGGGTCTGCTGCACGGGCGGCGGAGCCTGCTGGGGTTCGGCGCCGAAAAGGACGTCGAAGAGGGTGCGGCGCTTCTGCTGCTGGGCGACTTCGATGCGGGGTTCTGCCTGCGCGAAAGCCGGCGCCACTTCCACGGTGGCGAAGAGGGCGATCAGCAAAAGGGCAAAAATACGCTTCATGGCTCGGTCCGATATTCCCTTTGGGTCTAGCAGACAGAGGTCAACAAAACCATGCGCTCGCCATGGCGTTATCGGGTGGCGCTGGAGAGTGCTTCAGCGGCGGCGCGGGTGATAAACCCATCGGCCACTTCGCCACGAGCGGCCTGGAAGCGGGCATAGGCGGCCTGGGTGATGGGGCCGAGGCGGCCATCGACGGCGCCGTCATAAAGGCCGAGCGCCTTGAGGGACTGTTGGACCGACTGGCGTTGGGCAAGGTCGGGGAAGGCGGTGTTGCGTGGCCAGGGGGTGACGTAGTCGCCGCCGCCCTTGAGGCGGTCGGTGAGGTGCGCGACGGCCATGGCGTAGCTGTCGGAGAAATTGTAGCCCTTGAGGACCAGATAATTGCTGGTCATCAGGAATTTGGGGCCGGTATGGCCGGTCGGGACGTAGAGGAATACCGGGATATTGGGGTTCGCGAAAGGGCGGCCGGAGACGCGGGTTATGCCGCGTTCGGCGAAGAAGCTGATGGGGCGGAGCTGGTCGCGGGTAGCGAGGAGGTAGTCGAAACCTTGCGGGACTTCGACCTCAAAGCCCCAGTCCGTGCCGGGCTGATAACCGAGATCGAGCAGGAACTTTGCTGAGGTGGCGAGGGCATCGGCGAGGGAATTGTGGAGGTCGACGCGGCCGTCGCCATCTCCGTCGGCGCCATGGGCGATGACATTGGTGGGGTTGACCTGCAGGTGGCCGATCGCGCCGGCCCAGGAGCCGATGGGCGAAGTGCCGCCGTTGAGTTCGGCGAGGCGCAGGGCGGCGAAGAAATCGGCCTTGTCTTCGGCATAGCGGGTGCGGTGCTGGAAGGTGACTGTGGCCAGCAAGCGGACTATGGGGCGGATCAGGTCGGCATTGCCAAGCACCGCGCCATAATCGGTCTCGATGCCCCAGATGGCGCCCAGCAGATAGGGATCGACGCCAAAGTGTTGGCCGATGGTGGAGAAGAGCTGTGCATTGCGCTCGAGCGCGGCCTGGCCGCGGGAAATGCGGCCGGAATTGACGCGGGTCTCGATATAGTCCCAGACCGGAGCGGTGAATTCAGGCTGGGTTTCGACGAGTTTGGGGACGCGTGGATCGGGCGTGAGGCCAGATGTCAGCGCGTCATAGGCGGAGGCGCTGACGCCCGATGCGACAGCCTCGGGCTTGAGGCTGGCGAGAAAGCCGGAAAAGTCGGACTGCGCCAATGCCGGACTGGTCATCAGCAAGACGAGCAGGGCGGCGAAGCGGTGCATGACCAAAAGCCTCAGCGGTTGCGGGTCATCAGGTGGCGTTCCCAGGCATACGCGGTTTCGACGATTTCGTTGAGATCGTCATGCTGGGGTTTCCAGCCAAGGAGCGAACGCACCTTCTGGCCGGTGGCGGTGATCGAAGCGGGATCGCCGGCGCGGCGCGGGCCTTCGTCGGCGCGGAAATTGATGCCGGAGACCTTGCGGACGGTCTCGACCACCTCGCGCACCGAATAGCCCTGGCCATAGGCGCAGTTGAGGGTGGTGCTTTCCCCACCCTTGCGCAGGTGGTTGAGCAGCAGGGCGTGGGCGGCGATCAGGTCGGTGACGTGGATGTAGTCGCGGACGCAGGTGCCATCTGATGTTTCGTAGTCGGTGCCGAAAATGTCCATCTTCGGGCGCTGGCCGAGGGCGGTCTGGCAGGCGACCTTGATGAGATGGGTGGCGAGCGGTGTCGACTGGCCCGAACGCTTCTGTGGATCGGCACCGGCGACGTTGAAGTAGCGCAGCACGCCAAAGGTCATTGGATGGGCAGCCGCGACGTCGGCCAGCATCCACTCGGTCATGAGTTTGGAGCGGCCATAGGGCGACATGGGATTGAGGGGGGTATCTTCAACGACGGGCGCGAGGCCGGTCATGCCGTAGACGGCGGCGGTCGAGGAGAAGATGAAGTGCTTGACCCCGCCCTTGACGGCCGCCTCGATGAGATTGCGCGAGGTGGCGGTGTTGTTGGCGTAATATTTTAGCGGATTGGTTACCGATTCCGGAACGACGATTGAACCGGCGAAGTGAATGATTTCGGTAATGCGGTATTTCTCGATAAGGCTGACCACGAAGTCGATATCGCCCGCATTGCCTTGTACAAACTGGGCACGGCCGTCGATGGCCCAGTCGAAGCCGGTGACGAGATTGTCGAGGACGACAACGTCCTGCCCGGCATCGGCCAGATTGAGAACCATGTGGCTGCCGATATAGCCTGCTCCACCTGTGACCAAAACCGCCATTGGCCGTACTCCTGCCGCAAAAACTCTTTTGTTGTGAAACGATATGTAACAGATGTCGATGTAGGTCTACGCCTAACTTCAGATCGACAGAACAAGGGAATCCTCCGTGTCAAAACGCGTCCGCACTGCCGTCTTTCCCGTTGCTGGCCTCGGGACCCGTTTCCTGCCCGCCACCAAGGCGATGCCGAAGGAAATGCTGACCGTGGTGGACCGGCCGCTGATCCAATATGCGGTGGATGAGGCACGCGAGGCCGGAATCGAGCATTTTGTCTTCGTCACCGGCCGCAACAAGGGCGTCATCGAGGATCACTTCGACCGGCAGTTCGAACTGGAAACGACGCTGGAAGTGCGCGGCAAGGACGAGGCGCTGCGCGAACTGCGCAAGGACCTGCCTTCGGCAGGCCG
Organism: Devosia sp.; assembly: GCF_040509215.1. Taxonomy (GTDB): domain Bacteria; phylum Pseudomonadota; class Alphaproteobacteria; order Rhizobiales; family Devosiaceae; genus Devosia. The sequence goes on from NZ_JBEVLL010000341.1 coordinate 7,764, forward strand.
CACCAGCTTTACCCGCCAGCAGGAGCCGCTCGGCCTCGGTCATGCCGTGTGGTGCGCGCGCGATATCGTTGGCGACAATCCCTTCGCGCTGCTCTTGCCCGACATGCTGTTCAAAGGCGAGCCGGGCGTCTTGAAGCAGATGATGGACGCTTATGAAGAGACCGGCGGCAATGTCATCGCGGTCGAGGAAGTGCCACATGACGAAGTGTCGTCCTATGGCGTGATCGGGCGTGGCGAAGGGCCGGATACCGGCTTTGACCTGACGCAGATGGTCGAAAAGCCCAAGAAGGAAGACGCGCCGTCCAACCTGATCATTTCGGGCCGCTATATCCTGCAGCCCGAGATTTTCTCGCTGCTGGCAGAGCAGACCAAGGGCGCAGGCGGGGAAATCCAGCTCACCGACGCGATGCAGAACCTGATGCACCAGCAGAGCTTTACCGGCGTCAAATATGTCGGCAAGAGCTTCGACTGTGGTTCCAAGATCGGCTTCCTGACGGCAAACGTCGTCTATGCCCTGGAGCGCGACGACATCCGTCCCGGCTTCATTCGCGAACTGCGCAAGCTCGATCTCGAAGAACAGCTCTAAGCGCGATCAACGCGCGATCGTGACGCCCAGGCTCACCTGATGGGTCTGGGTGTTGCCGTTGGAATTGTCGGTATTGCCGTAGCCGTAATCGGCATTCAGGCTGGTATGGGCGTTAAAGACATAATCGGCGCCAGCGCCGAGACCGAGGCGTCGTTCGGTCGTGCCCGTGCCGACGAGTTCGGAATTGCTCCAATTGGCCGAGGCGCGCAGGCGCAGCCAGGTATTGACCGTATATTGGGCATTGGAGAAGGCGGTGTACTGGATACGGGCATTGCCCGGATTGTCGGCGCCAGCCGGCGCCAGCGCCGTCTCAAGCCCGGCGGTCAGTTTCACCGTTGAATTGGGCGTGTAGCTGATTTCGGCGCCATAGAGCTGGGCGCGGATGGCGCCGAGCGTGGCTTCGTCAAAGATGCGCTCGCCAATGCCCACCGAGGCGCTTGCCGACCAGATATTGTTCCATTTGCCGGCAATGCCGGCGCGCAGCGAACGATTGGTAGCATTGGGATAGACGCCGAGGCTGGCTGTCGGCGAATCGAAGATGTCGCGCTGTACTTCGCCTTCCCCAAATACTTCGAGAATGGGCGTGACCTGATAGCCCAGCCGAAGATTGGCGGTGGCGGCCCAGTAGTTCTGCTCGGAATTGTCGGTCAGGCCGGTATCGGAGCGATTGGTCGGGCCATAGGAGGTTCGCTCTAGGCCGCCGCCGAGCCCGAGATTGAACTGGCCGAACTGGCGGGTGACACCGACTTCGGCGCCGCCGGTGAAAACCTGCGGCGGGGTGATGATCGACGGCGACAGGCCCGCCGTCCCGGGCAGGTCCTGCGTCAGACCGATACTGGCGGAGGCCGAGGCGGTGGTGACCGCATCGATAGGCGCGGAGCCCGAAATCGAGAGAATGCCCGAGGCGAGGGTCGGGAGGTCCTGACCGCCCGTCTTGGCGATATCGGCGCTGCCATCGACCACGATGGTGGCGAAGCCACCGGCATGAGTGTAGCTGAAGCGCGGCAGGACGTGGGTGACGAAACTGCCCGTGCCGTTGGAATTGAGATAGGTGCCGCGCAGGCCGACAGACCAATCGAGCGGGGCGCTTTCGCCCGATTCCGGGCCGACGGCAAATTCGGGCGGAACCGGCTGGGCCGGATAGACGCCGGGGCGGAGGCGCGCATTGGCGAGGGCCGGATCGGAAACGGTCTGGCGGGTCGGCGCTGTGACCGTGCCCGTCGTCGTCTCATCAACCGGATCGGTTTCCAGCAGCGCGGGCGCAGCCAGAGCCGTGCCGGCCATGAGGCCGACAACCAGGCTTAAAGCCAGGCTCCTGGTGTGCTGCAAAAGGGGCAAACCGCGCTCCGAAAAAACCGGGGGCAGACAGAGTGCCCCGCGCGCGATCCTTTCAGCTTATGGTTAACGAAAGCTTGCCGTGCCTCTCAAATTGCCTCGACGATAAGGACGGCTCCCTCGCTACCGACAATGCGGATGCGCTGCCCGGCAGGCATGTCGGAGCCAGAAATGCGCCAGATGGTGTCGCCCAGGGTGAGACGGCCGAAGCCGCCTGCAATGGGTTGTTCGAGCACGGCCTCGTGGCCGACGAAACTGTCGCCGCGGCGGTTGAGATAGGGGCGGTCGGACTGACTGGGGCGGTTCCGGTTCCAGCGCGTCCAGAGGATAATGGCGACCAGGGCCAGGACACCGAACATCAGCCATTGGAAGGGCCAGGCGATCGGCTCGACCAAGACCACCAGCCCGGTGATGAGCCCTGCAATGCCAAGCCACAGGAGGTAGCCTCCGGGCACGAAGAGTTCGAGCGCGAGAAGAATGAGCCCGGCAATGATCCAGGCCCAGGGGGCATTGGCGGCGAGGAACTCCATGAGCACCATAGATCGCCCCTCGGCTAGAGCTGGCCGGGTTCGCGCGGCGGTTGGCCGGCGGTGGGCGGACGCGAGGTTGGGCGGGCTGCTGCCGTCGGGCCGCCGCCGCCAAAGGCCTCACGGGCGATCTCGCCAATACCGCCTATGGCGCCAATGACGCTCGCTGCCTCGACCGGCAGCATCAGCACCTTCTGGTTGGGCGAGGTGGCGATCTTGCCCAGCGCCTCGATATAATTGTTGGCGACGAAATAGTTGATGGCCTGGACATTGCCCGAGGCGATGGCGTCGGAAACCATCTGCGTGGCCTTGGCTTCGGCCTCGGCGGAACGTTCGCGGGCTTCGGCATCGCGGAAGGCGGCTTCCTTGCGGCCCTCTGCTTCGAGCACCTGGGCCTGCTTTTCGCCTTCGGCCTTGAGAATGGCGGCCTGACGGCTGCCTTCAGCTTCGAGAATGGTGGCGCGCTTTTCGCGCTCGGCCTTCATCTGCCGGCCCATGGATTCAACGAGATCCTTGGGCGGATCGATGTCCTTGATCTCGATGCGGGTGATTTTCACGCCCCAAGGCGATACGGCAGTGTCGACGACGCGCAGCAGGCGTTCGTTGATCTCGTCGCGGTGGCTCAGCAGCTCATCGAGATCCATCGAGCCCATGACCGTGCGGATATTGGTCATGGTCAGGGTGAGGATGGCGATTTCGAGATTGGAAACTACGTAGGCGGCCGCGGCTGCATCGAGGATCTGGTAGAAGGTGACGCCATTGGCCGTGATGGACGCGTTGTCGCGGGTGATGACTTCCTGGTGGGGAACGTCGAGCACCTGTTCCATGACGTTGATCTTCTTGCCGATCGTGTCGATGAACGGGATGATCAGGTTGAGGCCGGGCTTGAGGGTGCGCGTATATTTGCCGAAGCGTTCGACCGTGTAGTTGTAGCCCTGCGGGATGGTCTTGGCGCCGGCAAACAGCACCAGAATGAGCAGGATGCCGAGACCGATCAGCGTGACGCTGAGGCCGTCGAGGGTGAAGGTGTCGAATTGCATGATGCGCTCTCCTCTAGCGGGCCTTGGCAATATGTACGGTCGGTCAGCCACATAGGCAACCTTGCTTGGCGTGGGTGCGCTTTTTTGCGCGGCGGGCTTGCGGGAAACAAGGCTTGGGCCTAACCCTCAAGCCGATCTTTCTTCAGCTTTCCGGAAGTGACGCTCATGCCGCAGGACGCAAACGCCATTCGTTCCATTCTCTCGCTGGCGCCCGTCGTGCCCGTCATCATTCTCGATGATGTGTCGCAGGCGCGGCCGCTGGCCGAGGCGCTGGTGGCTGGCGGCCTGCCGGTGCTGGAAGTGACGCTGCGCACGCCCAATGCACTCAAGGTCATGGAAGAGATGGCCAAGGTGACCGGCGCCATCGTCGGCTCGGGCACGGTGCGGCATGCGGCGCATATGAAGGCTTCGGTCGATGCCGGTTGCCGTTTTATGGTGTCGCCGGGCGCCTCGCCGCGTCTCCTCGATGCGGCGGACGATGTCGCCATTCCGCTGTTGCCGGGTATCGGCACCCCAACGGAAGCCATGGCAGCGGCCGAGCGGGGCTATTCGTTCCTGAAATTCTTCCCTGCCGAAGCGCTGGGTGGCGCGCCGGTGCTCAAGGCCTTTGCCTCGCCGCTGCCCGATATCACCTTCTGCCCGACCGGCGGCATCGATGTGGTCAAGGCCAAGACTTATCTCAGCCTCCCCAATGTCATCTGCGTGGGCGGCAGCTGGATCATGCCGGCCGACGCGCTGGCGAGCGGCGATTTCGCGCGCATCGAAGCGCTGGCCAAGGAAGCGAGCGCGCTGCGCGGCTAAGGCATCCAGGGGGCGGGGCAGTTTCATGAACAAACCTGCGCCCCCTTCCGGCCTTGGTCACCTCCGGATCGTTCTCGACGATAAAGCCTATATCGGGCCGGGCCGGGCCGATCTCCTCGAGGGGATTGCCCGGACCGGGTCCATTTCCGCCGCCGGTAAGGAAATGGGCATGAGCTACAAGCGGGCCTGGAGTCTGGTACAGGCACTCAACGAAGGGTTCGGAAAACCACTGGTTGAGACGGCGCGCGGTGGGGCGGCGCAGGGCGGGGCATTGCTTACCCCGCTTGGTGAAGACGTGCTAGCCCGCTACCGCGCGATGCAAAGGGCGACAGAGCTTGCCATTGCCGAAGATGTGGCGGCCTTGCGCGCGCTGGTTCCCGATATATCCAGATAAACATATCGCTTGCGTGGCAAATGGCTTTCGGCCATCGATGTAGCCGATCAAACATATCGGAGGCTCCCTTGTCCCGTCTGCTGCTTTCCCTCGCCGTTGTCGCCGCCACGGCCGGCCCGGCCTTTGCCGAAACCGTCAACGTGGCCGTCGCCGCCAATTTCACGGCTGTTGCCGAAGAGCTGGCTGAAATCTTTGAAGCCAAGGGCGAACATCAGGTCGAACTGAGCTTTGGCGCGACCGGTCAGCTCTACACCCAGATTACCCAGGCCGCGCCTTTCGGCATTTTCCTTGCGGCTGATGACGCACGTCCGCAAAAGGCGATCGATGAGGGCTTTGGTGTCGATGGCACCTTCTTCATCTATGCCGAAGGTCGGCTGGTGCTTTATGCGCCGGGGCGCGATGTCACCGACGGCGAAGCAGCGCTGAAGGGCGAGTATAACAAGCTCGCCATCGCCGATCCGGCGGCTGCGCCCTATGGCAAGGCCGCGGTGGAAACCTTGACCGCGCTCGGGCTTCTTGAAACGCTGACACCGAAACTGGTGCAGGGCGAAAACATTTCCCAGACGCTGCAATTTGTCGAAAGCGGCAATGCCGAACTGGGTTTTGTCGCGGCAAGCCAGGTGCTGGGCAAGGCCGATCAGTGGCTGGTGCCGGCAGAACTGCATGAGCCGATCGCGCAGGGTGCGGTGCTGCTCAAGGAAGGCGAAAACAATCCGGCGGCCCTGGCGTTCCTCGATTTCCTCAAGTCCGACGAAGCCGTTTCGGTGATCGAAGCTTCTGGCTATTCGGTGCCATGATCGGAGGCGACCCGCTTCTGTCGGCCATTCTGCTGACGCTGGCGCTGGCCGCCAGTGTCACGGTGGTCCTGCTGATGATCGGGTCGCCGCTCGCCTGGTGGCTGGCGCGCAGCCAATGGCGCGGCAAGGAGGCGGTGGGTGCCGTCGTCTCGCTGCCGCTGGTGCTGCCGCCCACCGTGCTTGGGTTTTATTTGTTGCTGGCGCTCGGGCCGAATGGTCCGGGCGGTGCCATTGCGGGGCTATGGGGTGCCCGGACCCTGGCGTTTTCCTTTGGGGGTCTCGTCATCGGTGGCGCCATCGCCTCGCTGCCCTTCATGGTGCAGCCTCTGCGCAATGCCTTTGCCGCGATCGACGAGGACGTGATGGAGGCGGCCGATACGCTGGGAGCGTCGGCTCGGCAGCGGTTTGTGCGTGTGGTGTTGCCGCTTGCTATGCCCGGCTATCTGGTCGGCGCCATTATGGCTTTCGCCCATACGATGGGCGAGTTCGGCGTGGTGCTGATGATCGGGGGCAATATTCCGGGCCAGACCAAGGTGCTGTCCATTGCCATCTATGACTTTGTCGAACGGCTGGAGTGGGAAAAGGCGCATATTGTGGCGGGCAGCATGGTGGCCTTTGCGTTCCTCGTGATTTTCTCGACGCTGATGATTGGCCGGCGGTCGAAGGGGTCGGCGGGGTGAGTTGAGGGTGGCTCCCAGTCTTCAGTGCTGCGCCATTCGAGCATAGCTCTCATGGCCTTCTCGGCTCAAATCGCTCCACTGGAGCGATTTGCCTGCGGGACGCCATGAAGTTGACGACTAACATGTTAGTTGCTAGGGCAATCCGAACCTGCTTTCGGAGCCTGAGCATGACCGCCATCGACAAGATTCTCACCGTTGACGAAATGATGCGGGTGGCGCGTCGGCGCGTACCAAAAATGTTCTTCGAATATGCCGATAGTGGTTCCTATACCGAGGGCACCTATCGCGAGAACGAGAGCGATTTTAACAAGATCAAGCTCAACCAGAAGGTCGCGGTCAATCTCGAGGGGCGTAACCTCAAGACCAAGATGCTGGGCAAGGAAATCACCATGCCCGTCGCCATCGCTCCGGCGGCGACAGGGGGCATGCAGACGGCTGATGGTGAGATCAAGGCGGCAAAGGCGGCCGAAAAGTTCGGCATTCCCTTCTCGCTCTCGACCATGAGCGTGTGCTCAATCGAGGACATTGCCGAGAACACCACGGCACCGTTCTGGTTCCAGCTATATGTGATGCGCGACCGCGACTTCATCAATCGCCTGATCGACCGCGCCAAGGCGGCAAAGTGCTCGGCGCTGGTGCTGACGATGGACCTGCAGATCCTTGGGCAGCGGCACAAGGACATCAAGAACGGGCTGTCGACGCCGCCAAAATTCACGCCCTATTCGATCTGGCAGATGATGCAGCACCCGCTCTGGTGTGCGCGCATGCTGGGCACCAAGCGGCATACGTTCCGCAATATCGTCGGCCATGTCAGCGGCGACCATGACCTCGCCTCGCTCTCGGCTTGGACGGCCAGCCAGTTCGATCCGACGCTCAACTGGGGCGATGTGCGCTGGATCAAGGAGCGCTTTGGCGGTCCGGTTATCGTCAAGGGCGTGCTCGATGCCGATGACGCGCAGGCGGCGGTCGACAATGGCGCGGATGCGATCGTGGTTTCAAACCATGGCGGGCGCCAGCTCGACGGTGCGCCTTCGACCATTCGCGTGCTGCCGGAGATCGTCGATCGGGTTGGTCACAAGACCGAAGTCTATCTCGATAGCGGCATTCGCATGGGTCAGGATGTCATCAAGGCACTGGCTTATGGCGCCAAGGCAACCTTTATCGGTCGGCCGATGCTCTATGGGCTTGGTGCGGGTGGGGAAGCGGGCGTGACGCGCGTGCTCGAAATCATCCGCAAGGAACTCGATACGACCATGGCGCTGTGTGGCGAGCGCGACATTCTCAATGTCGGCCTCCACAATATCTATTCGAACGACATGCCGCCGCGTAACGCGCCCAAGCCGCGCGCTTAGGTCTCAGTTTCAGAGACGGTGCGCTGGTCAGCTATGCCGGCGGTGAGCTTGCGCCGCCGCCGGTCGGGGCCCGCATATTCGGGCGCGTCGATGAATTCGCGCGGCTTTATATCGAGGCCGGCGATACGCATCTGCAGGTCCGTAGCCGAGAACGGCTTTTTGAGGAACTCGCTGACCCCGGCATCCCGCGCTTCGGCAATGCGGGCAATGTCCGGCGCCGATGACATCATGATGATGGACGTCGTGCGGTTGGGACTGTCGATATCGGTTCGCATCTGGCGCACCATTTCCACGGCGTCCGGCGAGCCCATCGTCTCATCGAGAATGACGAGGCTATAGGAGCGGCTGTCGAGCACGGCCTTCAGCTCGCGCGGGTTGGTAATTTCCAGCACCATGCGATGGCCAAGGCCTCGCACCATGGCCGCGATGAGCAATGCCATGTTCTCTACCGGATCAGCGATCACGACGCCGTGCTTGACGATCTTATCCATTCCCAGCCCCCTGGAACCGGCGCAAACTCTAGACCGACAAGGCTGACCTGCCGGTTAACGGAGGCCATGGAAGCCCGGAGTCGAAAGGGGTAAATCTCTTTGCCGGGCGCGTTGACACAGCCCAGCCTTTTCCCTATGAAGAGCGCAGTTTTCGGGCGCCTTGGCGCCCCTTTTGTTTGACCAGGGAATTAGACCGATGAAGGTAACCAACTCGCTGAAGGCGTTGATGACGCGCCACCGCGCGAACAAGCTCGTCCGCCGCCGCGGTCGTGTCTACATCATCAACAAGGTGGACAAGCGCTTCAAGGCCCGCCAGGGCTAAGAACCGGTTCACGGTTTGAATTTGACAGGGCCTGCACTCCGGTGCGGGCCCTGTTGCTTTTTGGACATCGCGCTCGACCTCGTTCCTCGAAAGCGGGAG
>NZ_JBEVLL010000342.1:0-3873 GCF_040509215.1 Devosia sp.
GAGATCCTCGATTGGGTGCGCCGGGTGATCATTTCCGGCTCTACTGAATATCGCCGCTATCAGGCAGCAGCCAGCAAGCAGCGTTATGCCATACGTTTTCCCGGCGTCACCTATGGCGGCAGCTTTCTTTCCGCTCAATCGTCGGCATCCGCGGCCGGTGCCAATCAGAACCTCGCGGCGGAACTTGATGATCCGGATCTGCTCTCTGGCGTTGTCGATGCGCCGCCGAGGCTTGCAATGGAAATGGCTGATCTCATCCGCTTCAAAACTTCGACGCTGACGGCTATTGGGTTTCAGCGTAATGGCGTCTGGGGTGAAGAAACAGCCTCCCAGAAGACTGAGCACCTCGGCTTGATGTTTGGTGCACTGGCTGCCTCGCCAAATGGTGCCGTGAAGGGTTACGGTGTGCCAGTCAGCCAGTTGAGTTTCGGCCTTCTCGTCTTCCCCGGTGTTTGGGACTGGTATCTACAGTGGCGGGAACAGCGGCGTGGTTTCTATACCAAATGGGAAGAGGACATGTTGATGGTCGCCCAAGCTCTTTCTCGCATGGACGTTGGCTGGATCCGGCAGCACCCGGAACTCCTTCGGAATGTCAGGCCCATCGCGGGTTTGATCGAGCAGGAAGAAATCGATTTCGCGGCTCGCGACTGGCATGGTGCCTGCGATGCGTTTCATCGGCATGCCGCCAATCGATCCAAGGAAATCCAACGCGTCATGCGTGTACACCGCGACCCGTTCGAACCAATCATGTGCGTGCTGGAAGCAGAAAGCCCGTTGGCGGAATATCGGAAGATCACAGATGAGATCGTGAGACGCATGCCGGATGAAAGCCGATACCCGCGGCCGGCGGCCGAAGCCGTCAGGTCCTTCTTGCTCCTCCGGCTTGGCCTCCATCTCGGGCTCAGACAAAAAAACCTTCGCCAACTTCGTATCTGCCCCCGCGGACATTATCCGACATCAGAGCGCCGGCTTGAAGACATGAAATGCGGCGAGTTGCGGTGGAGCGATCGCGACCATGGGTGGGAGGTCCTTATCCCATCGGTCGCATTCAAAAACTCTGGCTCCTCCTTCTTCGGACAGAAGCCGTTCAGGCTGATCCTGCCCGACTTGCTCGATCTCTACAAATACCTTGACGCTTACATCGACCGCCATCGTGGTGTTCTGCTCGGCGGAGCCAAAGATCCCGGAACCCTGTTCGTAAAAACGGTCAAGACCACCAGCCTCGATGCGGCCTACAACTCGACGACGTTCTATGAGGCTTGGCGGACCGTCATTCAACGCTTCGGGATCTACAATCCCTACACTGGACGGGGTGCGATCAAGGGCCTGCTGCCACATGGACCGCATAACCTGCGGGACATTCTTGCGACGCATATTCTGAAGCAGACCGGATCATACGAACAGGCAAGCTACGCTATTCAGGACACGCCCGATGTCGTGCAACAGCACTATGGTCGCTTCCTGCCGCAAGATAAGGCCGCGCTGGCGGCCAGGATCCTCAACCAAGTCTGGGAAGCTGCATAAAATCGAATGAGATGCTTGGCTTGGATGTTGGCTACAGCCTACGTCCGAGCCGACCTCGTCGTTACGCTCTTGATGGGGATCAGAACCGTTGACCCACGCGAGCGCGGTCGTCAGCTTACCGGCAGATATTCTGGCCATTCCTGCGCGCCATGAAGTACGCGGAGGATTCGAACTGTCGTCTCGGTAATGGCGTATGCGGCAACATAGGGTGTGCCATTAATGACAAGTTCGCGCGTCACAGCAATTCGACCCACGCGGCCACTTGCGGGAAAATCGAGCAAACGACGAGCAGCAGAGACTATCCGTTCGTCGATCAGAACAGCCGCTGTAGGATTACCTGCCTCAATATATGTGAAGATGGCGTCGCGATCCGACAACGCAAACGCAGACCAAGTGAGCTTCACGATTCTCGCGCACCGGCTTTAAGTAGAGCGGCTGCTCGGCGCTTTGCAAAGTGCGCCTCGACCTCGTCGTCCGATAAATCCGGTCGAGTATCATTCAACGCTTCAAGGACTTTGGTCCGAAACCAAGCGTCATGCGCTTCACTGCCAGAAAGCAACTCAAGAGGCAGTGCCCCCTCGTTAGCAGTCCGGGTAAGCATGATACGGACCGCATCAGACACTGTGAGGCCCATGCTTTCAAGCACAGCAGAAGCGCGGTCCCGAACTTCGGCATCGATACGTGTTTGAACAAGCGCGTTAGCGGCCATGGCAATCTCCTACATTTCGTAGCAATGTAATTCAATCGAATGACATTTTCCAGATGAATTTTGAACCGCCGTGTCCCATACGGCACTTTCAACCTCTTGAGCGGATTCGAACCGACGACCCGTTGCTATCATCGAACTTCGTTGATTTGGACCGCTTTACATAATCGATCAGCGGCGGCTGGCGGAAGCCAGCCACCGAGTTCTACAGCGAAGTTCAGCTGACCAGAGCCTGATTTTCGCCGGCGGCTTCGAGACCGTGCATGTTCCGGATCAGATCGGCCGCACGCTCTCCGATGACAACGCAAGGCGCCATCGTATTGCCGGTCGTGATCCGCGGCATGATCGAAGAATCCGCGATGCGCAGGCCTTCGATCCCGTAAACCTTGAGCTCGTGATCGACTACCGACATGCTATCGCGCCCCATCTTGGCGGTGCAGGACTGGTGCCAGTAGGTGACAGCAGAACGCCGGATGAAGTCGATCATCCCCGATCTAGTGCGTGCACGCGGAGCCGCTTCGCCCGTCACCAAAGGCTTGAAACCATCGCTGTTCCCAAGCTCGCGGCACAATTCCACTGCGGCCAAGGCGGCAGCCATGTCTTCCGGCTCGCTCAGTGAATTTGGTTCAATCAAGATAGGATCATCGAAATCCGGACCGGAGAGCTGCAGCCGACCACGGCTCTTCGGTTGTGCAAGGCCGTTGAACATCGTCCAGCCATGTTCCGGCGTTTCGAGACCCGTTTCGATCGGCGACGGAACAGCAAACTCAAGCTGGCACTGGAGAATGTCCGGCTGGGCGAGACGCGAGTCGCTCTTCCAGTAGAGTTTTGCTTCGCAACCGCTACCGCCAACGGCTTCTGGCTTTCGGTACGCCCAGGTGCAGCCGAAGGCGAGATGATCCTGATGATTGCGACCTACACCGGGCAGGTGTTGAACGACGGCGATACCGTGTGATCGCAGTTCCTCTTCCGGGCCGATGCCCGATTGCATCAGGACTTTCGGCGTGTTGATTGCTCCGAGCGAAAGAACGGTCTCGCAGCGCGCCATGAACTGGTGTTTCTTGCCTTCGAGAAGCACTTCGACCCCGATCACGCGCTGGCCTTCGAATATCAGGCGCGTAACCAACGCCCCAGTCAACACCGTGAGGTTTGGCTGAGATATAAGCGGGCGCATATAGGACTCGAACACCGTCTCCCGCTTCCCGTCGCGGATCCGAAGTTCAGCGATCGAGGCGCCGCCTGCGGACTCCATCATCTCGCCGTTTGGGGTATCGTAGACCGGAATGCCGATCGTGGACGCGGCACTCAACAGAGCTTCAGCAACAGGCTGAGGTGACTGTGGCTGCGCGACATAGGCCGGCCCTCCCGCGCCGCGGCGGGAGGGATCAGGGGCGCCCTGCCAGTTTTCGATCCGCCGGTAGTAACCCAGGATCGACTCATAGCCCCAGGCGTCGTCACCGGCCTCTGAGGCAAAGTGATCCCAGTCCTCTTTATGCCCCCTCGCCCACACCATGACATTGATACTCGAACCGCCGCCGAGCCCCTTGCCCATGCTGAGCGGGAGACGTCGCCCATTCAGGCCAGGTGCCGGCTGTCCAACAAAGCCCCAATCTCGACTTGAGCCGAGATTGAGCGGCCATAGC
>NZ_JBEVLL010000343.1:0-7905 GCF_040509215.1 Devosia sp.
CGTCGTCATTGCCGGGCTTGTCCCGGCAATCCATCTCGCCTCCATCAGCCATTCTTGCGAATGGCTTGGGACCACCGGGACAAGCCCGGTGGTGACGACGACTTATAAGTCTTGGTTGAGGTGGAGCGAGCGAAGCCTTCAGAGAGCCCCTTAAGCCGCCACTGCACGCTTTTCGCTGATGCGCATGTCGGCGATTTCCAGCCGACCCAGCCCACGACGCTGCGCCTTGCGCAGGGTCATCTTGGCGGTTTCGAGCACGTCCTTGTCGAAAGGCGGTTCAGGATTAACCACCGCCAGCCCGGCGCCCAGCGTCACCGCGCCGGCGTGGCTTTCCTTGTTGACCAGACCCTCGCGGCGCACCGCCTGGTTGATCTTGTTGGCGAGATCGCGACCCATCAGCATGGGCATATCGGGCAGAACCAGAAGGAAGCCGCTTTGACCGAGACGCAGGCAGCAGTCTTCGTCGCGCTTCAAGAGCGAAACAATCACCCGTTCCAAAGTCTCAAGGCAGTCTTCCGCCGCATCGCGGCCATAGGCGGCGAGATACTCACCAAAACAGTCGATTTCGAGGGCCACGACGCAAAGCGAAACATTGCGCTCGGCTGCCAGCATCCAGGCTCTTTGCAGCTCTTCTTCGATCGGACGAGCCGCCAGATGGCGTTTGGGAGAGCCGCTCGACGACATTGGCCGCCGCGCATCCCGTCGCTCCGCATGACGTCCGAGCAGAGATCTAACCTTCTGCCACAGCCCGTCTTTTTGGAAAGCTTCGGTCATGCTCATTATGCCCGCCCCCGGCGCAGTCTTCTTGCTGCCCGATCTGGTCACACTATGGTTAATGAGAAGTTACTATCATTAATGATTTGGCAAGATGTCGTTTTGCTTGCAGGTCAAGCAATCGTCACACGACATCTCTTGTGTGGCATTTTCGACTCAATAAACCGACTCAAAGATGCTCTGGCGGCTCCCATTCGGGCCATTCGACCGCGTGTTCTTCCCATTCTTCGGGATCGACTTCGGTTTCAAGGAAGGTCCGGCCCGAGACCGACACGCCCACATCGATCACCGTCTGCGGATCGCCCGACACCAGCGGATGCCACCAGGCCAGCCCCTTGCCCTCGGCAATCCGACGATAGGCGCAGGTGGTCGGAATCCATTTGATCTCGACGACATTCTGCGGCGTCAGCTTGATGCAGTCGGGCACAATCTTCTGGCGGTTGGGATAGTCGGTGCAGCCACACGTCTCCCCGTCGAGAAGCTGACAACGCACGTCCGAGGTGATCAGCGTGCCCGTATCCTCGTCCTCGAGTTTGATCAGGCAGCAACGCCCGCAGCCGTCGCAGAGTGCTTCCCACTCCGTCGCGGTCATTTGATCGAGCGTTTTTTCTTCCCAGAAGGACATTGGCAAGGTGGTCTCGTTTATCCTGTTGCCGGTTTGCGCTTGTCTTGGCCCCGGCGCAATCATATTCCAGCGATGCAATTGCATTGGCCCGGGGCGCAAGACACATTTGACCGCCGAGGGCACAGGGGTTTCGCGTGCAGGATCCGTTCTATAGCAAGCAAAAGCGGCAAAAGCGCGCCGGCGGCATGCTGGCGGCAGACGCCTGGCTTGACTCCTCGCTCTACGAGTTCTGGCAGACGCTCGGCCGCTGGTACACGCGCTACCAGGATTTCATGAGCCGGTTCCACGTTACCGGCATCAAGCGCTTCTTCGTCGAGATCCTCTCGGACGCCTTCACCTTCGGCGCCATCGGCGCGGTGCTGATGACGGCACTCGCGCTTCCCGCCTTCAACATCATCGACCGCGGCGCCTTCAACAAGGCCGAGGATTATTCCGTCGTTTTCCTCGATCGTTTCGGCACCGAAATCGGCCGCCGCGGCATTCGCTCGGACGACAGCGTCGCCCTCGACCAGATGCCCGACTTCCTGATCAAGGCGACCCTCGCCACCGAAGACCGGCGTTTCTACGAACATTTCGGCATCGACATCGTCGGCACGCTGCGCGCCGTCGCGTCAAACGCTCAGGGCGACAATTCCACCCAGGGCGGCTCTTCGCTCACCCAGCAGCTGGCGAAAAACCTGTTCCTCTCATCCGAGCGCACGCTCGAGCGCAAGCTCATCGAGGCCTATCTCGCCATCTGGCTCGAGTGGCACTATTCCAAGGATGAGATCCTCAAACTCTACTTTGATCGCGCCTATATGGGCGGCGGCAATTTCGGGGTTACCGCGGCGGCCGAATTCTATTTCGGCAAGCGCGTGCAGGACATCAATCTGGCTGAAGCCGCCATGCTCGCCGGCATGTTCAAGGCCCCGACGCGCTACGCGCCGCATGTCGACCTCGCTGCCGCCCGCGGCCGCGCCAATCTCGTGCTCACCAACCTCGTCGCCTCGGGTTTTCTCACCGAAGGCCAGGTGACCGCCGCGCGCCGCCACCCCGCCGCGCCGATCGATCGCACCGCCGATATCAATTCGCCGAACTATTTCCTCGATTGGGCCTTTGAAGAGGCCAAGCTCAAGATCGAGGAAACCAATGCGCCAGGGAACAATTTCCTCGTCCGCACCACCATCGATACGACGCTGCAGAAATATGCCGAGGAAGCCGTGACCTCGGTCGTCCGCGAACAGGGCGAGCAATACAAGGTCAGCCAGGCCGCAATGGTCGTCACCGATACCCAGGGCGCCATCCGCGCCATGGTCGGGGGCATGGACTATGGCAAGAGCCAGTTCAATCGCGCCATCGTTTCCACCCGCCAGCCCGGCTCGGCCTACAAGGTCTTCGTCTATTCCGAAGCCTTTGAGCAGTTGGGCCTAAAGCCCTCCGACCCGATCACCGACCGTCCCGTCTGCATCGGCGACTGGTGCCCGCAGAATTATGGCCGCAGCTACAAGGGCACGGTGAGCCTCCAGAGCGCGTTCGCCCAGTCGCTCAACACGGTCCCCGTGACCCTCTCGATCAAGACCGGCCGCGAGCCTATCGCCCAGTTGAGCCACCGCATGGGTCTTCGAGCCGAATATCCGGTCACCCGCTCGCTGGCCCTCGGCGTCGCCTCGGTTTCCGTCATCGACATGACCTCGTCCTATGCCGTCTTTGCCAATGACGGCTACAAGACCCCGGCCTTCGGCATCACCCGCATGACGACGCTGGGCGGCGATCTCGTCTGGGAGGCCGATCCCGACGCCCCGCGCGAGCGCGTTCTCTCCGAGCAGACCGTCGCCTATATGAACCAGATGATGTACGCGGTGACCCAGGCCGGCACCGGCACCCGCGCCCGCATCGAAGGCGTGCCCACTTTGGGCAAGACCGGCACGACCACGTCCTATCGCGACGCCTGGTTTGCCGGCTTTACCGGCAATTATGTCGCCGCCGTCTGGTTCGGCAATGACGACTACCGCCCGACCAACAATCTCACCGGCGGCACCCTGCCCACCATCGCGTGGCAGAAATTCATGGCCTATGCCCATACCAATATCGATATCAAACCGGTCTTCGGCATCGACTTCGTCCCCACCCAGACCATAGTCGCCGATGCCAGCGCCGAAGCGCCCGCCGAAGAAGTCGTCCAGCGCCCGCCTAGCCTGACCCCGGCTGCCGCCCGCAAGCTCCTCGATCTCGCGGGCCGTCTCGACGCCGCCATCGACGGCCTGCAACCGGTCTCGGATCAGGCGAGCGTCCCCAAGGTCACAACCGGTCTCTAAAAGGCCGGCAGCCCAAGCGCCCGCTGCACCCAGGGCAGTGCCGTCGACAGTTGTTCGCGCTGCACACGCCGCACCAGCGGCGCGTCGGGAATGATCGGCAGGCCGGCGCGCGAAGCAAAATACCCCGAGACGAGCGCCGCAACTTCCGGCGCCTTGGGCATCACTGCATCGGGCAATGGCCCACCCTCATAGGCAAGGCTCGGCAGCATGAAACCGAGATCAACCTCGGCACTGCCGATCCCGCCCTCGGCCCAGTCGATGAATTTCACCGTGCCGTCGTGGATGCAGATATTGTCGCTGCGCAGGTCGAGATGCGTCACCGCCTCGCCACCCAGCTCACACCGCGTCTCCGCATCGACCAGCGCAGGCAAGGCAATTTGCAGCCATTCCTGCGTCACCAGACCCAACGATAGAAACGGGGCAGCGTCGCGCGCCACGCTCGCCCATCCCGGCTCGCGCCCACCATCGAGAAAACCCCAGCGCTCGATATTGGCTTTGGCCCCATGCATCCGGTGGATCTGGTCGATCACCAGCGCCGCGGTCTCCGCCGTCCAGGGCGGCGGCCAATAGGCCGTGCTCAGGTCCTCGATGGCCAGCATCGGCGCGACCTCGTCTTCGTGCCAACCCAGAACCCTGGGCATGAATGGCCCGGAGAGGTTCTGATAGTTCGCAATCTCGCGCGTCAGCATGCTCGCCGTCAGCGGCGTCGTCGCCAGCTTGATGAAAGCCGACCGGCTGCCATTGCCAACGACATAGCGCCTGGCCGGCGTATAGCCGCCATGAACCTCGCGCCATTCGTTCGGCGCAAAGCCGATCATGGCCTCGACCCGTTCTCGAACCTCGCCCTCCAGCATCGTCAAAGTCTCCCCAAATCACCTGTGGCAATCCTGCCCATGCTTGCTTTTGCCCGCAACATCAGTTGAGCGTTACGGGAACGGGCTTCCGCCCCGCGCCCCGGATTGCTATAGCCTAAACCGTTCGCAGCGCTGCCGGTCCAGCACCCATGTCCAACCATAGAGGTTGCTGAACCAATATGCGGTTTGTCCTTCTGCTCCTCGTTTCCATCGCCATTGCCCTCGCGACGGGTTTTGGCCTTAGCTATTACGCGCTGACCGATGGCCGCCTCTTTGGCGCCGCGCAGATCGGCCCGTGGATTTCCTGGCCCGACCTCGGCTCATCCGCCCCCAATCCTTATTCGCGCGGCCATCTCACCCGCGAAGCCGCGCTCCAGCTTGGCCGCGCCGAGGGCCTCAAATTCGTCGCCACCACCGACAGCGCGGGGGACGCGCTCGATCTCTCCTGCGCCTATACCCTTCTGGGCCATGTACCCGTCTCAAGCTTCTGGACACTGGTTGCCGTCGACGGCGAGGGTGTCAATCTCGCCGCCCCCGGCACCGATCTCGCCCTGCGTTCGAGCGAAATTGCCCGCACCAATACCGGCGCCATGGTCATCCAGGTCGGCAAGACCCTCGCGCCGGGCAATTGGCTCGAACTGGCCGGCAGTGGCGCCTTCTCGCTTGAATTGACGCTTTACGACACCACGGCCTTTTCCGGCTTCGGTTCGGACAATGACACGATGCCCACCATCACGCGGGGGGCATGCGCATGACCCGGGTCATTCTCTGGCTGCTTGGCGGCGTGCTTCTTGGCGGCATCATCCACATTCTCGTCATCCTCACCCTGCCCATGCTGGCCGATGAGACCACATGGTCGCGCGTCTCCGCCTTCGAGGCGAAGAATCGCATGCTGATCCTGCCGGCGGTCGAAGCGGGCCAGCCCAATCCCCTCGGGCTCGACCCCGAACTGGTCTATGGCCTCTGCCAGGTCGATCTCGACGAAGGCCCGGCCTACCTCCGCGGCATGTTGCCCGATGCCTTCTGGTCCCTCGCCCTCTTCAACGAAGCGGGCGCCGTCATCTATTCGACCACCAATCGCGACGGCATCGGCCAGACCGTCGATCTCGGCATTTTCAACGCCGACCAGACCCGTCTCCTCGCCCAGCAGCAGCTCGACATCGAGGAAGGCCTGCTCGTCGTCGAGGCTCCCGCCGATCAGCTCTTCGCCCTCGTCCGACTTTCCCCGCCGCACGGAGTCATGAGCAGTCGCTTCGCCGAGCGCCTCGCCGCCATCCAGTGTGGGCCGCGCCGCTGATGGTCCTGCCGTTCTCCGCCATTGCCATTTATGCGTTGGCGGCTCTTGCGGAAATTGCCGGCTGCTTTGCCTTCTGGGCCTGGTGGCGCCTCGACAAGTCGCCGCTTTGGCTGGCACCGGGCGTGCTTTCGCTCGTCGCCTTTGCCTGGCTCCTCACCCTCGCGCCCGCCGACCACGCCGGGCGCGCTTATGCCGCCTATGGCGGGATCTATATTGCCGCCTCGCTCATCTGGCTTTTCGCCGTCGAAGGCCGCCAACCCGACCAATGGGACATTGCCGGTGGCCTCCTCGCCCTTGCCGGTGCTGCCGTCATCCTCTTCGGGCCACGGAGCTGACAATGATCCTGCATGTCGAAATCGCCGCCACCGACCTCGAGCGCGCCATGGCTTTCTATAGCGAAGTGTTTGGCATCGCCTTCGCCGAGCCCATCGACCTGCACGAAAGCCGCATGGCCTATGCCGAAGCGCCATTCGAAGGCGCAAGTTGGGCGCTCTGCCAGGGTGAGGTCTATGTGCCGACCCGCAACGGCGCCATCCTCTATTTTGCCGTCGAGGACATGGACGCAGTCCTCAGCCGCGCCGAAAATCTCGGCAGCGAGATCCTCTTCCCCAAGACCGCGCTCTCCGATAGCAGCCACGTCGCCGAAATCAGCGATAGCGAGGGCAACCGCATAGCTTTGCAGACTCTCAGCTAGTAGAAAAAAATCGTCTCCCGTCGAAATCCAATCGGCTCGCCCGACATTGAATTATCGACACAGAGGAGATCACCAATGGCTGAAACCGCAATCACCGTTCAGGGCGTTTACACATCGGCCGTCGTGGCCGATTTCGAAGCCGGCATTGCCTGGTATACGCGCTTCATGGGCCGGCCGGTCGACGACCGTCCACTCCCCGACATGGTACAGTGGCGCAATATGGGCGGCGCGGGCCTGCAGGTCTG
Source organism: Devosia sp. (assembly GCF_040509215.1). Lineage (GTDB taxonomy): Bacteria > Pseudomonadota > Alphaproteobacteria > Rhizobiales > Devosiaceae > Devosia. Next base: position 6,784 of record NZ_JBEVLL010000343.1, read on the forward strand.
GCACGATCCCCATCATGCCGGTCACTCCATCATTACCGTGGTGGTGCCCAATCTGGTCGTCGAAAAAGCCCGGCTCAGCGCTGCCGGCCTCACCCTCGTCAACGAGGCATCGGGCGATTTTGGCGGCATCGCCCAATTGTTCGACCCGGACGGCAACCGCATTAATCTAGCCGAGCCACCAAAGGGTTTTGTCAATCGCTAGGGCAACCTCACCTGCGCGACTGCGACGTGATAGAGATCGGTTATGTCGCCCGAATCTTTCCACTCCGCCCTCGCCACCGCCGTCGCCCGCTATCGCAGCGAAGTCGCCTTGCCGGCTGAACACCTATCGCTGTTGCTGTGGCAGATGAACGAGGGCCACCGCCTCGATCTGCGCGAAACCATGCCGGGGCACCTGACCACCAGCGCCATCGTGCTCTCGCCCGATCACGCCCAGATCCTCGTCATCGACCACGTCACCATCGGTCGCTGGCTGCAGCCGGGCGGCCACTATGAGCCAAGCGCCTTCTTCCATCTCTCCGCCCAGCGCGAGGCGGAAGAGGAAACCGGCGTCACCGGCCTACAAGTCCATCCCTGGCATCAGGGCCAGGACCTGCCCTTTGTCATCGACAGCCACGACGTCCCCGGCAAACGCTCCCGCAACGAAGCTCCGCACGTCCATCACGACCTGCAGTACCTGTTCATTGCCGACCCCACCCTGCCGCTCGTCGCGCAGCTCGACGAGGTCCATGCAGCGCAATGGCGAGAGATCGACATGTTGTGGGAGTTCGCGCCAAAGGCCGCAGAGCGTTTGAAGTCAGTGCCGGCACCGGGCTGAAGGCGGGGCTACCTCTCTCTTCGGGGGAGGGGTGAAGCGCCTTAGAGCACCCTGATCACCCCACCAACCGCGGCCAGCGCGGCAACCACCACCAGCGGCGGCAATTTCCAGCTTACCAGCGCGACAAACCCAGCCAGCGCCAACGCAAAATCCAGCGGCGAGAGAACCGCTGACGTAAACACCGGATCATAGAGCGCCAGCGCCAGCACGCCCACGACGGCCGCATTGGCGCCGCGCATCGCGGCCTGCGCGAAGAGATTACCCCGCAGCGCATGCCAGAACGGCAGCGCCGCCAGCACGATAAG
>NZ_JBEVLL010000344.1:0-3065 GCF_040509215.1 Devosia sp.
GGAGACACCGTCTTCAGCCAGGGCTCGATCGAGCGGTGCTGTGCGTAGAAGTTCGACAGATCGGGCACCAGGTCCTTGACCACCGGCATATGCGGCAGAGGATAGACCTTTACCGTGCCGTTGATCTCTTCCATGCCCTTGGTGCAGTTCATGATCGTGTGGCAGCGATATAGCTTGAAGGGGTCTTCAAGATTGTCGAGGCGCTCTGAGGTGGTTTCGTCGCGGCTGTCGATCAGCCAGCGATAGGCCTGGAGGAGCGCAGCGGGGCCGAGATACTTTTCGCCATTCCACCAGTAGGACGGGCACGAGGTCGAGCAGCAGGCGCAAAGGATGCACTCGTAGAGACCGTCGAGCTTGGCGCGGTTTTCGACCGACTGCGTCCATTCCTTTTGCGGGGTGGGCGAAGTGGTCTTGAGCCACGGCTCGATGGCGCGGTGCTGGGCATAGAAATTGGTGAGGTCGGGAACGAGATCCTTGACCACCGGCATATGCGGCAGCGGGTAGATCTTCACCGGGCCCGAGGAGTCATCCATGCCCTTGGTGCAGGCGAGGGTATTGAGCCCATTGATGTTCATCGAGCATGAACCGCAAATGCCTTCGCGGCACGAGCGGCGCAGCGTCAGTGTCGGATCGACCTTGTTCTTCACATAGAGCAGCGCGTCGAGGATCATCGGGCCGCAATCGTCGAGATTGACGAAATAAGTGTCGATGCGCGGGTTCTCGTTCTTGTCCGGATCGTAGCGGTAGATGTGGAACTCGCGGAGACGCGTCGCGCCTTCCGGCTTGGGCCAGGTTTTGCCCTTTTGCGGCTGGTCGGCCTTGCGCAAAGTCAGTTCGGCCATTTTCTCAACTCTTCCTTCCGAAACGCCGCTCAACCCGGCACTTCAATCTCGTCTCGCCGCCCTTGCGGGGCAGCATGTGGGGCATGGGTCGCAATCAGTAGTTCGGCTTGCAGACCTGGTTCGATTTGGCGACGTAGGTGTTGTAGGCGTCATATTCCCCGGCGCCGGGCGAGCCGCCCTTCATCGAGGCAATGACCACGCCCATGAAACGTTCGTCGATCAGCGTCATGGCCGCATCGGCCTTGCAGCCGCAAAGCGTCGCGTCCTGGGCGATGCCCATGCAGACCGCGTAAAACTCTTCCTTCTGTGCATTGGTGGGCGCGGCAGCAAAGGCGGGCAGCGCGCCGGCAAGAAGGATCGGCAAGACTGGGATCAGCTTGTGCATGCTCACTCCATGGAGCGTTTGAAAATTCATCGCGCATCCTTCCGGATGACGAGTTTGAGGCCGGACCAGATCTCGTCCACCGCGCAGACCTTTACGTCGACGAGATTGAGCGGCAGCACGATCTCGCGAATGGTGTCTTCGGTAATGTCGGTGGGCACCTTGCTGGCCTTTTTCGGCCAGCTCACCCAGATCATGCCGTCGCGCGCGATAAGCCCCATCAGCGGCTGCGCCAGCTTCTCGAGCACGGCTCGGCTGGCAGTGAAGAGGTGGATGAAATCATAACCCTGCTGCGCATCGCCGAGCTGGTCGAGCGTGATGCGCGAGGATTCGGCAAAGGCGCGAGACGTCGTGAGATCGCTAAGCGAAGCTGGCAGGTCGATGAAGAGGGCACGAAACCCATCCTTCAGACCCAGCTTCTGCGCCAGCGGCGTGCCCGAATATCCCGCGACAGTGCTCATCGCTACACCCCGCCCCGGCTGAGCTTGACCGTCGTCGGCCCGAACATGGTGTTGACGGTACCCAGATACGCCCCGGCATTGTCGGCAACGAGCTGGCCGCGGAGCTGTCCCGACGCGTCGGTCAGGACGACGCCGTTTCCGGCAACCATCCAGCCGGCGAGGGCGGAAAACTCATTGGAGCAGAAACCGCTCTGATTGGCCTGCAGCGCGCCCGAAGTACCGGTCAGCGGCGCGGCGCTGAACGACAGGGTGCAATTGCGCGAATAGCTGTCCGAAAGGGTCCAGTTGCCGATCATGGCATTGGTCATGGCCGGCGAAGCAGGCGCCGTACCGACGGAAAAACTGCCGCCGGTGACGACGCGCTGGCCGGTATTGGGATCGATCTGGCTATTGGTGGTCGCCATGCCATTGCTGCCAAACGCGGTCTGCTGGCTCTGGCCGAAATTGCCGGGAGCCGGCGGCGCGTTGGACGCCATGGAAAACGAGCCCGTCGAGCAGCCGGCCAGCGTCAGAACCGCACCGAGAGCGAGAAGCGTGCGGATCATTTCGCCGCCCCGCCCGCTGGTGGCGAGTCAGGCGCGCGGACGGGCGTCTCGCCCTTGGCAGCAGGCTTGGCCTTGCCATCGGGTGCCTGTTGCGGCGCCGTCTGGCGAAACCCGTCATAACTGCGCTCTTCGCAGAGGTGGCACATGACTAGCGCGCTACTTTCTTTGCGACTGCCGCTGGTGGCGCAGCCTTGCTGTCGAGCACTGCATGGTTTTGCGGGGCCGGCTTTGCCACCGCCGCCTTGCCATAGCTTGAGTAGAAGGCGGCCGCGAGCGCGTCGCGGTCGTCGTCGCCATCAACAGCCCGGCACTGCTCGCACATGCTTTGTGTCCTCAGTAAACGCGCGCTTTGGGCGCGATCTTCTTGAGATCGATGCCGCCCTGGTCGTAAGGGGTCAGCGGATCGGTGATCACCGGACGATAGGTGAGATCGACCTTGCCGGTTTCGATATCGACCAGCGCCAGCGTGTGCTTGCGCCATTCGACGTCGTCACGGCTCGGGAAATCCTCATGCGCATGGGCGCCGCGCGATTCGTGGCGGGCCTCGGCCGAGACCACCGTCGCCATGGCGCAGGCCATGAGGTTTTCGAGTTCGAGCGTTTCGACGAGATCCGAATTCCAGATCAGCGAGCGGTCGGTGACCTTCACATCGCCAAGACGCGAGTAGATTTCGGTCATGGCGGCAACGCCGTTCTTGAGCGACGCATCGGTGCGGAACACGGCCGCATCGGTCTGCATGGTGCGCTGCATCTCGTCGCGCAGCTTTGCCGTCGGCTGGGAGCCATTGGCATTGCGCAGGCGATCGAAGCGGGCGAGGATTTTTGCGTCCGAAGCG
>NZ_JBEVLL010000345.1:0-15137 GCF_040509215.1 Devosia sp.
CCATGATCAGCGCATTGATGACCACGGCCATGACGGGCCGACGGACGAAGAGTGTGGCGAGTGCGCCGCCCCGTTCGTTCTTGCTGGCAATGGACACGGCGGCGCCTCCCTAGTTGGTTGCGACTGAAGGTTGGGGTTGTGGCGTGTTTCCGGTACCGTCGGGGCCTTCGAGCAGGGTGACGGTCGCGCCTTCGCTCAACTGCAGGATGCCTTCGGTGATGATGGCGTCGCCGGGTTTGAGGTCGGCGCGGACCAGCACGCCGTCGCTGTTGCGCTGGATGATCTCGGCCATGACGCGGGTGGCCTTGCCGTCGAGGTATTTCCAGACATAGGAGCCTTGGGCCGACCAGAGGATGGCGAGGGGGTTTACCGCCGGATATTCCTCGCCGGGGAAGGCGATCGAGACGGTGAAACTCATGCCGGCCCGGAGGAGATTTTCGGGATTGGGGATTTCGGCTTGGACCTGCAGGGTGCGGCTGGCCGGATCGATGCGGGTATCGATGGCGGAGATATCGCCGCCAAAAACCTGGCCGGGCAGGGCCACGGCATTGACCGTGACCGGCATTCCGGGCTCGATCTGGGCGGCGTAGCGCTCGGGCACCCAGAAATCGATGAGGATGGACGAGGTATCGTCGATGGAGGTGACGGTGGTCTGGGCTGGCACGTAATTGCCGGGGGTGACGCGGATGAGGCCGACCTTGCCGCTAATGGGGCTGCCTATGGTGCGGCGGGTGAGGGCCATTTCGGCATTGCGCTGGGCGAGTTCGGCATTGGCGGCGCTGAGCTGGGCGGCGGTGAGAGCTGTCCCGGCGACGACATTGTTGCTGGCGAGGCCCTCGGTGCGGGTGAGCGTGGCGCGTGCATCATCGAGGGCAAGCTGGGCGCGGTCGAATTCGATCTGTTCGGCGGCGGCGTCGAAGCGCGCGATCGTGGCGCCGGCTTCAACGATCTGGCCGGGACGGACGAGCACTTCGGTGAGTTCGCCACCCGAGGTGGCGGCAACAGTTACCGAGCGCACCGGCGTGCCTTCGCCGATGGCGGCAAGGGTGTCGTTGATGCGGACCAGCGTAACGCCAGTGGTGATGACATTGGTGGCGCGGGCGCCGGAACCGCCGGGGCGACCGCCACCCGCCGCCGGAGGTCCGCCGCCGGGGCGCTGGCCTTGTGCGCCGGCTTGGGGCGCTGGGGCCTGAGCGGCCTCGGCCTGGGGACCGAAGGGCAGGACGATGCCGGCATTGGTCAAAACCTGGGGAGCGCCGGGCGCAAAATAGAGCCAGGCAAAGGCGGCCGCGGCGATAACCGCGATGGAGGCAAGAAACTGCCGGATCAAAAGAAAACCTCAAATGCGGGGGGCGCGCAAAATCGAAGCGAGCCTAACAGCTTGCGCGGTTTGGCTACATTAAAATCCGGTAAGATTGCGGGAAAGTGAGGGAGCGCTTAGCCCGGCATGGAAACGGAGATTCCCGCTTTCGCGGGAATGACGTGGTGAGAGTGGACAGAGTTGTGAGCGCTTGGATGAAGCGGCGCTTTTAGCTTTCGACTTCCGCGTCCGGCCTTGCGCCCCATTCGGACCAGGAGCCGTCGTAGACGGCGACGGTCTTGGCGCCGACTTGCTCGAGCGCCAGAGCCAGGGTCGAAGCAGTGACGCCGGAGCCGCATGAGGTGATGATGGGCTTGGTCAGGTCTACGCCTCGCTCGGCGAAGATTGCGGCGAGCGCCTCGGGGGATTTCATGGCGCCGTTTTCCGAGAGCAGGCTCACCGGGATATTGCGGCTATTGGGGATGTGACCGGCGCGGACGCCCGGGCGGGGCTCGGGGGCTTCGGCGTGGAAGCGCTGGGCCGGGCGGGCGTCGAGAATTTGAGCGGCTTCGTCCTGGCTGCGATCGCGCACGGCGTCGAAATCGACGACGCGGTCGGGATGGAAGTCTACGTCGAAATGGGCGGGACCGCGGGCGACGAGGCCGGCTTCAAGGGGACGGCGCTCGGCGCGCCACTTTGGGCCGCCGCCGGAGAGGATATGCACCTTTTCGGCGCCGAAGGTCTTGAAAGTCCACCAGACGCGGGGGGCGCTGAAGAGGCCCAGTTCGTCATAGATGACGATCGTCATGTCGCTGCCGATGCCGAGCGCGCCGACCATGTGGGCAAAGTCGCTCGGCGATGGCAGCATATGGGGCAGGGGGGTGGTGGTGTCGGCGATGCCGTCGATGTCGAAGAAAACAGCGCCGGGGATATGGCCGGCAAGGTATTCGGCCTGGGCGTTACGGGAGGCGTTGGGCAGGTGCCAGCTCGCGTCGACGACGACGAGGTTGGGGTCGCTCAGGTGGGCGGCGAGCCATTCGGTCGTGACGAAGGTGGTGTCCATGGCGCGATTCCCGGTTGTGTTGGCGCGAGAATGGGCCGCGGCGGGGTGAGTGGTCAAAGGGTATTTGGAGGGGTGTGCGCATGCGGACGGCATGCCGCACCATCCCGGTGTCCATACCGGATGGATTGCCGGGACACGCCCGGCAATGAAGATGGAGGGGCGGAGGCCGACGCGCGGAATTATGCGCCGAGCGTCAGGACGTCCTTGGCGGCAAGGTGCAGGGTGATGGCGTCGCCGCGCTGGGGTGGGGTGGCGTTGTTGCCGTTGAACGTATCGATGTTGATGGGGGTGCCGGCGACATCGACGCGGAGGCGGACGACGGAGCCGAGGAAGCCGACGTCGGAGACGGTGCCGGTCAGGGTCGTGTCGGTTTCGGGGCGCGGGGCGAGGGAAATCAGCTCGGGACGGATGGCGCGGCTGGGGCCGAAGGTGGTCTCAGGGAGCGTATTGAGCTGGCCGACGAAGGTGGCGACGAAGCGGGTCGCCGGGCGATTGTAGATCTCGTGGGGCGAGCCCATCTGGTCGATATTGCCCGCGTTCATGACCACGATGCGATCGGAGATGGACATGGCCTCTTCCTGATCGTGGGTGACGAAGACGGTGGTAATGCCCAGGTCTTGCTGGATGGCGCGGATTTCTTCGCGCAGCGAGACGCGGATCTTGGCGTCGAGGGCGGAGAGCGGTTCGTCGAGGAGGAGGAGGCGCGGCTTGGGGGCGATGGCGCGAGCGAGGGCGACGCGCTGTTGCTGGCCGCCGGACATTTCGTAGGGATAGCGCTTCTCAAAGCCTGGGAGGCCGATGAGTTTGAGCATTTCCTCGACGCGGGCGCGGCGCTGTTCGGCGGGCATGCCGGCGATCTTGAGGCCAAATGCGATGTTTTCGCCCACAGTCAGGTTGGGGAAGAGGGCATAGGCCTGGAAGACCATGCCGAGCTTGCGCTGATTGGGCTTGAGGTGGGTGAGGTCTTCGCCATCGACGCGAATGGCGCCGGAGGTGGGGCGTTCGAAGCCGGCGATCATGCGCAGGATCGTGGTCTTGCCGCAGCCCGAGGGGCCAAGGAGCGAAATGAATTCGCCCTTTTCGAAGGCGAAGTTGACGCCCTTCACGACCGTATTGGTGCCGAAGGATTTGACGAGGTTCGAAACTTCGAGGAAGGCGGCCATGGTCAATCGGTCCTGGCAGAAGTGCGGGGGGCGAAGCGGCCGAGCACGTTGATCATGCCCATGGCGCCCCAAGTGATGATGAAGGAGATGATGGCGAGCGCGGCGGGCTCATAGGCGCGGTTGGTACCGATGCCGACGAGATAGGGGCCGAAGGCCGGCCGATTGAGCAGGCTCGCAATGGTGAACTCGCCAATGACGATGGCGAATGTGAGGAAGGCGCCGGAGAGGATGGCGACGAGAATATTGGGCAGGATGATCTGGCCAATGATCTGGAGCTGGTTGGCGCCGGCGATCTGGGCGGCTTCGGTCAGGGTGCCGATGTCGATGGTGCGCATGCCGTTGTCGACGGCCCGATACATATAGGGCAGGGCGAGAGTGACATAGGCGCAGGTCAGGAGGATATCGGTGCCCAAAACGCTGCCGGTAAAGGGGATCATCGAGGAGGAGCCGTAGAGGCGGATATAGCCATAGACGAGCACCAGCGCCGGAATGACCAGCGGCAGGAGGGTGATGAACTCCATGATGGGCTTGAGCCAAGGCATGCGCAGGCGGACGAAATAGACCGCCGGGACGACGACGAGGATGCCCACGATGATGGTGAAGAGGCCGACGACGACCGAATAGGTGAAGCTCGACGCAAAGTACGGGTCGGCAAAGACCGAGGCATAGGCGTCAAAGCTGTATTCGCCGCGGCGCATGCGGAGGGAAAATTCGAAGGTGGCGGCGAGCGGGACGATGAAATAGGCGCCGCCGAGGATGAAGACGAGCCAGGCCCAGAACTTGTCGGACTTCATTTCATCCACCTTTCGGCGCGGGCGGCGACAACGAGATAGATGACGTTGGCGAGCGAGGTGATGACGATCATGCCCAAAGCCAACGCGGCGCCGAGGCCGGGGTTCTGCAGGGCATCGCCGCGGATCTGATTGTAGAGCAGCACGGTGACGATGTTGAGGTTCGAGCCGGTGAGCGCCCAGGCGGTCGCGATGGCGCCGAAGGCATTGGCGAAGAGGAGCGACAGGGTGCCGAGGACAGACGGCCAGAGGATGGGGAAGCCGATATAGCGCCAGAACTGCCAGGTCGAGGCGCCGAGGGTCTGGGCGGCTTCGTTCCATTCCTTTTTGAGGCCATCGATGGCCGGGGCGATGGTGAGAACCATCAGCGGGATCTGGAAGTAGAGATAGGTGAGCGTCAGGCCCCAGAAGGAAAAGAGGTTGAAGCCGGAGCGGTAGATATCGATCCCGAAGACGGTCTTGAGGATGATGGTGACGAGGCCAAGGCGCCCGAGGGTGGCGATGAAGGCAAAGGCCAGGGGGACGCCGGCGAAATTGGAGGCGACGCCGGAAAAGGTCATGACGGCGGAGCGAAGGCCCTGGGGCAGCTTACCGCGGATGATGGCGAGCGTGAGCGCCAAGCCGATCAGAGCGCCGAGAATGGCGGAGGCGCCAGAAATCCGGATCGAAATCCAGTAGGCGGCCATGATCTGGTCGGTGAAGAGGCCGGCGATGTTTTCAAATGTGAAATTGCCAGCGCGATCGGTGAAGGCGGCGCCCATCAGCGAGAGGGTGGGCAGGAAGAGGAACATCACCGCGAAGATGACGAAGGGGAGAACCGCGAGGCTGTCCCAGGGGATGCGGCGGTGTGGTTTTGGTGGTGCGGCGATGTCGGTCATTTTGCGGTGCCTCGAGACTATCAGGCGTCGTCACCACCGGGCTCGTCCCGGTGGTCCATCTCCGGCACCGCATGGATTGCTCGGACAAGCCGGGCAATGACGACGTGGAGATAAGTGCACCCGCCGGAAGCCGGCGGGTGCTGGATGTCAGATTACTGAACCGAAGCGCCGACGGTGGAGTCCCAGCCGCCAGTGATGGTGGCCTTGTTGGCGTTCTGCTCTTCGATCGAGGGGAACACGGCCTTGGCATAGTTCTCAGCGGCCGGGAGCTTGGCCATCAGGTCGGCCGGGAGCTTGCCGGCTTCGGCGAGGGCGTTGAAGCGGATCGGGTGGCAGTAGCCAGCGAGCCAGCCGAGCTGACCTTCGTCGGAATAGAGGTATTCCATCCAGAGCTTGGCAGCGTTCGGGTGGGGTGCGAAGGCGGAGATGGCCTGGACGTAGACGCCAGCCACAACGCCGTCGGACGGGACGACGACTTCGATCGGCGGGTTGCCGTTGAGGTTGTCGCGAGCGGCGAGCAGGTTGTAGTCCCAGTTGATGGCGATCGGGGTCGTGCCCTGGGCAATGGCGGCAGCTTCAGCGTCGACGGGGACGAAGTTGCCCTTGTCGTTGAGAGCCTTGAAGTATTCGAGGCCAGCCTGAGCGGCAGCGTCCTGAGCGGCACCGGTCGAGAGACCAGCGGCAAAGACCGACATGATGGCGTTGTTGGCAGTACGCGGATCACCAGCCAGAGCGACGGAGTTGGCGAACTCGTCCTTGTTCAGGTCAGCCCATGACGTCGGATTGTCGCCGGTGATGATGTCCTTGTTGATGCCGAGAGCGAGCACGCCATAGTAGTCGCCGTACCAGAAGCCATCAGCGTCCTTGGCATCGTCCGGGATTTCTTCCCAGGTCGAGACCTTATAGGCCTCAAGCAGGCCTTCGTCCTTGGCCTGCGGGCCAAAGGCGAGACCGATGTCGAGAACGTCCGGAGCCTGCGGGCCGGTATTGCCCTTGTTGGCGCGGACGGCTTCGAGCTCGTCGGCGGAACCGGCGTCGGGGTTCAGTTCATTGACGGTGATGCCCGGATAGGCGGCCTTGAAGCCTTCGATCACGCCGCCATAGTTGCACCAGGAATGGGGCAGGGCGATCACGGTGAGCTGGCCTTCGGTCTTGGCGGCTTCGTAAAGCGCTGCCAGATCGGTCTGGGCGAAAGTCGGAGCCGCGAAGCTGAGCACGGTGAGAAGCGAAACCGAGGTGGTCAGCGCAGACTTGAACGTCATTCTTTGTCTCCCTGAATGAGCAGTCGCGGGCTTTCCCAAGGGGGAGAGCCGCTGCGAACGGGCGAGGGAGTAGAGGGGCGAGATGACAGTGCAATGACACTTGCATGACGGCTCGGAGTCGCCCGTGAGCGGGCGATAGTTGCCGCAACCTCAGTATATTGCGCCTATTTGCCCATCTGCTCGCGTCCTCCCAGCCGCGAGGTGACATTGCCCAATTGTGACAGTTTCGTCCAGATGGTCAAAAATTTCTGTGGGCCTCGACTTTGCGGCGGTGAGAGGAGATGTTTTCGCCACGACTAAACTAGCGAAAGCCTCTCTCTATGGCCTATGGCGTTCATGCCTATGCGGATGATCCGCGCAATGCTTCCATTCTCATTGCCGTCAATGACCAGTTGATGCCGCGGGACAAGGCGGTGGTGTCGGTTTTCGACTCGGGGTTCGTGCTGGGGGATGGCGTCTGGGAAGGCCTGCGGCTGCACAAGGGCGGCATTCCGTTTCTCTGGGCGCATCTCGAGCGGCTTTATGAAGGGGCGAAGACGCTCGACTTCTCGGTGGGGCTGACGCCGGACGAACTGGTGAAGCGCATTTTTGATTGTGTCGCCGCCAATGGGATGGAGGACGGGGTCCATATAAGGCTGATGGTGTCGCGCGGGATCAAGGCGACGCCTTATCAGGACCCGCGCGTGACGATTGGCGATGCGACCATTGTCATCATTCCCGAATTCAAGGCGCCTTCGCCGAAGCCCGATGGGATTTCGCTGTTTACTTCGACGATCCGGCGGACGGCGCCGGATATGCAGGACCAAAAGCTCAATTCGCACTCGAAGCTGAATTGCATCCAGGCCTGTATCCAGGCGGCGAAGGCCGGCGCGGATGAGGCACTGATGCTGGACCCGCAGGGTTTTGTGGCGACGTGTAATTCGACGCATTTCTTCATCGTGCGGCGGGGTGAGGTGTGGACATCCACGGGCGATTATTGCCTCGGGGGAATTACGCGCGGGAACATTATCCGGGTCGCCGAGGCGGCAGGGATCACCGTGCGGCAGAAGAATTTTTCGCTGACAGACGTTTATGGGGCTGATGAGGCTTTTGTGACGGGCACGTTTGCGGGTCTGACATCGGTGCGGGAAGTGGATGGGCGCCGGATGGGGCATCCGCTGACGGGGCCGAGCCCGATTCCGGGGGAAATGACAGCGCGGCTGGCGGGGCTTTATCGCGAATTGATCGAAGCGGAGACGTTCCGGCCATGAGCGAAGTAAGAAGGATTGCCATGTGGTCGGGGCCGCGGAATCTGTCCACGGCGATGATGCGCAGCTTCTCCTCGCGGGCGGATAGTTTTGTCAGCGATGAGCCGTTTTATGCCGCTTATCTCAAGGCGACGGGGCTCGATCATCCGATGCGTGAAGAGGTGATGGCGTCGCAGCCGCAGGATGCAGATGAGGTGGTGCGCTATATCCTGGGGCCGGTACCGGGCGGGAAAACGGTCTGGTATCAGAAGCATATGAGCCACCATATGGTGGACGGCTTTCCGCTCGACTGGATGGACGAGGTCACCAATGTGTTCCTGCTGCGTGCGCCGGAGCGGGTGCTGGCGTCCTATGCACAGAAGCGGGAAAGTGTGACGCTGGCCGATATCGGGTTCGAAGGGCAGGCGATGCTGTTCGAGCGGGTGGCGGAGCGGACGGGCAAGGCGCCGGTCGTGGTCGATAGCGACGATATCAGGCGCGATCCCGAGGGGACGCTGTCGGCGCTATGCGCGGCGGTGGGGCTGGACTGGGACCCGGCCATGTTGAATTGGCCTAACGGGGCGCATGCGGAGGATGGGGTTTGGGGGCCGCATTGGTATAATGCGGTCTACAATAGCACCGGGTTTTCGCCGCCGGATGCGATTGGGCCATTGCCGGGGTGGCTGGCTCAGATCGCGGATGAAGCGCGGCCGTTTTATGAGCGGATGAAGGGGTTTAGGCTCGGCGCGTGAGGTTTTGATTCAGAACAGCGGTGCGGGGCCGGAGCTTTCGCGCAGGACCAGTTCTACCGGCCAGAGTTCGTGGATGTCGGCTGCGGGCTTGCCGCCAAGCAATTGCAGCAGCAGTTCGGCGATGCGGGAGCCGGCGAGGCGGATGGATGACCGCGTGGTCGACATGGTGGGGTACATGTTGTCGGCGTTGAGATAGGGGAAGACGTCGTCGTGGGCGATCATGGAGACGTCGGTGCCCAGGGTCATGCCGGCCTGGCGGATGGCGCGGAAGACGCCGAGTGCGGTCATCATCGAGCCGGCGAGGAACGCGGTGGGGCGGGGGCGCAACTCCAGCATGGACTGGGTGATGCGGAAGGCGACCTCGTCGGTGAAGATGGCATTGCCGATAAGGCCGGCATCGAAGGCTACGCCGCGGGCTGACAGGGCAGCCATGTAGCCCAGCTCGCGATGCTCGGCGAAGGTGCGGCCCTTGCCGCCATTGAGCAGGGCGATGCGGCGGTGGCCGAGATCGAGCAGGTGGCTGGTGGCGCGTTCGAGGGCACCGGTATTGTCGATGTCCAGCCAGGCGACCGGGCGGGTGACGTTGGTTCGACCATGCAGGACGAAGGGAATTTTCAAATCCAGCAATAGTTCGGCGCGTTCATCGTGGAGGGTCGGCGAATGGAGAATCATCGCATCGACCCGCTGGCTGGCGGCCAAACGCCGATAGGCTGACAGCTCTTCCTGATGCGAGGCGACAGTGGTGACGACGATGTCGATATCCTGCGCCACCATGCGGCCGCTGAGGCCGGAGAGGAATTCGGACATGTGGGGGCCGAGCTCATCAGCGCCGCGCAAGACGAGGCCGACAGCGCCGGCGCGACCGGTTGCCAGCCTCAGCGCGCTGGCATTGGGGCGATAGCCAAGCTGTGCCGCCGCCTCGGAAACGCGCACGCGCGTCGCTTCCTTGACTTCAGGATAGCCATTGAGCGCACGGCTCACCGTCGTTTGCGACAGGCCGAGATGCTCGGCAAGGTCTTTCAATCTCATAGCGGCTTATGGCCCAAATGGTTTCGGCGCGCCCGGTTTTCCGGGGTTTGGCCTTGTGGCCGCTCTGTTCGCCTAGCCATTAGGGCAGGCAGGGCTCTTTGACCAGAGCCTTTGCCTTACTCCTCCAAAGCGCATTCAAAGCGATTTCAATTTTTGATGCAAGGGGGCTCAAAAGTTTGGATTTGGTTGAGGTGCGTACATCAGATCAATTTTAACGATTTGGCCGGGAAGTGGAGGTTGGCAATTTCTAAGTAATTGAAAATGAATGATATTTTGTAAATGCTTGCAAAAATGGTGAAGATTGCCGCTGCTCGGTGCTTGACAGTGTTCTGTGGCTCTGGTTCCTTTTCATCCAAAGCGCTTTGAAAATCTGCTGGCGTGAACGGCGGGGCGGGCGTTTTAGGGGAGGAACTTGCGGGCTCACGCGTGATGCGTCGGGCCGCGCCGTTTTGCCTCCCTGTGCAAGATTTCTTTCGGGAGGATTTCCAATGACACTGAACAAGTTGCTTGTCGCGATGCTGACGAGCGTGACGCTGGTAGCTGGTGCGGCGCAGGCTGCCGAGCTTTCCATCGTTTCCGGCGATACGGGCACGGGCCTTGAGTTCCTGCGCGGCCAGCTCGACAAGTTCGAGGCCGACACGGGTAACAAGGTGACCATCGTTCCGATGCCGTCCTCGACCACTGACCAGTTCGGCCAGTACAAGCTGTGGCTGGCTGCCGGCAATACCGACATCGACGTCTACCAGACCGACGTGATCTGGGCGCCCCAGCTTGCCGACCAGTTCCTCGATCTGTCGGAAGCCGCCAAGGATGTCGTGGGCGACCACTTCCCCTCGATCATCGAATCCCAGACCGTGGGCGACAAGCTCGTGGCACTGCCGGCCTTCACCGACGCTCCGGCGCTCTACTACCGCAAGGACCTGCTGGAAAAGTACGGCAAGACCGTTCCTGCTACCTGGGCCGAGCTTGAAGCGACCGCCAAGGAAATCATGGATGCGGAACGCGCCGCCGGTAACCCGGAAATGTGGGGCTTCCTGTTCCAGGGCAATGCTTATGAAGGCCTGACCTGCAACGCCCTTGAATGGGTGAAGTCCTTCGGCGGTGGCCAGATCGTCGAGCCCGATGGCACCATCTCGATCAACAACGAGCAGGCTGCCAAGGCAATCGACATGGCTGCCAGCTGGGTTGGCACCATCTCTCCGGAAGGCAACCTGGCCTATATGGAAGAAGAAAGCCGCGGCGTCTGGCAGCTCGGCAATGCCGTGTTCCACCGCAACTGGCCCTATGCCTACTCGCTCGGCAATGGCGCGGACTCCCCGATTGCCGGCAAGTTCGACGTTGCTCCGCTCCCGGCCGGTGATGGCCCGGAAGCCCGTTCGGCTGCCACTCTCGGCGGCTGGAACGTTGCCGTTTCCAAGTACACGCCCGATCCGGATGCCGCCATCGCGCTGGCGCTCTATCTGAGCTCGGCCGAAGTGCAGAAGGAACGCGCCCTGATGCAGTCCAACCTGCCCACGATCGAAGCGCTGTATGACGACGCCGATATCGCAGCGCAGCAGCCGATCATCCCGGCCTGGAAGGAAATTTTCCAGAACGCCGTGCCGCGTCCGTCCGCTCCGACCCAGGCGAAGTACAACGAGGTCTCCTCGCTGTTCTGGAGCGCTGTGCATGACACCCTTTCGGGCAATGGCACTGCCGCCGAGAATCTTGAAGTTCTCGAAGCCGATCTGACCGACCTCAAGGGCGACGCCTGGTAAGTCCTCCCAGGGCCCAATGACAAGGCGGACGGCTGGGATTTCCCGCCGCCCGCCTTGCGCAATAGATGACCATAGGCGTTGGGAGGAGCAACGATGACAACCGAAACACTGGCGTCTTCCACCAGGGTGGCTGCGCCAAAAGTGAAATCGGAACTGAGCCAGCAGCGCATTCGCGCCGCGCGCCTGTTCCTCATCCCAATGCTGATCGCGCTTGCGGTGGTGGCCGGCTGGCCGCTGCTGCGCTCGATCTGGTTTTCCTTCACCGACGCCTCACTGACCAATCTTGAAGGGGCGCAGTGGATCGGCCTCGGCAATTACCTGCGCTGGACTGTGCTTGAAAGCGGCTCGGTGCGTTGGCGCGGCCTGCTGGTCGATCCGGCCTGGTGGAATGCGGTTTGGAATACCGTGCGCTTCGCCTTTGTCTCGGTGCTTTTCGAAGCTGTGCTCGGGATGATGGTCGCGCTGGTGCTGAATGCCGAGTTCAAGGGCCGCGGTATCGTTCGCGCCGCCATCCTGATCCCGTGGGCCATCCCGACCATCGTTTCCGCCCGTATGTGGGGCTGGATGCTCAATGACCAATTCGGCATTCTCAATGATCTGGGCATGCGGCTTGGCCTGTTGAGCCAGAAGGTCGCCTGGACCGCATCGGCCGACACGGCGATGACCGCGGTGCTGATCGTGGATATCTGGAAGACGACGCCGTTCATGGCGCTGTTGATCCTTGCCGGTCTGCAGATGATCCCGAAGGATATCTATGAAGCCGCCGAAATCGACGGCGTGCATCCGGTCAAGCAGTTCTTCAAGATCACGCTGCCGCTGGTTCGACCGGCGCTGATGGTGGCGATCATCTTCCGCCTGCTCGACGCGCTGCGCATCTTCGACCTCATCTATGTGCTGACGCCCAATAGCTCGGCGACCAAGACGATGAGCGTGCTGGCGCGCGAAAATCTCTTCGACTTCGACAAGTTCGCCTATGGCTCGGCCATGTCGACCTTGCTGTTCCTGATCATCGCCGTCCTGACCATCCTCTATATCTGGCTCGGACAAGTGAAATTTGACGGGGGAGACCGATAATGGGTGCGACCTTCGATCTCTGGAAGGCAACCAAGTGGACGCTGTTCTACCTGCTGGTTGGCTTCATCGTTCTGGTGAGCGTGTTCCCCTTCTACTACGCGATCCTGACCAGCTTTAAGTCCGGCACGGCGCTGTTCCAGGTCAACTATTGGCCAACCTCGTTCAGCCTCGACAACTATTGGAACGTGCTGAATTCGGGCAGCTTCCCACGCAACCTGCTCAATTCGATCTTCGTGTCATCGGTCACGGTGATCCTGGCGCTGTTCCTCGCCATCACGGCATCCTTTGCGCTGGCCCGCGTGCGGTTCCGGGGCAGGGGGCTGCTGCTGCTGACCATCCTCGGGATTTCGATGTTCCCGCAGATGGCCGTGCTCGCCGGCCTCTTCGAGGTCATCCGGGCCCTCGGCATCTACAACACGCCCTGGGCGCTGATCTTCTCCTATACGATCTTTACGCTGCCGTTCACCGTGTGGGTTCTTACAACCTTCATGCGTGACCTGCCCGTGGAAATCGAAGAAGCGGCGATCGTCGACGGCGCTTCGCCCTGGGTCATCATCACTCGCGTGTTCATGCCGCTGATGTGGCCGGCGCTGGTGACCACAGGCATCCTGGCCTTTATCGGGGCGTGGAACGAGTTCCTCTTTGCACTGACCTTCACGTCAAGCAACGAGACCCGCACCGTGCCGGTGGCCATCGCGCTGCTCTCGGGCAGCACCCAATATGAAATCCCCTGGGGCAACATCATGGCTGCCTCGGTCATCGTCACCGTGCCTCTGGTGATCCTCGTTCTCGTCTTCCAGCGCAAAATCGTGTCGGGCCTGACGGCCGGCGGCGTGAAGGGCTAAGGAGTTTTAGAAAATGGCTGCGATCGAACTTCGCAATGTCCGCAAGTCCTTTGGCATGGTCGACGTGATCAAGGGCGTCGACCTGGAAGTCCGCAAGGGCGAGTTCATGGTCTTTGTCGGCCCCTCGGGCTGCGGCAAATCCACCTTGCTGCGCCTGATCTCGGGCCTTGAGGATATCACCTCGGGCGAGATGCTCTTCGACGGCAAGCTGGTCAATGCGCTGGCGCCTTCCAAGCGCGGCATTGCCATGGTGTTCCAATCCTATGCGCTCTATCCGCATATGACGGTCTACGAAAACATGGCTTTCGGCCTGACGCTCGAGAAGGGCAAGGGCAAGGAAGAAATCCAGCGGCGCGTGGAAAAGGCCGCCGACATGCTGCAGATCCGGCAGTATCTCGACCGTCTGCCCAAGCAGCTTTCGGGTGGTCAGCGCCAGCGCGTTGCCATCGGCCGCGCCATTACGCGTGATCCGAAGGTGTTCCTGTTCGACGAGCCACTGTCCAACCTCGACGCGGCACTGCGCGTCGCGACCCGTATCGAGATCGCCAAGCTCCATGAGAGCATGGACCATGTGACCATGATCTATGTGACGCATGACCAGGTGGAGGCGATGACGCTGGCCGACCGCATCTGCGTGTTGCGCGATGGCTATGTCGAGCAGGTCGGTACGCCGATGGAGCTCTATGAGCGGCCGGACAGCCTGTTCGTTGCCGGCTTTATCGGCTCGCCGAAGATGAACTTCATTGCCGGCGACAAGGCCGACAAGTTTGGCTGCACCACGCTCGGCATTCGTGGCGAGCACATGGAAGTCAGCGCCGACGGCATCTGGGAAGGCACTGTGATCCATACCGAAAATCTCGGTGCGGACTCCTATGTCTATCTCGACATGGGCCAGGAAGAGCCGGTGGTGGTGCGCCTCGACGGTACTGCGACCTATCAGAGCGGGTCGGTGGTGAAGGTTTCCCCGCAGGCGGACCGCATTCATCGCTTCGACGTCGCAGGCAAGCCGATTCGATAAATCGATCACAGTTTTGGTGACGGCCATACGGTCGTCACCAAGATCAATCCTTCTCCTCATTCCCGTGAAAGCGGGAATCTCCCTTGACCACGATGGAGATTCCCGCTTTCGCGGGAATGACGCAGAAAATTCAAGGAAGGGCCGGTGCCTCCCCGCCTGGCCAGTCAAACTAGGAGACTACCAATGACGATCCGTACCCTGGTCTGGGGCGAGAATGTCCACGAGCAGAAGAACAAGGTCGTGGCCGAGAACTATCCCAACGGGATGCACAACCAGATCGCCTCGCTCATCGCGCAGGACAGCAATATCTCGACCAAGACCACGACGCTGCAGGAACCGGACCACGGCCTGACCGACGCCGTGCTGGCCGAGACCGACGTTCTGGTCTGGTGGGGCCATGCGGCCCACGACAAGGTCGACGACGTGGTCGTCAAGCGCGTCATGGAACATGTCTGGCAGGGCATGGGCCTGATCGTGCTGCACTCGGGCCACCACTCGAAGGTGTTCAAGGGCCTGATGGGTTCGCCGGCGAACCTCCACTGGCGCGAAGCGGGCGAACGCGAGCGCCTTTGGGTCGTCAATCCGGGCCACCCGATCGCCAAGGGCCTGCCGGCCTATTTCGAGCTCGAATATGAAGAAATGTACGGCGAGCCCTTCTCCGTGCCGGAGCCGCTCGAAACCGTGTTCGTGTCCTGGTTCCAGGGCGGCGAAGTGTTCCGTTCGGGCCTGACCTACCGTCGCGGCGCGGGCAATATCTTCTACTTCCGCCCCGGCCACGAAACCTACCCGACCTACCACGACGCCAATGTCGGCCAGGTGCTGCGCAATGCGGTCAACTGGGCCTATAACGGCGACCGCCATGCGCACCTGATGAAGGCGCCGAACACGCCAGTCGGCGAAGCGATCGAACAGATCGAAGAGCGCGGCGCCAAGCTTTCCTCGGCCGACCACGCCGGCGAAGTGAAGAAGTAAGGCATTT
>NZ_JBEVLL010000346.1:0-17990 GCF_040509215.1 Devosia sp.
AGTCGCCCATGGCGTGGGCCCGCTCGATCGCCAACTCTTCCTTGGTCTTTTGTGGCGCGTTCTTGTCCTTCTTCGCGCCCCGCAGCAGCAGGATCAGCGGAATGGACGCCAGGCTCAGCAGCAGCATCAGCCAGAAGTCGTCGAGATAGGCGAGCATTGCCGATTGCTTCTGCACGAGGCCATTGATGACGGCGATGATCTGCGCATTGCCCGCGATCAGCCCCGGCATCTGCGTCTGCACCGCCATGGAGTCGACCGTCAGCCGCTCGGCCAGTTCGGCATGGTTCACCTGCATCATATTGGTCAGCACCACGCTCACGAGCGAAATGCCGATCCCCTGCCCCATATTGCGCACCAGCGCGAACATGGCCGTGGCGTCGGCGCGCATGCTGGGCGCAATGGTGGCAAAGGCCATGGTCGAGAGCGGCACAAACAGGAAGCCCATGCCAAAGCCCTGCATCGCCCCGGTGATGATCACGGGCCAATAGTCCATGTCCGGACTGAAGCTGGTCATCTGCCAGAGCGAATAGCTCATCAGCACGGCACCAATCAGCATCATGATGCGCGGATCGACCTTGCCGCTGGTTCGCCCCACGATCATCATCGAGACCAGCGTTGCCGCACCGCGCGGCGCCATCAAGAGGCCGGTGAAAATCACCGAATAGCCCATCAGGTTCTGCAGCATGGGCGGCAACAGCGCCAGGCCCGAGAAGAGCGTGATACCCATCACGCCCATCAGCACCGAGGCGAGCGAAAAGTTGAA
This sequence comes from Devosia sp., assembly GCF_040509215.1. Classification (GTDB taxonomy): domain Bacteria; phylum Pseudomonadota; class Alphaproteobacteria; order Rhizobiales; family Devosiaceae; genus Devosia. The sequence continues at coordinate 764 of NZ_JBEVLL010000346.1, forward strand.
ATCCTTGAACATCTTCAGGTCAACAAACGGCTGCTTGGCGGTCAGCGAGTGGACAAGGAACACCCAGAGCCCGGCAATGACGATCCCCAGTTCGATCCAGGTTTCGGGCGAATGGAACCAGTCGTTTTCCGCGCCCCGATCAAGCAGCAATTGCAGCGCGCCAACGCCCAAAGCCAGCATGCCGAAGCCGAAGAAATCGAAGCGCCGGTTCTTGATCTCCGTCTGGGGCATGAAGAGCACCAGCATGGCGACGCAAACCGCGCCCACCGGCACGTTGACCAAAAACACCCAGCGCCAGTCGAAAGTCTCGGTCAGCCAGCCACCCAATGACGGCCCGATGATGGGCGCCACCATGATGCCCATGCCATAGATGGCCATGGCCTGGCCGATGCGTTCCTTGGGATTGATATTGAGCAGCACCGTCTGCGCCAGCGGCGCGATCATGGCGCCGCAAATGCCCTGCAGCACGCGGAAGACCACCATTTCGGGCAGGCTCGACGCGATACCACACAGCGCCGAGGCCACGGTAAAGCCAATCACTGCACCGAGAAACAGCCGCCGCTGCCCCAACCGGTCACTCATCCAGCCCGTCAGCGGCGTCGCGATAGCCGCCGCCACGATATAGGAGGTCAGCACCCAGGTGATTTCGTTCTGCGACGCGCCCAGAGACGACGACATATGCGGCAGCGCCACATTGGCGATCGTGGTGTCGAGCACCTGCATGATGGTGCCGAGCATCAGCGCGAGGGTGAGCATGCCCTTGTTCTTGACGACAAGAGCGGGCTGGGAAAGCGTTTCGGCCATGCTGGCCTCCTGATGAAAGAAGTGGACGGGCTCGTAAGCCCGTCACATCAGAGCGGCTTGGCGGAGCCAGTCATGCGCTCAAGCGTGTTGGCCCCGGTATCGACGCTGACCAGCGCGCTCATGCCCGAGCGCAGCAGTTCGGCCGGCACGTCATCGCCGAAGTCCACACGAACGGGCACGCGCTGGGTCACCTTCACCCAGTTGCCGGTGGCGTTCTGGGCCGGGATCAACGAAAATTCCGAACCAGTCGCCGCGCCGATGCTGGTCACGGTCCCTTCGATGGGCTTGCCGGGAATGGCGTCCACCATCACTTCGGCATGCATGCCGACATAAATGCCGGAAAGCTGCGTTTCCTTGAAATTGGCCTCGACCCAGCTCGAACGGGTTTCAACCAGGCTCGCAATGGTCGTGCCGGCAGCAACGAACTGCCCAACATTGAGGCTCGCAATCTGGCTGACGACGCCATCGGTCACAGCCACAACCTTGGTCTTGCCGAGATTGCGCTCAGCGAGGCTCACCTGCGCCAGTGCCGTCTTTACGGCCGGATGGTCGTCGGTCGCGATATCAGCCTTGCCGCCGAGAGCGGCCGCTGCATTGTTCACCTGCTGCTGCGCCGTCGAAACGGCGTTTTCGGCCTGCTGCAATGAGAGCTTGGGGGTGTCCAGCGTCGCCGTCGAGGCAATGCCCTGCTTGACCATGCTGTCCTGCCGGTCAAAGGTCGACTGCTGGATCGCCAGCACGTCCTGGGCCGCCTTCAGCGCCTTTTCGGCCGTGGCATAGGCCACCTTGAGCTGCTCGACATTGACCCGCGCCGTACCGAGGGCCGCATTGGCCTGTTCGAGCGCGATTTCATAGGGCTCGGCATCGATCGTGAAGATCGGATCGCCGGCATGAACGGCCATGTTCTCGCTTACATCGACCGCGGTGATGCGGCCGGCCACGTCAGCCGAGATGGCCACCTTGGCCTGCTGCACATAGGCGTTATCGGTCTCTTCGAACCGGCCACCGGTCAGATAGAAATAGCCACCAGCGGCGACGAGCAATACCGGCACGCTCACCATCAGCAAGAGGCGGCCGGGACGGCGCTTCTTCTTTGCCGGTTCAGCAGCGGTCACAATGGCATCAGCCGGTGCAGGGGTCGCCTCGCCGGGCTTGGGTTCAGGCGCATGGGCGTTCATCAGACTTCGTCCTTCGTTTCGGCGTCGCCGCCGGCAAGATTGTCTCGAATTTGTGCCAGGCCCTCGATCAGGGCCTCTGTCGCCGCCGGCTCCATGCCGGCGATCGCGGTTTTGTAAAGTTCGACGCCAAGGCTCTCGACCATGCGATAGAGCGCCAGCCCCTCGGCCGTCAGCGTCACGATCTTGGCCCGTCCGTCCTGCGGATCGGGCGCCCGGCGCACCAGCTTGCGATCCGAAAGCCGCTTCAGAATCGCGCTCAGCGTCATCGGATCGGTATCGATCGCTGATGCCAGCGCCACCTGCGACATGCCGTCTTCGCGCCCGAGCTTGGTGATGATCCGCCACTGCGGCAGCGTCAGGTCATGGCCGCGCGTCTGCTCCTCGAGCTGGCGGCGAAAAGCCCGTCCAACTTCGTGGATCAGATAGAAGATCGGCGCTGTCTCCATGCTTTTCATCGGGAGGACCCAAATTTAATAAGCGCGCATATAATATGCCCACTTACTAAATGAAAGCGCCTCTCTGACGAATCTGTCATGCGCGCCGCGCAGCCCTGCCCGAAGCGTGACCGGGCCAAACGGCACCGTCATCATCGCCACAAAAAAATCCCTTATCCCCCAAACAAATGCGTGGCTTGCGGTGGAGGCGATCATGCGTTGGGGATTTCTGGGTGGCCTATTGGGCGTCGCGGCCGTCGTTCTGGCCGGCGGTACGATCTACGCTTGGGGCGCCGGCTGGTTCTGGCCCTGCGAAAATCTGGGCCTGCCCTTTTCCGGTAGCGCCTGCACAAAGATCACCAGTTTCGACAATCGCAATGTCGGCACCTTCACCACCCTGGCCAATGGCAACCTGCTGGTCGCAACCCTTTCCAAAGGTACCGAGCGGACCGATCCCATCGCCCTTGTGGAAGTCGACTCCACGACCGGCGCGATCATCGCCGAAACACCCCTGCCCGGCATTTCACTCGAAGCGCGCCCCGCGGGAATTGCCGTCAGCCGCGAAGAAAAGCTGGTTGCTCTCTCGCTCTACGATGAGCGAACCAAGGTCATCACCCGCGAGGGCACCGAAGTCCTGAGCATCGATCGCTGGCTTCCCGCCTTTATGGCCTTTGACAACAAAGGCTGGCTCCTCACCGACATGGGCCGCCATTTCGACGCCCCACCCGATCCCGACGGGGCCGAAGCCTGGGACATCAACAATCCCGCCAGCACGCCCGTAGCGGCCAGCATCGCCGATTGGTCAGCGCTTTTCCGCCACGGCGTTGGCGCAGCCCTCAGCCCCGACGGCGACTATTTCGCGCAAAAGCTCGACCAGCCGCATAACAGTCCGGTCACCGGCATCCGCATCGGTTACATCGGCGATGAGCGCGACGGCGGCATGTTCCTCGGCGTCAACCTGCGCGCCGATTGCTCCTACGCCACGAGCGAAATTTCCTTCAGTCCCTTCGGCCCGCAAGTCGCTGCCGAATTCTCCTGCCCCGAGCGCTGGGGGCAGACCAGCACCGCCCTCGCTGTCTGGGACTATGAGGAGAACAGACAACTGCTGGTCCTGCCCGGCATCGACTATTTTGACACCCTCCACTGGGAGAGCGCCGACACAATCCTCGTCGACCGCTACAACTTTGGGCCGGAAACGACGGATATTTTGCGCGTAAAGGTGCCCGGCGTGGAGTGAGCCCTCACCCGTCTCGCCGAGACGGAGAGGAATAAGAGGCGATCACCGGCCCATTCTTCTCCCCCTCGGGGAGAAGGTGGCCCAAAGGGCCGGATGAGGGGGAGCTATCCCTACGCCCTGCCCTTCAACCTCTTCCAAGAGTGGCTTTTCAGCCCTGCTGCAGCGCCTCAAGGAAGCGCATCGGCTGCCCCTTGCTCGGCGCCGTCAGCTCGCCCTGCCACATCACCTTGTGCCCGCGCACGATCGTGCCCACCGGCCAGCCCGTAACCTCAACGCCGTCATAAGGCGTCCAGCCGGCCCGGCTCTTGATCCACTCATTGGTGATCGTCTCGCGCCGCTTCATGTCGACAATGGTGAGGTCGGCATCATAGCCCACCGCTATGCGCCCCTTGCCGGCAATACCAAACAGCCGGTTCGGCCCATGGCTCGTCATATCGACAAACCGCTGCAGGCTCAGCTTTCCGGCATTCACATGGTCGAGCATCGTCGGCACCAGCGTCTGCACCCCAGTCATGCCCGAATGGCTCGCAGGATATGCATGGTCCTTTTCCTCGCGCGTATGCGGCGCATGGTCGGAGCCCAGAATATCGGCGACGCCATTCTCGACGCCCTTCCAGATGCCCTCGCGATGGATCTTGTCGCGCACCGGCGGGTTCATCTGCGCATAGGTGCCGAGCCGCGTGTAAGCCGTCTCATCCAGCGTCAGATGGTGCGGCGTCACTTCCACCGAAGCCACATCCTTGTGGTCGGCGAGATAAACGATCTCTTCCTTGGTCGAAATATGCAGCACATGGATGCGCTTGCCGGTCTTGCGCGCCAGGTTCACGAGACGCGTCGTGCAGCTCATCGCCACCTCGGGCGAGCGCCAGACGGGATGGCTCGACGGATCGCCCGGCACGCGCAGATGCTTGCGCTCTTCGAGCATGTATTCGTCTTCCGAGTGGAACGCGGCGCGACGCGAAATAGCGCGCAGAATCGCCTCCACGCCAGCATCGTCCTGAACCAGCAGCGAGCCGGTGGACGAGCCCATGAACACCTTTACGCCCGCACAGCCCGGCAGCTTTTCGAGCACGGCCAATTCGCCGACATTCTCGTGCGTTCCGCCGATATAGAAGGCAAAATCGCAATGCATGCGGTTGGTGCCCGCCGCGATCTTGGCTTCAAAGGTTTCGCGGCTGGTCGTCAGCGGATTGGTGTTCGGCATTTCGAAGACGCCGGTCACCCCGCCCATGACCGCACCAAGCGAACCCGATTCCAGATCTTCCTTATGCGTCAGGCCCGGCTCGCGAAAATGCACCTGCGTATCGATGACGCCGGGCAAGATATGCAGCCCCTTGCAATCGACCACCTCAGCCGCGTCGCCCGTGATCGTGCCCAGCGCAACGATCTTGCCGCCCTTCACCGCAATATCGGCCAGCCCCTCGCCATCATGGTTGACCACGGTCGCGTTCTTGAAAATCGTGTCATACTGCGCCATGTCTGCGGTCTCCGCTGGTTCCGGTTCAGGGCTGGTTTAGCGGAGGAAAACTCCGTGAGGCAAGGCATCATGACCATTCATCTGCGCAGCGACCGCGTCATCTTCCGTTTCTCCGGCCCCGATGCGCATCGCCTCATCAATGATGTGGTCACCGGCGTCATGCCCGCCTCCGCCGAAGAACCCGCCAGCCTCTGGGCCCTGCTCTCGCCCCAGGGCAAGATTCTCGCCGAAGGCCTCGCCGGCTGGTCCGAAGACGCTCTCTGGCTCGACGTGCACCAATCCGTCGCCGACGACTTCTTCAAGCGCATGCGCATGTATCGCCTCCGCGCCAAGGTCGACATCGACGATCTCCGCGAAACCCATCGCATGGGTTTTGCCACCGAACCCTCCCACCTCGCCCACAAGGACCGTCGCGGCCCCGTCGCCCTCGGTTTCCGCATTATCGCTCCTGTCGAAGCCACGACCGACTGGTCAACCGACGAGACGGCTTACCACACGGCCCGCATCGCGAACGGCGTCCTGCACCAGGGCAATGACTTCCCTGCCAATGACACCTTTGCCCATGACATCGGCATGGACATCCTCGACGGTATCGACTTCGTCAAAGGCTGCTATGTCGGCCAGGAAGTCGTCAGCCGCATGAAGCACCGCGGCACCGCCCGCCGCCGCCCCGTCGTGGTCTCCGGCATCACCGCCCCCGCTGGCACCTCCGTCATCGCCGGCGGCCGCGAAGCCGGCACGGTGGGCCAGGTCGTCGATGGCAAAGCCGTCGCCATCCTTCGCCTCGACCGCATCACCGACGTCACAGCCGCCACCATCGACGGCACCCCGGTCACCCTAACCCTCCCCGCCTGGGCCACCTACCAGTTCGGCGAAGCCGTCACCGAAGACGCCGAATAATTTCGTCCTCTTTCCGCAACTTCCCATCACACCCTCGGTGTCATCCCCGCGAAAGCGGGGATCTCTCTTTCAAGTCCCCACCCTTTCACCATTCCTTCTCGAATCGGACGCATCTGTTAGTGTCACCGCCAACAGTCCGCTAACGAATTCGACCCCTATGGCCCGCACAAGCTCACGTGCCTGGCAGCGTATGCTGTCGGGTCGCCGCCTCGATATTCTTGACCCCTCGCCGGTCGATGTGGAGCTTTCCGACATCGCCCATGGCCTCGCCCGCGTTGCGCGCTGGAATGGCCAAACCATTGGCGATTATCCGTTTTCCGTCGCGCAGCACTCCGTCCTCGTGCTCGAGCTCTTCCGCGCCTCTAACCCCGAGGCCGCCCCGGCGCATCTGCTCCAGACGCTCCTCCACGACGCGCCCGAATATGTCATGGGCGACATCATTTCCCCCTTCAAAACGGCGATGGGCGGAAACTACAAGGACGTTGAAAACCGTCTGCTTTCAGCGATCTATCTGCGCTTTTCCCTGCCCGCGACCCAATCTGTCCCCCTCAAGAAACAGATGAAAAAAGCGGACCAGGAAGCCGCCTATTTCGAGGCCACCACCCTGGCCGGTTTCGAGCCTGCCGAAGCAACGAAATTCTTCGGCGAGCCGGGCGTTGCGGCCTTCGAGATCGAGTATTTCGACCGGCTGATCCAGCCCTGGCCGACGCGTGAAGCGCACGATCGTTTCATTGCCAGTTTCGAAGCCATCGCCGAACTTATCCCCGCCCCCTGAACCCGTGGCACAATTAACCAAGGCTTAAGGAAAGGGTCGCTTCGCCGCGTCTTCATGGTTACTGATCCGTTAATAGTGTGCGCTCGCACTGGATCAGAATGGGACGCCTGCCATGAACCTGCCGACCCTGCCTACGCTTTTGAGCCTGATCACGGCCGCTCTCGTGCTGTCCCTCGCCTCCGTCCGTGCCGACGGCTTCGATCCGAGCAAGCTGCTCATCCTCGACGAGGACAATGGCGTTCGCTACGAGGACTGGGTCTCCACCGATCCGCTCGATACGCAGGTGATCAAGAAAATCGAAGCCGGGCGGGTGAGCTATGTCACCATCAAGCGCACCGCCACCGGCGTCTATTCGAGCGATGGTATCGAGTCGCCCCACGTGCAGTATCCGGGCGTCATCGAGCCCGATAACCCACGGGACCGCTTCAGCTTTTCAAGCTGGAACAATGGCCAGTGGACCCGCCTCAAGACCTATAGCGGCAATTCCTACGTCTCGATCTCGACCTACAAGACGCATCGCGGCGAGACGCGGACATCCACCTGCATCTCGACCGCCAGCTTCCGCTACTGCTAGCCGAACAACCAACCGCGCTTGAACTTGTAGAAGACGTGCAGACCGATCTGGGTCACCTTCTCCATGCGCGGGGCCCAGGTGGGGCGCACATAGGTAGCGTGATAGTGCGTCGCGCTGCCCACTTCGGTCAGATAGAGCTCGCCATCGAGATAGCGCTCGGCAATATCCTCGGCCTGAACCCACGGCTCACGCTCGCTGATCACCTCGGGAATGCCGTCGCAGGCAAACGAGAACTGGCAGGCATTGCGCTTGTTCTGGTTCTGGAACACCACGCCGCAAATGGTGTCGGGATAGCGATGATCCTTGACCCGGTTCATCACCACCTGCGCCACGGCCACCTGGCCACGATAGGCCTCGCCGCGGGCTTCAAAGTAGATCGCCGTCGCCAGGCACCACTTCTCGCGATCGGAAACCTCAACCGGTGCCGTCGTCGAGTAAGCCCCGGTTACCGGGGCATTGGCGCGGGCGTAGGCGAGCTGTTCCGAGGCCATGGCAGGGATAGGATCGGTCGGCGTCAGGGAAGCGGTCTGCGGGGCAATCCCGGCAATAGCATCAAGCGCGGCGGCAGTCGCCGGATCGATTGACGCCACCGACATGCGCGGCCCGGTTTCCTCGGGTGCGTCGTCGAGTTCGGCAATGCGCGACTGGCCAAGCACGTTCGGATCGCCTGCGGGATCGCGCAACGAGGCGATACGGACACGGGCTTCTTCGAAATTCTGGGTAAAGGCAGCAATGTCGATCGCCGGCTTGTAGCGATCGGTCTTTTCAGACCGATTGGGGCCGGTGAAGCTGATTGAATCGAACAGATGATCGACAGACCCGGTAATCACCGGATCGGCGCCGGAATAGCTCAGGCTCGCAAGAGCAAGGTTGGGCTTGGAAGTTTCGGTCTGTGGCAGATCGCCAGACGGGCCAAAGGCGCCGCCTGCAAGGCCTGCATAAGCAAGGGACGCGACAACGCCCAACGCCATCGTCCTGGCGACGGGCAATCCCCGGCGAACCGCTCTAGCCGCGTGCTGACGCACGACCGGCCGGTGTGGATGGGCCATAAACTCTACTCAACGCTACGCAACACGAACAAGACCGGCAAAAGTGACGCTAAAATGCCGACGATCGTGATGATCTCTGATTAAGGTTAGCGCCGAGTAAATAGGCAAACAGGCACGCAAAGGGTCAAAGCGCGGCAAGCAGGCGGCAGAAATGTGATTGGCGGATTTGTCGCAGTACCTAAGAACAGGCGGCTCTTACCGGCTCGATCTGCTCAAGCACACCGGCAAGATTGAAGCGCACGGACAAAGACCGGGAATTGACCGGCGTCACCCGCGTCGTCAGGTTCTGCGCGCCGGCCAGCGTATCGAGAAAAGCCAGCGTATCGGCCGTATTGTCGATCACCAGCGCCGTGTTGTTGGAGTTGACCAGCAAGGTCCGGCTACGCGGCGATTGCAGATCGACCTGTAGCGTAATCCCGGCATCGCGCCCCAGCGCCGACATGGTGTTTCCGGCGTAAGCGAACGATGCGCTCAACCTGCCCGCCTCGCAGGCGATGGTCATGGTCGCCGGCATGCGTCCGCTCGGGCGGGCGGGGATAAGCTGTTCGGATTCAAAGCTGACACTGAGCGCTTCGGCAGCGGCACCGCCGTCGCGAAACACCGCGTCATAGCAGGCGAGACGATCGCTATCGCCGCCGATGGCAGCGCATTGCGCTCCGGACTGGGCAAAGGCTGGGGCCACCAGCATGGCGCCAAGCGTTGTCAGCGCCGCGAAACCCCTGATCCCAATCACCAGCATTATCCCCCCATTTGTTTCGCTAGTCTTTTGTCACGTTCTTATATCGTGACCAATGCCCGCGATTGAAATGGCTTCATGGAAAAGTGTGGCGCGTCAGGTTGCCGCTTGCGCGAGGGTCAATCGCGCCACCGGCACGCGATAGGGCGCGCAACTGACATAGTCTACCCCAAGCCCCGAGAAGAACTTCAGCGAGACGGGATCACCGGCATGCTCGCCGCAGATACCGATCTTCAACCGAGGATTGGCCGCCCGGCCCCGCTGGATGGCAATGGAGATCATCTCACCAACACCCTTTTCGTCAATGGTGACGAAGGGGTCGCGCTCATAAATGCCCTTGCGCTGATAGACCGTCAGGAAGGTCGGCGCGTCGTCGCGCGAAATGCCAAAAGTGGTCTGCGTCAGATCGTTGGTGCCGAACGAGATAAAGTCGACCATGCCCGCAATATCCCCCGCCCTTAGGCAGGCGCGCGGCAGCTCGATCATCGTCCCGAACGAGAATTTCACCTTTTCCGATTTCAACAGGCCCGAATTGGCGACGATGGCCATGGTGCGCTCGCGCACCCAGGCAACCTCGCTGGCGGTCGAAACGAAGGGCACCATCACTTCCACCGGGATCGGCTTGTTCAGCCGCTCGCTGGCCTCCCGCGCCCCGGCGATGACGGCTTGCATCTGCATCTGCAGAATTTCGGGATAGGTGATGGCCAAGCGAACCCCGCGATGCCCAAGCATCGGGTTCACCTCGGCAATGCGTTCGAGCCGCAATCTCAGAGCGCGGACAGCGACCCCAAGCGAAGCCGCCGTTTCCTCGATCTCTTCATCGTTACGCGGCAAAAATTCGTGCAGCGGAGGGTCGAAGAGACGCACCGTCACCGGCAGCCCGCCCATCACCGAGAACAGCGCCGAATAGTCTCCGGTCTGGAAATCGACGAGGCCGTTTACGGCAAGGCTGCGAGCCTCCTCGTCTTCGGAGAGGATCATGCGCCGCAACGCCACCAAACGTTCGGGCGAGAAGAACATGTGTTCGGACCGCGCCAGACCAATGCCTTCCGCGCCAAAGCTCAGCGCTGTCGCGGCCGACTCCACCGTTTCCACATTGGTGCGCACGGCAATCGAGCGGCTGGCATCCGACCAGCCGAGCAGGGTTCCGATATTGCCGCCAATATGCGGCTGGGCCAACGGCAGCGTGCCGAGATAGACCGAGCCATCGCTGCCATCGATGGTGAGCCGATCGCCCGGCCGCAACTCGCGCGACCCAATACGGCAGATCATTTCATTGGTATCGACCGACAGCGTCCGCACGCCCGCAACGCACGGCTTTCCCGTGATACGCGCAATCACACCCGCATGGCTGGTCATGCCGCCGCGCGCCGTGAGAATCCCCGTCGCCGCCTTCATGCCCTCGATGTCTGCCGGTCCGGTCTCGTTGACCACGAGAATGCAATGCTTGCCCCGCGCCCGCAGCCGCGCCGCATCTTCGGCGGAGAACGTGATAATGCCGCTCGCTGCACCCGGCGAAACGCCAAGCCCGGTGGCGATCGGGGTGACGTCCTCTGTCGACTTGATGCGCGGATGCAGCAATTGCGGCAGGCGATTGGGATCGACGCGGCTAACGGCATTGTGCGGCGACCAAATCTTGTTCTGCACGCGATCGACGGCCGCCTCGAGCTCGGCCGCCGCCGAAGCCTGCACCGGTCGCGCCGAGAGAAACTGCACCTTGCCCTTCTGAATGACGACAAGGCAGGCCATGTGCCGCCCGGCCTTGGCATCGAGCAGCGAAATCAACGATCCGATGGATTCCGGCAGGCGCGGCAACGGCGCACCATTCAGTGGCGCTGGCCCCAGCGCGCCGGTCGCGGCATTGCGGGTCAGAAACTGTTCCAGCTCGCCCTGAGCCGTCGACTGGATGAGCACGATCTGACGAGCGCGATCATCTTCGCCCCGGAAATTGGCCCAGCCGCCCTGCGAAAAGCCGTAGCTTTCAAAGGCCTGCTTGATGGCCTTGGCCAGCGGCCGGGTCGGATCGACCGAATCCTCGGGCGCTGTCGGGGCCGCAATGCCGATGCGGGCCGGCTGCAGCCCGCTATTGTGGCTGGCCGCCGAGGTGCGCACCACCAGCATGGGCGCCTTGCCGTCCTTGGTCACGAGCTTGAAAAGGCACGCAATCCAGTGCGTGCGCAGCCGCGTATCGAGCCGCGTGCGCTCGGCCTGCAGGGCTTCCCATGCTGCCCGGGTGATCGCAATGGTCGGAATGGTCGGAAAACCCGCCTCGCCCACACGGAAAATCCAGCGGGCCTTGCCGGCCAGCAGCTTCAATTGGGCGGCGGTGAGGTTTGCCTTCCCCTCGGCAGGGGCAATCGCAAACATTTCCTGCGCAAGACTCACCGTAAAACCGTCCCTGACATCATCGTGACCTCATACTGCCTCAGGCTCCGGTGCGGCTGCAACAGCACTTGACTTGGACCGAAGCGGAAAGCATCTGATCTCTCATGGAAAAACGGCCACATCTCGATATTCTGTTATGCGCGCCGCGCGGATTCTGCGCGGGCGTCGATCGCGCCATCCAGATTGTGGAGCTGGCGCTGCAGAAATACGGCGCTCCGGTCTATGTGCGCCATGCCATCGTGCATAATAAATACGTGGTGGAAGGGCTTAAGGCCAAGGGCGCGGTCTTCGTCGAGGAGCTCGACGAGATCCCCGAGACCGAGGCTCCCGTCGTCTTTTCGGCCCATGGCGTGCCCAAAAGCGTGCCGGCCGATGCCAAATCGCGCAATATGTTCTTCCTCGACGCCACCTGCCCGCTGGTCAGCAAGGTGCATGTGGAGGCCTCGCGTCACTTCGAGGAAGGCCACGAAATCGTTCTTATTGGTCATGCCGGTCACCCCGAAGTGATCGGCACGATGGGCCAATTGCCCCAAGGCGCCGTCACCCTCATCGAAACCGTCGCCGACGCCAATGTCTTCACCCCGAAGAATCCGGACACCCTGGCCTTCGTAACGCAGACGACGCTCAGCGTCGATGACACGCGCGAAATCGTCGCGGCATTGCGTGCACGCTTCCCGTCGATCAACGGACCGCACAAGGAAGACATCTGCTACGCCACCACCAATCGGCAGGAATCGATCAAGGCCGTAGCGCCGCTGGTCGATGCAATGATCGTCGTCGGTTCGCCGCATTCGTCCAATTCGCAGCGCCTCGTCGAAGTAGCCCTGCGCAGCGGCTGCAAGATCGCGACCCTCGTCGATCGCGCCAGTGAGATCGACTGGTCGCTCTATGGCGACATCAAATCCCTCGGCGTCAGCGCCGGTGCCTCGGCGCCTGAAAGCCTCGTCGAAGAGGTGATCGACGCCTTTGCCGCGCGTTATGACGTTGCGGTCGAGACCAAGACCACGGCGGAAGAGAACATCGCTTTCAACATCCCGAAGGTATTGCGCAATCTCGAAGTGGCCTCGGGAAAATGATCCCGCTGCATGCGCTGGAGACTGAGCGGCTGCGGCTCGTGCCTTGGCGCGACGAACTCGTCGACGCGCTCTGGGCCATGCACGCCAATCCGCTCGTCGCCCGCTATCTCGACGCACAGGGCCGCGTCTATGATCGCGCCAAGGCCGTCGAGCGGATCGCCGGCTGGCGCCTCGAATATGCCGAGCATGGCATGGGCAAATTCGCAATCGAGCGGAAGAGCGACAGCGCCTTTATCGGCCGCGCAGGTTTCTCGCCCTTCGAAGGCGAGCCGGAAATCGGCTATTCGCTGGCCCATGAGCACTGGGGCCAGGGCTATGCCAGCGAGATCGCCATCGGCCTCCGCGACTGGTTCTTCGCCAATCGGCCGGACGACAAATTCATCGGCTTTGCCCATATGGACAACGCCGCCTCGCGGCGCGTGCTTCAAAAGATCGGCATGACCGAGACACATCAAGGTGTGGTGGCCGACATGCCGCATCAATTCTACATTCTGCGCCGGGAGCAGTTGGCATGAGCACCACCGTCATCATCCATACCGACGGCGCCTGTTCGGGCAATCCCGGCCCCGGCGGCTGGGGCGCCATCCTGCAGTTCGGCCAGCACCGCAAGGAACTCAAGGGCGGCGAAGCCCTGACGACGAACAACAAGATGGAGCTGACCGCCGCCATCGAGGGCCTCAACGCCCTATCGAGGCCTTGCACGGTCGAAATCCACACCGACAGCCAATACGTGAAAAACGGCGTCCAGAGCTGGATTCACGGCTGGAAGAAAAATGGCTGGCGAACCGCCGACAAGAAGCCGGTCAAGAATGTCGAACTCTGGCAGGCGCTAGATGAAGCCACCAAGCGCCACGAGATTTCCTGGCACTGGGTCAAGGGCCACGCTGGCGACGAGCTTAACGAGCGTGCCGACGAACTCGCCCGAGAAGGCATGGCGCCCTTCAAGCAGAAGAAGGCACCCGAGAGCTTCGCGCCGCCGTTCTGAAGGCTCTTTATTTTCACCTCTCCCCCAAGGGAGAGGTGGAGAAGCCTAAGCCCGCTTCGGCAGCACGCCCTTGATGGCCTTCCAGGCTGGCGCAATGACGTAGCCGGCCACCGGGATCAGCAACGCGCCGAGGATCAGGCCAAAGAAGAAATCGACAAACGCGGTGGCAAACCAGCCGGCAAATCCGGCAATGGCGGGGAATGTGTGTTCCGCCCAGTGCGCTGCCGTCTCGATGACCACTTCGGGTCCGTTGAGCCCGAACTCGTAAAGCCCATGCGCCACGATCGACCCACCGACCCAGGTCATCGCCGCGGTACCGATAACGCTCAGCACCTGCATGAAATAGGGCATGCCGACCACGAGCCCGCGGCCAAAGCCCCGTCCAACCGGCGTGCGGCCATTGCGGGCCATGAACACACCAAAATCGTCGCCTTTGACGATTAACGCCACCGCACCATAGACAACCACTGTAATGCCGATACCCGCCACCGCCAGGATCGCTGCGCGGGTCCAGAAATCCTGCACCTCGATGGCCGCGAGAATGATGGTCATGATCTCGGCCGAGAGGATAAAATCGGTCTTGATGGCGCCGCCGACCTTCTGATCCTCCAGCGTCTGAGGATCGATGGCCATGGGTTCAAGCCCGGCCTCATGATGCTCGGCCTCGTGCGGGGCGAGCATATGGAAGACCTTCTCGGCCCCCTCATAGCAAAGATAGGCGCCGCCGATCATCAGCAGCGGCGTGATCAGCCAGGGCGCAAAAAAGCTCAGCAGCAGCGCCGCCGGCAACAGGAACAGCAGTTTGTTCTTGATCGAGCCCCAGGCGATCTTGCCCACAATCGGCAATTCGCGGTCGGCGGTAAAACCCTGAACATAGTTCGGGGTCACCGCCGCATCGTCAATCACAGCACCCGCCGCCTTGACGCCGGCCTTGGCCGCCTGCCCGGCCACGTCATCCAGCGAGGCGGCCGCAACCTTCACAAGGCCGGCCACATCATCAAGCAAAGCAAGAAGGCCGACGCTCATATTTTGCCCTGTTCCGCCGATTCATCGCATCGACCAATTTGCATATTCATCATGGGTATAGACGGCCATCCGGTCTTCAGGAAGCACAAGTATGATCGACCCGAACGAGCTGTTGACCGCATAGTAATTCCCCGGCTCCTGGATACCGTAGAACGCGGCTTCGATTACGGTCCTGTTCCCCACACAGGCCAGTCCTGCCCATGAACCTTGGCTCGTCCATCCCGTCGGAGCAGGCGTGGCGCGCCATAGATCATAGTCTGCGGGAAGAGGTATGGTTTCGACAAAGCTGAGACCTTCGGCCGCCATCTTGGCTAAAACCTCGTCGGCAATCTCAAATCCGCCGCCGCCACACCAAGCCAGTGGGTTGGCATCGAAATCCGCGCCGACCATTTGGCCGAGTTGCAGCTCCTTCGGCATCTCCCAGCGGTAGGAATCACGCTGGCAGCCTCGAAAGCTCACCAGCCCCCAGCCGATCACGGCGGCGAGAAGCAGCCATCGGATCCAATTCCAATGTTGCTTCCAGACCGCGAGGAGCACTTCCTAGCCGGCGACTTTGCCGAAGTCGGCCACGAGACGCATGGTGTCGCGCAGCCGCGCCAAAAGGTTCAGGCGATTGGTGCGCACGGCCGGATCGGCGTCGTTGACCAGCACGGCGGTAAAGAACGCATCGACCGGTGCGCGCAGCGTTGCCAGTTCGCCCATGGCGCCCTTGTAGTCATCCCTAGCGACGTGGCTCGCCACGGAAGCGTGAACTGCATCCACCGCAAAGGCCAGTGCCTCTTCCTCGGCCAGCTTCAGGGCCGCCTGATCGACAGCACCAGCATAGGATTTTCCGTCCTTCTTCTCCTCGGCCGCCAGGATATTGGCCGCACGACGATAGCCAGCGAGAAGGTTCTTGCCGTCATCGCTCGAGAGCAGGCTCGAAAGCGCCTCGGCGCGCTGGGTGATCTGCAGGATGTCGTTGCTGTCGGCGGAGATAACCGCGTCGACAAGATCGTGCCGCGCCCCGGCATCGCGCAGCGACACCTTCAGGCGATCATGGAAGAAGGCCAGAAGATCGGCCTCGACCTTGAGCGGGAACTTGAGCCCGTTTTCGGTGATGATGCGAATGACGCCCAGAGCCGCGCGGCGCAGGGCGAAGGGATCGCGGGAGCCCGTGGGCTTTTCGTCGATCGACCAGAAGCTCGACAGCACGTTGAGCTTGTCGGCCAGCGCCACGGCGATCGAGACAGGCTCGGTCGGCACGCGGTCGGAGGGACCGACGGGCTTGTAGTGCATTTCGAGCGCGTTGGCGATTTCAGCGGGCTCGCCCTGCGCGGTCGCATAATAGCGCCCCATCAGGCCCTGCAATTCGGGGAATTCGCCGACCATGCCGGTGACGAGATCGGCCTTGGCGAGCATGGCAGCGCGCTTGGTCTTTTCGACATCGGCGCCAACCAGCGGGGCGATTTCGGCCGCGAGTTTCACAAGCCGTTCGACCATGGCGAACTGCGTGCCGAGCTTGGCGTGGAACACCATGTCTTCAAGCTTGGGCAGGCCATGCTCGAGCGGAATGGCGAGGTCGCCCTGATAGAAGAAGGCCGCGTCGGAGAGGCGCGCACGGATAACGCGCTCATTGCCGGCGACAACCACGGCGCCGCCATCGGACGGGATGGTGTTGGCCGTAATGATGAAATTCGGCGCCAGCTTGCCCGAGGCATCGCGCAGGCAGAAGCATTTCTGGTTGGCGCGGATGGTGGCGATGATGACTTCTTCGGGGAGCGTGAGGAATTCGGGATCGAACGACCCCATCATCACATTGGGCCACTCGACGAGCCCGGCCACTTCTTCAAGCAGACCTTCGTCCTGGATAACGGTCAGGCCCTGCGCGAACGCGAGCTGATCGGCATCGCCGCGGATGATGTCCTTCCGGCGGTCGATATCGAGCACGACCTTGGCGCGCTCGAGCGCGGTCACATAGTCGTCGAACCGCTTTACGCGGATGGCAGCGGGTGCCAGGAAGCGATGGCCGAACGTGGTCTGGCCGGCCTCGATCTGGTTGGACGCGAACGGGATGACGACAGGCTCGTCATTCTCGGTGCCAAAGGTCGCGGTGATGGCGCGCAGCGGACGCACCCAATTGAAATTGCCAGAGCCCCAACGCATCGACTTGGCCCAGGGGAAATCGGTCAAAATCTTCGGCAGGATGCCCGAAAGCAGTTCCACCGCATCGGCGCCTGGCTTGTTGATCACGGCGACATAAAAGTCGCCCTTCTTGGGGTCGCTTTCGACCTTGGCCTCTTCGAGCGAGGTGAGCCCGGCCGAACGCAGGAACCCGTCGACAGCCGGCTGCGGCGCGCCAACCTTGGGGCCCTTCTTTTCTTCGCGCGTATCGGGCGAGCGGACCGGCAGGCCCGAAACCGTCAATGCAAGACGGCGCGGGGTCGCAAAGGCGCGAGCACCCTCATAGACCAAACCCGCATCGACCAGAGCATTGGTCACGGCTTTCTTGAGGTCTTCGGCAGCGCGCCGCTGGAAGCGGGCGGGAATTTCCTCGGAAAAAAGTTCGAGCAGGAGTTCGGGCATGAAAGGCACCAGCAAGACAAAGGCGG
>NZ_JBEVLL010000347.1:0-5903 GCF_040509215.1 Devosia sp.
GGCGGGAAACCGGAAAAACCTGCCCGTTCCTCATACCACCGCGTCCGGTTGACGCGCGCTATCCTTCGTCAGGAGCCAACGGGCCGACGCCCCGCGAGTTGCGCGGCGCGCGATCACAAGGTGACTATTTCAGTGGCTTGCTCAGATAGGGCGATCCCCGCTCGACAAACCGCCAGGGCGTGTCGACCCCCTTGGTGATGCCGATGCGCAGCCCGGTCGCCACCTCGCGCGGTGCGGAAGCAGCCAAGAGTTGAAACGGCTCTTCATCCAGCGCCAAGCCGTTTTGCGTGAGATCGAGCCCCAGCGCCCCGGCAAGCTTTCCCGGCCCCGAGCAAAGCTGCTTGTCGACCACCCCGCCCCGCCGCTCATGCATGGCGTCAAACCCCGCCGTCGGCCGCAGCGCCCTTATCAGGATGGCGCTACCAGCCAAGCAGACGAAATTCAGGCAAAAATGAATGCCGTAGATCTTGTAGAGATAGGCATGCCCAGCCGGCCCGAACATGGCGACGTTTCTTGGCGTCGGCCCGCGAAAGCTATGCGAGGCCGGATCGCTATCGTCATAGGCCTCCACCTCGACGATTTCTCCACCTACCCCATCAACCAGCAAAGTCGCGCCGATCAGTTCCGGCGCAACCTCCAGCACGGGGCGGTCAAAGAAATCGCGAGTGAGCACGCGCTCAGTCCACCCGCCCCCGCGCCGCGACCTCAACGGTTTCCAGCACCTCATCGCCACGTACCAGCGTGACCGTGTCGAAGAGATTGCTCACCGGGCAGCAGTGATTGGGAATGATGCGGATCACATCACCAATTTTCGGCTTTACCGCACAAGCCGACACATCGAGCGTGCCATGCTCCTCGCTCAGCCCGACGATCTTGGCGTCCGGAAAATCCACCACATAGCCATGCCCTTGCATGCCGAGGAGATCGCTGGTCAGCGTCTTGGTCCCAGCGTCGATAACAGCCCGGCCATCCGTCGGCCGCGAAACCACCGTCGCCAGCACGGTCAGCGCGCATTGCTCAAACGTCGCGGCACCGGCCACAACCTGCGAGCGGTCCATATAGATATAGGTGCCCGGCCGATATTCGGTCGCCACGCCCGCCTCGCTCATATGCCAGATATCGGGCGTGCCGCCCGTCGTGATCTCGGGCAGGGCCACGCCCGCGCCATCGAACAGCGCCTTGGCATCAGCCAGCCACTGCTGGGCTTCCCTATATTTTCCGGCAGCCGGATAAGTCATCAGCCCGGCAAAACTCAGCCCCGGCGCCGCCGCGATTTTCTTCGCCAGTTCCAGCGCCGCAGCGGGCGACTGCACGCCACACCGCCCCATGCCGGTATCGCATTCAACGAACACACCCAGCGGTTTTGCCGGATCGACAAACGTCTCAGCCAGCCCCGCCACCGTCTCTGCACTATCGGCAACGACGCGAATATCTACCCGGTCATGCAGCGCCTTCAGCCGCGCGCGCTTCTTTTCGCCAATGATATTGAAGGTGAGCAAAAGATCGGTCAGCCCTGCATCGGCCATCACCTCGGCCTCGCCCAGCTTCTGCACCGTGATCCCCACCGCGCCCAGCTCCACCTGGCGCTTGGCAAAGCGCGGCAGCTTGTGGGTCTTGATATGCGGCCTGAGCTTAATCCCCGCCTTGTCGGCCGCATCCTGCGCGTTCTTCAGGTTCGCTTCGGCCTTGTCGAGATCGACAAGGACAACCGGGGTTTCGAGTTCAAAAATCGAGGTCATTTGCCCCTCAGCACTTCATCGACAAATCGCAGATTGCCCGCCGTCAGCCCGGCATCGACCGGCAGCAGCGTGCCGGTAATCCCAGAAGCGGCATCCGAACAGAGGAACAGCGCCGCATTGGCCACTTCAACCGGCGTCACCATGCGCCCCAGCGGATAGTGCGGTAGCACATTGTCGAGCAGCGTCGGGTCGGCCGCAAGACGATGGTCCCAAGCCGGCGTCCGCACCGAACCGGGCGCCACGACGTTGGCCCGTACGCCCTCGGCCCCACGCTCGACGGCAATGCCCTTGGCATAGGCCACGAGCCCCGCCTTGGCCGCCGAGTAGGCGGGGTTGCCATAATGCGCGATGGCATTGACCGAAGAAATGAACACCAGCGCGCCACCACCAACCTTGCCCATCGCGGCAATGACCGGATCGGTCAGCGCATAGGCGCCATTGAGATTGATGTTGAGTTCGCTCGCCCAGACGGCATCATCGACCATGCCAAAATGCTCAGCCCGGGTGAACCCGACATTGGCGACCACCGCGTCATAGACGCCATGCTGGGCAATATCGGCCGAAACCGCCGCCCGCGTGCCGGCCATATCAGCCTGGTCGAACAGCACTTTTCGCACGATCTGCAGCCCATCGAGCAGCCCTGCCTCACGATCGGCACCAACCACATTGGCGCCCGCCTCATGAAACACCGCCACGAGCGAGCGCCCGATGCCACCACCGGCCCCGGTGATGAGCACGGTCTTTCCGTCGAGCCGGAAGGGGGAG
Source organism: Devosia sp. (assembly GCF_040509215.1). Taxonomy (GTDB): domain Bacteria; phylum Pseudomonadota; class Alphaproteobacteria; order Rhizobiales; family Devosiaceae; genus Devosia. The sequence goes on from NZ_JBEVLL010000347.1 coordinate 2,505, forward strand.
GTTTGTGTCATTGGTTTTCCCTCATTCGATTGGGGCCTCCCCCAGCAAGCTCAGTGCCTTACGGCCCCTTATAAGCCACGCAGTCGATCTCGACCTTGCAATCCACCATCATGCGGCTCTGCACGCAGGCGCGGGCCGGCGGATGCTCGCCAAAATAGCTCTTGTAGACGCCGTTAAAGCTCCAGAAATCCCGCGGATCATCGAGCCACACGCCGACGCGCACGATATGTTCCGGCCCGTAGCCAGCCTCTTCCAGGATCGCGAGCACGTTCTTGATCGTCAGGTGCGTCTCTTCAACGATGTTACCCTTGACGATCTCGCCATCCTTCATGGCCACCTGGCCCGAAACATAGAGAAAGCCGCCAGCCTCCACGGCACGGGCGAAAGGCAGGTTCTGGCCACCGGCACCGGACTTTTCCGCGCCATAACGCTTGATGGGCATGAGGCCCTCCTTGAGGCAAAATGAAATTCTATTACTCTTTTGGCGCAGGATTGGTCGAAAATATACCCAAAACCCCCGTCCGCCACCCCAAAGAATGTAAATTTCTTACGTGAAGCCCTGCAAACGATATGCTAGTGTCACAATTGCCGACCTGTCTTTCGGCACCTTCATTTGTTCATTTGCTGGAAGCTTCTCGTGCGCGTTTTCACAGCCGCCCTCGCCACCGAGACCAATACATTTTCCCCCATCGCCGTCGACAAGCGCGCCTTTGAAGCTTCGCTCCATGCCGGCCCCGGCGAACATCCGGCGACCCCGACCCTGTGCACCGCGCCGATCACCGTCGGCCGCGAAGTGTGCGCGAGGGAAGGCTGGACCCTGATCGAAGGCAGCGCCTCCTGGGCCGATCCCGCTGGCCTTGTCGCCCGCACCACCTATGAAGAGTTGCGCGACGCCATTTTGGACCAGCTCCGCGCCGCCATGCCCGTGGACGGCGTCGTCCTCGGCCTCCATGGCGCCATGGTCGCGCAGGGCTATGACGATTGCGAAGGCGACATTCTCTCGCGCGTCCGCGAGATCGTCGGCCCGGACATTCTCGTCTGTGCCGAGCTCGATCCGCATAGCCATCTCACCAAGAAGCGCGCGGAAGCCGCCAATTTCTTCGTCTACTTCAAGGAATTCCCGCATACCGACTTCGTCGATCGCGCCCGGGACCTCTGGGACATCGCCGCCCGCGCCCTCAGGCAAGAGATCAAGCCGGTGATGACCGTCTTCGATTGCCGGATGATCGACGTCTTCCCGACCTCGCGCCAGCCGATGCGCGGTTTCGTCGACAAGCTCATGGCGCTCGAAAAGTCCGAGCCGGGGCTCTTGTCCCTTTCCGTCGTCCACGGCTTCATGGCCGGCGACGTGCCCGAAATGGGCACCAAACTGCTGGCGGTCACCGACAACGATCCGGAAAAGGGCGCGGCCCTTGCTGAACAACTCGGCCGCGAACTCTACGCCATGCGCGGCACCACCATGGTGGCACAGGTCGATGAAAAGACCGCCGTCGACGCTGCCCTCGCGGCGCCAAAGGGCCCTGTCGTCGTCGCCGACGTCTGGGACAATCCCGGCGGCGGTACGGCGGGCGATGCCACCGTGCTCCTTGCCGAATTCATTTCCCGCGGCGCCACCGACGTTGCCGTCGGCACCATCTGGGACCCGATCGCGGTCCAGATCTGCTTTGCCGCCGGCGAAGGTGCTGAAATCCAGCTCCGCTTCGGCGCCAAGTCGGCCCCCGATACCGGCAGCCCCATCGACAAGCGCGTCACGGTGAGAAAGCTCGTCCGCGACGCCGAAATGCGCTTCGGCGAGAGCTTTGCGCCCTTCGGGGACGCGGCCTGGATTCACTTCGACGGAATCGATGTGATCCTCAACTCAACCCGCGCCCAGAGCTTTGACCCGAGCCTTTATTCGGCTCTCGGCATCGACCCCAAGTCGCGGAAAATTCTGCTGATCAAGTCGACCAACCACTTCTACGACTCGTTCTCGAAAATCGCGTCCGAGATCATCTACTGCTCGGCCGGCAAGCCCTACCCGAACCGCCCCGCGGAAACCAATTACCGCAAGGCGCGCAAGGATATCTGGCCGATGGTCGAGAACCCCTGGCTCTGAGACAACCCAAGGGCCACGCGAGCTGAGCTCGCGCGGCCCTCAGCCCAAACTCACGTGCGGCACGAAGCGTGAGAGGTTGGCGGTAATGCGCGAGCGATCCTCGCGGATGCCAAGCCCGCAGGCGCGATCGCCGACGATCCAGCTCCCGAGCACAGCAAAGCCGCCCTCGCTTTCAAAGAGCGGCGTGTATTCCTGAATGACAAAACCCTCCGCCCCGTAGTCGCCGGGCGCTGCAGCCAGTTCCTTGCCATTGGTGAAGATCGAGACATTCTCGCCTTCGCGCGACAGCAGCGGCTTTTGCACATAGCTCGACAGCGATGACGCGCCGGGATCATCGGTGAAGAAGGACGGCAGCAGGTTGGGATGATCGGGGTAGCGCTTCCAGAGGAGCGGCAGCAGGCCCTTGTTGGAGAGGACTGCCTTCCAGGCGGGTTCGACAAAGGCGTGTCCCGAGCGCGGCAGATAGGGCGCGAAATTCTCGCGCAGCATGAACTCCCAGGGATAGAGCTTGAAGCAGCGGTCGATGACCCGATCCTCAAGATCGGTAAAGCGACCCAGCGCATCGACGCCGATGTCGCCGATATCGATCAGTTCGACGCGATGCCCGGCCTGCACGGCGCAGTCCATGAGATAGACCGTGGTGCCGCGGTCTTCCTCGTTGTCGGTCTTGGCGGCGAAGTGGAAGATCGGCGCTTTGGAAAACTGGCCAAACGCCTCGATAAGGCTTTCCTGCACCGAATTGAACTGGTCGGCATCGGCAGGCAGCACGCCGGCTTCGATCTGGTCGATCAGCCAATTGTATTGGAAATAGGCCGTCTCAAAGATCGAGGTCGGGGTATCGGCATTGTATTCAAGCAGCTTGACCGGTCCCGCGCCGTCATAGGCGAGATCGAACCGGCCATAGAGGTGCCGGTCTTCGCGCTCCCATGAATCGCGCACGAGATCGCGCAGCTCTTCGGGGATCGCCAGTTGGTCGAGTGCTTCTTCGCTCGAAACGATATCGCCGACGAGGTCCATGCACATTTCGTGCAGTTCCTGGCTCGGCGCCTCGATCTGCTCTTCGATTTCCTGGAGCGTAAAGGCATAGGCGACGTCGTCGAGCCAGTAGGGCTCGCCATACATCTCGTGGAAGCCGAAGCCGACTTCGCGCGCCTTGTCGCGCCAGCCCTGGCGTTCGGGATAGGTTATGCGTTTCATACCTAACCGCCGAAACTGAAGCCGCCGCCCCCGCCAAAGCCCTGACGGACGACGGTGCGCGTATTGACGTTGACGGGCTGCATGTTCTGGCGCGACGGGGCAACCAT
>NZ_JBEVLL010000348.1:0-5644 GCF_040509215.1 Devosia sp.
ATGGTTGCCATAAAGATATATCTGGACGCAGTTCGCAATAAATCTCACGATTAAAGCTGAGTCGATGCGAAATATGTGATGCAGTCGAACGTCTGATTTACTCATGTCGCCGTCAAAAGCCGCCTGGCAGCTCCCCACCCCCAAATTTGTCGCTTCAACGATTTGTTTCTCAGGGAGAAACAAGACGCCGCTGTTATGGCACACCCGGACGCTAGTTCGTCGACGCCGATGCCAATGTCGGCGCAACCCGGCGCCGTGTCTCCACCGCCCACCATCCCACCCCAATCACCACCAGTACGCCCAGCGTGCTCCCCAGCCACGTCTCCACCTCCGTGATTGGCCTTCCCCAGATCCGCCGCGCAGAAAAGATGAGCAGGTTCGAAACCAGCAGATAGCTCAGCACATGCCGTCCCGGCAGAAGCAGCACATTTGGCACGCGGGCGGCGAGCAGGCGCGCCAAGGCCCAATAGAGCGCGAGCACCAGAGCCGGTCCGATCACCCAGAGCACCGTCGGCGGAAAGCGACCCGGCAGGGCGCCCGTCTGCTGCACCTGAAAGGCTAGAAGCCCCGAGCACAAAGCCGCCACGGCCCAATGCGCCCAGCCCAGTTTCCCCCCGCTCCGCCCCAGCCGGATGCCGACGAGGAACCACGGCAGATAGGGCAGCAGCGGAAAGCTCGCGAAGAGTGTCGTGCCCAGGAGAGTTGCCGATGCCGGCAGCCACAGGTCGACAACGATCCATGTCGAGGCAAAGGAGAGGGCCACGGCGAGGCCAAACGAAAGCGGGTCCAGCGCCATGCGCAGGATCAGCGGCCGAAACAAAGCCAGCAGCAGATAGAGCATGAAGAAGCTGGCGAGAAACTCGCTCCAGCCAAAGAGCCGCCGAAAACTCAGCACATCCAGCGCCAACGCCCAGGTAAGCGGGGTTCGATCGACCAGGACAGCAAAGGCAAAGGCCGAAATCCAGGCGGCAAGGAGCAACAGCACCACCGGCCGCAACCGCTCCCAAAACCCCCGCTCCCGCTCGCTCCCCATCCCGACGCCAATGCCCATGGCGAGGAGAAAGCCGGAAAAAGTGATGAGATTCACGCCCTCGGCCAGCCGATCCACCCAGACCGGCATTGACCGCCCGAGAAGCTGAAAGACATGGATCAAGACCATGCCCACAACGAGCATGGTCTTGAAGAGATCGAGATCGGAAGCCCGCTTCAACCTTTGACGCCGGCCGAGAGCATGATCGCCTGGGTCACTCGGCGCTGGAAGATCAGGTAGACCACCGCCACCGGCAGGCCCGCCACCACGGCCGAGGCCATCAGCTTGCCATAGATGATGCCATAGGCGTCCTTCACCTGGGTAATGCCCACCGGCACGGTCATCGTCGCCTCGCCCGTCGCAGCGAGGAACGGCCAGAGGAAGCTATTCCAGGCGCCAATGAAGGTGATGATGGCGAGCGAAGCCGTCACGCCCCAGTTCATCGGCAGATAGATGCGGAACAGGATTTTGAGATGCCCCGCAGAATCCATCTGCGCCGCCTCGCGAAACTCCTTGGGCACGCTATCGAAGAACTGCTTGTAGACGATGATCACCACCGGAACGATCAACTGCGGCAGGATGATGCCGGCCCAGGTGTTGAGCAGCTTGAACTGCGCCATGAGCACAAAGTGGTTCACGATCAGCGCCTGCATCGGCACCATGAAACAGGCCAGAATAAGAACATAGATCACGCGCCGCCCGGGGAAATCGAGCTGGCTCAGCGCATAGGCGCAACCGGCCGAGGAGACGATCACCAAGGCGGTAATGATCAGCGAGGTCACCATCGAGTTGATGTACCAGATGCCGATATTGGTGTTGTTCCAGATGTGGATATAGCTGTCGAACACGACGCGATTGGGGATCAGCGAGTTGCTCCCCGAAATCACCTCGCCATCGGGCTTGATGGAAGTAATAACAGCCCAATAGATCGGGAAGAACGAGCCGAGCGCCACGAGGATGGTGATGACGGTGAGCACCAGCCCGATCATGTCGATGGGGCCATCGCCCCGGCTGCGCGCAGCCGCAATGGCTTCGCGGTTGGGAAGGGCTTCGGCGCTCATTTCTCACCTCGGGCACGCAGGAGCTGGTATTGCAGCACCGACAGGATGATGATCATCAGGAACAGCAGCATGGCGGCCGTCGCGGCCTCGCCGCCCTTGTTCTGCTGGAAGGCCAGCTTGTAGACATATTGAACCAGCGTGATCGTCGCGTCCTGTCGCCCGCCGATCGAGAACAGGTAGACCTGGTCGAAAATCTTGAGCTGCGCGATGAGCTGGATGGTCAGCACTAGCGCCGTCACCGGCCAGATCAGCGGCCAGGTAATCCGCTGGAACTGCCGCCATCTGCCGGCGCTATCAAGCGAAGCGGCCTCATAAATCTCTGGCGAGATGTTCCGCAGCCCTGCGATAAAGAGCAAAATATTAAAACCCATGGTCCACCAGATGGTGACGAAGGCGACCGTGGGCATGAAGAGCGGAATGGTGCGCGTCAGCGAGATCGGCTGCCCGCCGTTAAACAGCGCCACAAAGCCCTGCACGAGCCCATATTGCACGTCGATGATCCAGTTCCAGGTGAGGAACACCACCGAGACCGGCAGGATATAGGGCAGGAAGAAACAAGCGAGCACAAAGCCCTGCACCGGCCCCTTCAACCGGTTCACCGCCAAGGCGATAACCAGCGAAATCAGCGTATTGGGAATGACGGTCAGCAGCACGAAATAGGCGGTGTTCCAAAAGGCCTGGTGAAACAGCTTGTGGCTGAGGATTTTCACATAATTGTCCCAGCCAACCCAGTCGCCCGTCCCGATCAGCGGCGCCTTGGTGAAGCTGAGCATGGCCATCTGGATCGTCGGCCAGACAAAAAGCGCGCCATAGATGAGCACGAACGGGCCCACCAGCAGCAGCGCAACCAGATATTCCTGCCTTTTGTCCCTGAGCATTTTTACACCTTCCCACCCCTGCGCAGTGTGAGGGGTACGGGCCGAAGCCCGCACCCCAAGCTCAATCAGAGCTGGCTGTTGAGATCGTCGCGCATCTGCGCGGCGGCATCAGCCGGCTCGATTTCGCCGGTCGTGGCGGGATTGATGAAGTTGCTCCATGCATCGCCAAGCGGGGCAGCCGGGCCAGCCAGGATCGTGCGCGGATCGAACACGGCCGTATCGGCGAACCCTGCATAATCAGACTGCGGCTTCAGCGCCTGGAATTCAGCGCTTTCACGCACAGCATTGAAGGCCGGGATATGGCCGGCGCCGGCCCAATCGAGCGAGTGCTGGTCCATCCAGGCGATGACCTTCATCACCGCAGCGCGCTTGTCTGCATCCACTTCCTTGCCGGCATTGGCGGGAACGACGAAGGCGTGCGAGTCAGACCAGGCGGCCTTGTTCTCGAACAGCGTCGGCAGCTCCACTGCACCCCATTCGAACAGTTCACCCTTGGCATGGAGGTCGACCATAGTCGGGACTTCCCAATTGCCCATGATGAAGAACGGCGACTGGCCCGAGGTGAAGAGCGCCAGCGCGGCCGGGCTTTCGACCTGCACCGGCGTATAGCCGCTATCCACCCAGCCCTTCACCACGTCGATGGCATTGGTCAGCTTGGTCACGTCCTCGTCGGTCGGGAAGAAGCCGCCGGCGGCTTCGTCGAACATGGTGCCGCCCTGCTGGCCGAACAGAGAGTAGATGGTGCGGTAGCGATCGCCCGTCGGGGTCGAAATGCCGTATTTCCCGTCCTTGGTGAAATCGGCGAGGATCTTGTTGAAGTTCTCGAGCCCATTGAGATCGGTCGGCAGGCCGTCTTCGCCGATCAGCCCGGCTTCTGCGAGCATGTCCTTGTTATAGTAGAGAATGAGGCCGTGCTGATCGAACGGCACGGCATAGCGTGTCCCATCGACCTTGCCGGCGTCCGAAGCCGCCTGGGTGAAATCGGCATCGGAAATGCCGGCACCCGAGAGATCTTCATCGGTGATTTCGGAGAGCGTACCGCTATCGACAGCCAGCGGAATGCGGCTCAGGTGATAGGTGGCGATATCGGGACCTTCGCCAATGGCCGAGGAGGTCTGGAGCTTGGTGTAGAAGGGCGTACCCCATTCCAGCGTCGTGCCCTGGATTTCGATCTCGCCCTGGTGCTCGGCGTTAAAACCGTCGATCAGCGCCTTCATGCGCACGCCGTCGCCGCCTGCCAGAAAATCCCACCAGACCACGGTCTGCTGCGCTGCAGCGGCACTCGTCAGCGCCATCAGCGCCGTCGACACCAGAGCCAATCGCTTCAAAGACAGTCTCATAACATCTTCCTCCCAAAACATGCCCAATGCATGTGTTCATCCGGCTGAGGCGGTGCAGTTATCGTCTTCCGCCCAGCAGAAATTCCTGCGGCCTATTCCGCGTGATAAGCGACGCCCTGCGCATCAAAGAGATGCACCGCCGAGCCATCGACCTTGAGCCGAACCGGCGCGCCGGCTTCGAGCGTCGACTTGCCGATATCGTCCCCGACGACCACCGTGCCGTCTTCGAGCCGCGTATGGATCAGCGTCCGGTCCCCCAGCCGCTCGACGAGCGCAATGGTCCCGGAAATCTCCCCATCCGGCGCTACACGCAACGATTCCGGCCGCACCCCAAAGGTCAGCCCCTGCCCCTGTGCCGGGGCCACGGAAGTCGTAATCGTCGTCGGAATGGTCGAGCCACCCGCCGTCACCACGACCCGCCCGCCCACATCGGCCATCGCCGTCACCGGCAGAAAATTCATCGAGGGCGATCCGACAAAGGCCGCCACGAACCGGCTCGCTGGCTTGGAGTAGACCTCCATCGGCGTGCCGATCTGCTCCACCTTGCGGTTGTTCATGACGACAATCCGGCTTGCCAGCGTCATGGCCTCGGTCTGGTCATGGGTCACGAAAATCATCGTCGTGCCGATGCGCTGGTGCAGTTGCGCCAGTTCCACGCGCGTCCGCACCCGCAGCCCCGCATCGAGATTGCTTAGTGGTTCGTCGAGTAGAAACGCATCGGGCTCGCGCACGATGGCGCGGCCAATGGCAACACGCTGCCGCTGCCCCCCCGAAAGCTGCGCCGGCCGCCGCTCCAGTAATTGCCCGATTTCCAGCATGCGCGCCGCTTCATCGACGCGCCGGTTGATCTCGGCCTTGTCGGTGCCGATGTTTTCGAGGCCAAAGCTCATGTTCTGGCGCACCGTCATATGCGGGTAGAGCGCATAATTCTGGAACACCATGGCGACGCCACGCTGGTTGGGCGGCAACTGATCCACCCGGCGCTCGCCAATATGGATTTCACCCGCATTGACCGCCTCAAGCCCGGCAATCATCCGCAAGAGCGTCGACTTCCCGCAGCCCGAAGGCCCAAGAAAGACGATGAACTCGCCCGAGCGGATATGCATGCTGACGCTGTCCAGCACCTGCACGGCGCCATAGGACTTGCTGACATCCCGAAGGACGATATCGGCCATCTCTTTCCTCCTCTTGGCGAAGCCGTCAGCTCTCCGGCCGATCGGCTCCTTCTTCACCTCTCCCTGTGGGGGAGAGGTCGACGCGCAGCGGCTGGTGAGGGGGCCTTTTGGCAATCCCTTACCCTCCCGAAGGCCTCTCACCCGGCTTGCCTTGCAAGCC
>NZ_JBEVLL010000349.1:0-2571 GCF_040509215.1 Devosia sp.
TTGACATGCACCTTAACCGAGCATTAACGACACCACGCAACGCCCTGCGCAAATTGCATGGCTTCTTTGACTAATCTCTATCTGCTCGCTGGGGTTGGTCTCGACTATATCTGTCCTTGCAAACGACAGGAGAATTCAAATGGACATCCGCAAAACCTTCAAGAAGTGGGCCGCTTACCAGCAGACGGTTCGTGAACTTGCTGCTCTCGACAATCGCCAGCTGAACGATCTCGGCATCAACCGTACCGAAATCAATCGCATTGCTCGCGATCATGCCAATTCGCTCTAATTCGACCCACTCGAATATTTTAGCGACAATAGATCGAACGCCCACCTTCTGCTGAAGGCGGGCGTTTTTCTTTGGTTAAGTCTCGTTTCGCGTAAAATACCAATGCGCTGCCAGTCCAATGACCCAGGGGAAAAACACCCACTGCACCCACCAGGGTGGACCGGTCATGATATTGATCACTAGATTGATGGCGATTACTGCGACGAATACAAAAGCGTGTATTTGAAAGCCTTTAGCAGGCGTAGACGCTGTCACCTGAACCCCCGAGACTTGTGAATCCGGTGCTGACGTCGTCGATGGCGCCAGATTGTCCGGCAACTTCGGAACTATACTCCCTCAATTCACGCTGGCAACAAGCGCTCCGCGGCCCTCGAGACCCTGGTGTTTCGGGCCTCTGCGCATAGTCTGGCGAGAACTTATCCCCGCCCCAAAAAGCTGAGCTATTCTGCGTAGCGCTGCGGGGTTTGAGTTGCGTGTAGGCATGGCGCTTGGTATCTGCCAGCCATGTCAAACGAACCCATTCATATTATCGGCGGGGGCCTCGCTGGCTCCGAAGCCGCATGGCAGGCCGCCGAAGCTGGCGCGACCGTCATTGTGCACGAAATGCGCGGCGTCAAAGGCACGGATGCGCATAGCACCGAAGACTTTGCCGAGCTCGTCTGCTCCAACAGCTTCCGCTCCGATGACCACGAGCACAACGCCGTCGGCCTCCTCCACGAGGAAATGCGCCGCTGCGGCTCGATCATCATGCGCTCCGCCGACGAGCACAAGCTGCCGGCTGGCGGCGCGCTGGCCGTCGATCGCCACGGTTTCTCCGCTGGCGTCACGCAAGCCATTGAAAATCATCCACGAATTACCATCGTCCGCGAGGAACTGGATGGTTGGCCGCCGGAGGACTGGCGCCATGTCATCATCGCGACGGGCCCCCTCACCTCCCCCGCGCTGACCGAAGCAATCCTCGCCAAGACCGGCGAAGACTCCCTCGCCTTCTTCGACGCCATCGCGCCGATCGTCCATTATGACAGCATCGACCACGACATCGCCTGGAAGCAGTCCCGCTACGACAAGGTTGGTCCCGGCGGCAACGGCGCCGACTATATCAACCTGCCGATGGACCGCGACGAGTACTATGCCTTTGTAGAGGCTCTGAAAACCGCGCCACTGCACGAGTTCAAGGACTGGGAGAAGGTCCCCTATTTCGACGGCTGCCTGCCCATCGAAGTCATGGCTGAGCGCGGCGACGAAACCCTGCGCCACGGCCCGATGAAGCCCGTTGGGCTCACCAATCCGCGCAATCCGACCGTAAAGCCCTACGCCATCGTCCAGCTCCGCCAGGACAATGCGTTGGGTTCGCTCTGGAACATGGTCGGCTTCCAGACCAAGATGCGCTACGGCATCCAGGCTGAGATCTTCCGCATGATCCCGGGTCTTGCCAACGCTCAGTTCGCGCGCCTCGGCGGCTTGCACCGCAATACTTTCATTAATTCCCCCAAGGTCTTGGGCCCGGACATGCGCCTCAAGGCCGACCCGCGCATCCGCTTTGCCGGTCAGGTCACGGGCGTTGAAGGCTATGTCGAGAGCGCCGCCGTCGGCCTCATCACCGGTCGGCTGACCGCGGCCGAAGCTCGTGGCGAAACCATGCCTCTGCCGCCCGTCACCACGGCCCTCGGCGCCCTGATCGGCCACGTTACCGGCGGCCACATTGAAGCCGAAAGCTATAGCGGCGCTCGCAGTTTCCAGCCCATGAACGTCAATTTCGGCCTCTTCCCGGAAGTGACCATTGAGAAGCCTGAAGGCGTAAAGCGCTGGCGTGGCCCGGAAAAGACCATGGCAAAGCGCCGCGCCATCACCAGCCGCGCTTTGGAAGACCTGAAAGTCTGGCAGTGACCCCGGAGGCGCTGCGCACCTATCTCCACGACCATATCCCGCTTTCGAGGGCCATGGCCGTGGAGGTTCTGGAAGCCAGCGCCGCCCACGTCCTGCTCGAAGCGCCCCTCGAGCCAAATATCAATATGCACGGCACCATGTTCGGCGGCAGCGCAGCCACGCTCGCGCTGCTCGCCGCCTGGTCTGTCATGCATCTGAAACTTGAGGCGGAAGGCATCGCCAGCCAGTTGGTGATCCACAAAACCGCCACCGAGTATCTCTTGCCGATAACCGGCCTCGCTCAGGCCTCGGCCCATCTCGATGAGGCGAGCTGGCCGGGCTTTCTTCAAACCTACAAGCGGCGCGGCCGCGCGCGATTCACGGTCGCCGCAGAGCTCCTGTTCGAAGGTAAAGTC
>NZ_JBEVLL010000350.1:0-3767 GCF_040509215.1 Devosia sp.
CGAAGGCGTGGTCGAGGGTGGCGAGACGAAGGTGCTGCTGCAGATTTTCTCGGCGAATGCCATCGGCCCGATCTTCTTCGAGTTCATCCAGCGCAAGGGTGACGATGGTTTCGGCGAAGGCAATTTCAAGGCGTTGTTCGAATCGATCGAGGAAGATCAGATTCGCCGCGGCGTGCTGCAGGTGGCCGACAAGAGCGCGGCGTAACGTTACGCTGCTTTCCTCGCATCCAGTCCCGCATAGACGGCGCGCTCGAAATCCGAAAATACCTGAAGGCAGGTGCGGTCCGCAAAGGGCAGCACCTGCATCAGGATCACGCCGGTGACGTCGCGTACCGGGTCGATCCAGTAATAGGTGTTGGCGAGTCCGGCCCAGGCCAGGCTACCGGCGCTGCGGCCTTCGGGTGTGGCAGCCATGTTGATCACAAAGCTCAGGCCGTGCTTCTTATCGATGCCGGGGCAGAGCTCTGCATCATTGGTGACGGCCGGCAGCGCCGACAGCATCGGCGTGACATGGAGGTCGCCAATGTGGTTCTCGCTCATCAGCGCCACGGTCTCGGGCTGCAGCAGGCGGTGGCCGTTGCCTGTGCCCTTGTTCAGCATCATCCGCGTGAATTTGATATAGTCGGGCGCGGTACCATACAGCCCACCGCCACCGGCGAAGAATTCCGGGTCTTGCCTGATTTCGAAATCCATTGGCGCAAGCGCGCCATCAGCGCTCCGCCGATGGACTTTCACCAATCGCTGGCGTTGCGCATCGCCGATCTTGAAGGCCGTGTCGGACATCCCGAGCGGACCGAGGATGTGCTCGCGAAAATACACATCGAGCGGTTGCCCGCTCGCCGCTTCCACGGCTTTGCCGACGAAGTCGATATTGGTGCCATATTCCCACCGGGTGCCGGGATCTGTCATGATCGGCACCCGCATCGCGGCATTAAGGCCGGTGCGGAAGACGGGCGTTCCGGTCTTTTCCAGCCACCGTCCCATATCGGCATTCATCATGTCGTAGCAGAAGCCGGCGGTGTGGGTCAGGAGCTGCCGGAGCGTGATCGGGCGCCGTGCCGGGCGCAGCAGTGGCTCGCCGTCGGCGTCAAAGCCTTCCAGCACCTGGATGGCCGAGAGGTCAGGCAGCACCTCGCCGATCGGCGCATCCAGCGACAGTTGGCCGCGCTCGACCAGCTGCATCGCAGCCGTGCCGGTGATCGCCTTGGTCATGGAGGCAATCCAGAACACGCTGTCGGTCGTCATCGCGGCATCCTTGCCGATGTCGCGTCTGCCAAAGGCGCCCTGATAGATGACCTCATCGCCCGTCGCCGCCATCACAACCGCGCCGGGTATGGCGCCGCTGTCGCAGGCCTGCTGCATGATCCGGTCGATATCGATGCTGGATGGCATGGAGATCCTCCCCAAGAGGCGTTCAAGTTCTGATTTTGATCATGCTACCGGCTTTCGAACGCCATGCGAAAGCTTGAGATCTCTTTGAAGTGATTAAAATGCGCTGGTTTCGGCGCCTGAGCGCACCCATCTGGGTTGAAGAGGCGATCACGCGATCCCCACCGGAACAAAACCGGCGCAGCTATGTTCAAAATCGAGCTGAACGTGCAAGCGCCTTTCGACACTAACGAGTATGGCAGATGCAGCGCAGGGGCTGCGGAGTACGACCAATGATTGCGAACTGGACCGAATGGAAGCGCTATCCCCGCGCATCGCGTGGCGAAATCATCGAGGCGCCAATCGGGGCCGGGCTGTTCGAAATCCGGGTTGCCCAGACGGGCGCACTGTTTGCGTTCGAGGCGACTGACAATCTGGCGCAGGCGCTGGCGAAAATTTCGGCACCGCCGAAATCCTTCATTTCGTGGTTCGGGCGCCGGGATGCGGCGATGCTGCCAGAGCTCGAATATCGGACTTTCCCGACTTCCAGCCGCGCTACCGCAAAGATTGCTTTTGAGCGGATGATCGACCGACGAGAGACCTATATGCGCGGTGCTGCCTGATTGCAGGCGATTTGCCGCCCCGATAGCTGCCATTCCCAGCGTGAGGGCAATCGGGCCTGTACTCCTGCCTTGTTCCGCGGCTATACGTCCGCGACATTTTCTGCAGGAGAATAGCCCATGTCATCGACCTCGTCCTCGCTTGCCGCCCGCCTGAAAGACCCCTCGCTGCTGCGCGACAAGTGCTACATCGACGGCGCCTGGGTCGGCACGGGCGAGACCGTGGTCACCAATCCGGTTAACCTTGTCGAGATCGCCAAGGTGCCGAATTTCGGCGCCAAGGAAACGACGCAGGCCGTCGAAGCGGCCGAGAAGGCTTTCCCCGCCTGGGCAAAGTTCACTGCCAAGCAGCGCTCCAACATCCTGCGCAAGTGGTTTGAGCTGATCATCGCCAATCGCGAGGATCTCGCGCTGATCCTGACCACAGAGCAGGGCAAGCCGCTGGCCGAAGCTCTGGGCGAGGTGGATATCGGCGCCGCCTATATCGAGTTCTTCGCCGAGGAAGCACGCCGCGTTTACGGCGAGACCATCCCGACCCAGCGCGCCGATGCCCGCCTGCTCGCCATCAAGCAGCCGATCGGCGTCTGCGGCGCCATCACGCCGTGGAATTTCCCGAATTCGATGATCACCCGCAAGGTGGCGCCGGCATTGGCCGCAGGCTGCACCGTGGTGCTCAAGCCCGCCAATGAAACGCCGCTGTCCGCGCTGGTTCTTGCCGAACTCGCCGAGCGCGCCGGCGTGCCGAAGGGCGTGCTCAACATTCTCACCGGCGATGCGTCGTCGATCGGTCTGGTGCTCTGCGAGCATCCCGCCGTGCGGTTTGTCGGCTTCACCGGTTCCACCAATGTTGGCAAGATCCTCTACAAGCAGGCCTCGGTCGGCGTGAAGAAGCTCGGCCTCGAACTCGGCGGCAATGCGCCATTCGTGGTGTTCGACGATGCCGATATCGATGCGGCCGTGGAGGGCGCGATCGTCTCGAAATATCGCAACATGGGCCAGACCTGCGTTTGCGCCAACCGCCTCTACGCGCAGGACGGCATCTACGACCAGTTCGTTGAGAAACTGTCCAAGAAGGTCGCAGCGATGAAGGTCGGCGATGGCACCGAACAGGGCGTCACCCAGGGGCCGCTGATCAATGAGAAGGCGATCGAAAAGGTCGAACGCCACATCGCGGATGCTGTGAAGGGCGGCGCCAAGGTCGTCACCGGCGGCAAGCGTCATGCGCTGGGCGGCACCTTCTTCGAGCCGACTGTGCTCGCCAATGTAAAGCCGGATGCGCTGGTGTCGCAGGAAGAGACCTTTGGCCCGCTGGCGCCCGTGTTCCGCTTCAAGGATGAAGCCGACGTGATCGCCATGTGCAACGCCTCACCGTTCGGTCTGGCGTCGTATTTCTACTCACGCGATCTCGGTCGCGTCTGGCGCGTCGCTGAAGCGCTGGAGTCCGGCATGGTCGGTGTCAATACGGGCCTGATCACCACGGAAGTCGCGCCGTTCGGCGGCGTGAAGGAATCCGGCCTTGGTCGTGAAGGCTCGCATCACGGCATGGAAGAGTATGTCGAGATCAAATACATCATGATGTCGGGCATCTAAGGCGACGTCGCCTTCAGTCGAACCTGTCATTCCTGATGCCCGGCCTTGTGCCGGGCATTCGCGTTTCTGGTGTGATTTTCGTATTGGCATGGTCTCATATCCGGCCATGAAAAATCGAGAGGCCGGTGCCGTTTCGTGGCATGGCGGTCGCGATCGAGACGGCGCATTTCCTGCATCAGCAATGCCACT
>NZ_JBEVLL010000351.1:0-4069 GCF_040509215.1 Devosia sp.
AGCGCTGGCCGATCCGCGGATCAGCCGGGCGCTCAAAACCATTCACGACACGCCATTCGAGCGGCGCACCGTGGCCGAACTGGCCGATATTGCGGGCATGTCGCGCTCAAGCTTTGCCGAGCGGTTCACGAGCTTGATTGGCGCGGCGCCGCTGCACTACCAGACGCGCTGGCGGCTGCTGTTGGCCAATGAAATGCTGCAAGGCGGGCGGACACGGGTCAGCGACGTGGCACGACGGATAGGCTATGAATCCGATGCCGCGTTCAGCCGGGCCTTCAAGGCCCAGTTTGGGGTTTCGCCGGTGAGCGTTGCGCATCCGGAGGAATAGGTCGTTCAACAAACGACACCAGTGCGTTGCAATTGTATCGCTATGAACGACGGACAGTGTCGCCTACATTCCCTCTCGAACACGGCGGGAGACGCCGCGATATTGGGAGTTTTGGAAAATGACCCTGGAACTTGGCGGCATCCACCACCTGACGGCCGTAACCGCAGACGCACCGCGCAACCTGAAGTTTTATACCGAAACGCTGGGCATGCGCCTGATCAAGAAGACCGTGAACCAAGACGATACCTCGGCCTATCACCTCTTTTATGGTGACGGCGTTGCTTCGCCCGGTGCGGATCTGACCTTCTTTGATTTCCCCACCATGCGCGAGCAGCGCGGCAACAATACCGTTGGCCGCACGGGCCTGCGCGTTGATAGCGAAGAGACGCTGCAGTGGTGGAAGGAACATCTGGAAGCCAGCAAGGTATCCACCAGCGGCATCAAGGAACGCTTTGGCCACGTCTCGCTCGATTTCGAGGATTTTGAAGGCCAGCGCTTCCGACTGGTTGTCGATGGCACCAACAAGGTGATCCCCTGGGCCAAGTCGCCGCTGCCGGCGGACAAGCAGATCATCGGCCTTGGCCCGATTACGCTGTCGGTACCCAAGCTCGAGCCGACCGATGCCATGCTGACCCGCGTGATGAACATGCGGCAGGTGCGGCACTATCCGGCTCGTGAGCGGGGCGCCGAGACCTTTGTCTATGAAATGGGTCCGGGCGGACCGTCGGCCGAACTGCATGTCTCGGTCGATCCGAGCCTGCCGCGGGCACGGCCCGGCGCCGGCGGCGTCCACCACGTCGCCTTCCGCACGCCGGACGAGAATACCTTGCGCGAATGGATCGAACG
Source organism: Devosia sp. (assembly GCF_040509215.1). GTDB lineage: Bacteria > Pseudomonadota > Alphaproteobacteria > Rhizobiales > Devosiaceae > Devosia. The sequence goes on from NZ_JBEVLL010000351.1 coordinate 1,175, forward strand.
GGTGAACAGCTTTGGCATTCGCTCCTCGGGCGAAGTCGAGCGGTTCTACTTCACCTCGCTTTACTTCCGCGAGCCGAATGGCGTTCTGTTCGAAATCGCCACCGACGTGCCGGGATTTGCCGCTGACGAGCCTATGGAAACGCTGGGCGAAAGCCTGTCGCTGCCACCGTTCCTCGAAAGCCAGCGGGCGCAGATCGAGGCTGGCTTGAAGCCTCTGGTCTAAACATTGAAGGCCGGTCACTGAGGTGGCCGGCCTTTTTGTTTGGGGTCAGCGGGTGGTCTCTGGATCGTCGGCGCTCCCGCCGCCCATGCCCATTCCCATGCCGCCCCCTCCGCCGCCAGCACCTCCACCTCCACCGCCGCCGCCCTGGCCACCGCCCTCGCCTTTGCCGCGGCCGCTGCTGGCAGACGGGCGTTTCGGGCCCTGGCCGGGAATGGCGAGATCGGCAGGGACGGGATCGAGATCGAGCGCCTTGCGGATGAAATCGCGGAGGGAAACGACCAAGGCATCGGTACGGACCGGATTGCCGGCGACAAGCTCCCGCGCGGCCTTTTCGGCGAGGCGCACATGCTCTTCGGTGCCAAGGAGGATAATGTCTGAGAGGGACGCTTCGACATCGTCACGGATGCGGCGTTGCCGGTCGGAGCCGGTGATGATTTCGGTGGTGTCGTCACCCTCGACGCGCTTTTCATCGCGCTTGTGGGCGGGATTGACCGTGAGCGTGCCGGTGAAGGAGCCACCCAGAACCTTGTAGGCGGCGATGAGCGTGCGGAGGCGCTCGTTGATCTGGCGGTTCAGCCGCTGCTGGCGTTGCTGGATGGTGGTCATGACCAGAAGTCGGATACTGATGCCGACAAGGGCGAAGAGCGCGATGCCGATCAGGGTGCCGAGTACGCTCTCCCAGGAACTGAAATCAAAACTGCGCAGTCTGGCCTCCTGTGGTTGAGGCCAGACTGTCATGGTTTGTGAGGGCTGGGAATTGCCCTTACTTGGCGTCGGGTTCGAGCAGCGCGGCGTCCTCCACGAGCCGGATGAACTCGGCGCGGTAGCCGCCTTCGTCTTCGCCGCGGCCGGCTTTGGCGAGGGCTTCGATCTCGGCCCAGGTCATTTCCGTGCCATAGACGCTGTCTTTCAGCTTCTGGCCGAAGGCGGCGACGGCGGTGGCGAACTGGGCGTCACTGCCGGCGAGAGTGATGTCATCGTAAACGACCTCGGGGGTGACGGGCTGTTCGATCAATTGGCTGACGCTTTCGCCGGGCAGCTTGTAGCGCATCTTGAGGAACGCGATTTCATCACTGCCGCCAGTGCTGGCCGTGTCGCTGCCATAGCGCAGGGGATCGACCTGGCCAGCGCCGACTGGGGTGATTTCATAGAGCGCGGTGACTGTGTGGCCTGCGCCGACATCGCCGGCATCCACCGCGTCATTGTTGAAATCCTCCCGCTCGAGGTGGCGGGTTTCGTAGCCGATGAGGCGATATTCCGACACGAGGGCGGGATTGAATTCGACCTGGATTTTGACGTCCTGGGCGATGGTGTGGAGCGTGCCGCCCACTTCCTCGACCAGTACCTTCTTGGCTTCGGCGAAGTTGGAAATGTAGCTGGCATTGCCATTGCCGTTCTGGGCGAGCGACTGCATGGTCGCATCGTCGAGATTGCCGCGGCCAAAGCCGAGCACCGAGAGGCTGATGCCGGACTGGCGCTTCTTGGCGATGAACTGTTTCAGCGCGTCGGGATCATCGATGCCGACATTGAAGTCGCCATCGGTGGCGAGGATGACGCGATTGGTGCCGTTCGTCTTGCCCTCTTCGGCGAGGCGATAGGCGAGTTCGATGCCGTCGGCGCCGGCCGTCGAGCCCCCTGCCCCGAGCTCGTCGAGAGCAGACAGGATTTTCGCCTTTTCGCTGGCCTTGGTCGGTTCGAGCACCACGCCGGCGGAACCGGCATAGGCGACGATGGAAACCGTGTCCTTTTCCGAAAGCTGGTCGAGCAGCAGCGCGAAGGAGCGTTTTAGCAGCGGCAGCTTGTCAGGTTCGTCCATCGAACCGGAGGTGTCGATGAGAAAGACCAGATTGCTGGGCGCAATGGCTTCGGCGGGCGGTTCATAGCCGCGAATGCCGATGGACAGGATCTGCGTCTTGTCATTCCACGGGGTCGGGAAGACCTTTAGCGTCGGCTGGAACGGCACCTCGGCGCTGGGGGCGGCGGGGTAGTCATAGGGGAAATAGTTGATCAGCTCCTCGATGCGCACTGCATCGGGCTCGGGGACATAGCCGTCTTCGAGCATGCGGCGGGCATAGGAATAGCTGGCCGTATCGACATCGATGGAGAAGGTCGAGACCGGTTCTTCGGCGGCGACCTTCAGGCGCTGTTCGTCAAAGCTGGTGAATTCGTCGCCGCTCGGCAGCGGCGCCATACGACCGGCTTCGTCGGCAAAGACGCTCTGCTTGGCGAGGCCACCGACAGGTGCGCCGCCATAAGCTTCGGTCTGGACGGCTGACAGCGAGGACGTGATTGCCGGTGCGGGCGCGGGCATACTCTGCGGCGCAACCATGCGCATGTCCGGAGCGGCTTCGCTCTCGAGCAGCATGGGTTCGGGCGCCGCCAGGGCATCGCTATCGGCTGCGGCGTCGGCGGGGCCCTGCTGCACGGCGATGTCGGCCACCTCTTCGCGGGCGGGCGGTGGCACCGGCTCGGCGGCGGGCGCCGTGATCTGCGGGCGCGGAGGCGCCTCGACCGAGGTCATCGCGGTCGTGGAATAGAGCTGGTAGCCGAGCGGCAGGAGCAGCAGGGCCACGGCGGTCGTGCCGAGCGGAATGCGGATGTCCATGATCGAAAGTCCCTTCAGGATTTCTTTGATGGACATGTGACGGCGGCGGCGATCCGATCCTTGGGTC
>NZ_JBEVLL010000352.1:0-5729 GCF_040509215.1 Devosia sp.
GAAATGTCCGGCCACTGGGGCAAGTACCGCGAAAACATGTTCGTGGTGCCTGACCAGGTTCCGAACACCGATGACGACAAGCCCATCTTCGAGAACGATGGCGACTTGCTTGCCCTCAAGCCGATGAACTGCCCGGCACACGTGCAGATCTTCAATCAGGGCATCAAGAGCTATCGCGACCTGCCGCTGCGCATGGCCGAGTTCGGCTGCTGCCACCGCAACGAGGCCCATGGTGCACTCCATGGCCTGATGCGCGTGCGGCAGATGACCCAGGACGACGCGCATATCTTCTGCCGCGAAGACCAGATCCAGAGCGAGACGGAGCACTTTGTGCACCTGCTTTACTCTGTCTATGGCCATCTCGGCTTCGACAATGTCGTTATCAAGCTCGCGACGCGGCCGGAGAAATTCGGTGGCACGATCGAGCGTTGGGATGCGGCCGAGAAGGCGCTGGGCGATGCCCTGCGCGCGACCGGCTATGACTTCGAGATCGCCGAAGGCGAAGGCGCGTTCTATGCGCCGAAACTCGAATTCCATCTCAAGGATGCGATCGGTCGGTCCTGGCAGGTTGGTACCTTGCAGCTCGACTACGTGCTGCCCGAACGCCTCGGCGCCACCTATGTGGCCGAGGACGGCAGCCGGCAGTTTGCCGTGATGCTGCATCGCGCGATTCTCGGATCGCTCGAGCGCTTCATCGGCATCCTGATTGAGAACCATGCCGGCAAGATGCCGATGTGGCTGGCTCCGACCCAGGTCGTCGTTGCGACCATCGTTTCGGAAGCGGATGAGTATGGTCAGAAGCTGGTGAACCAGCTTAGGGCTGTCGGCATTCGTGCCGAACTCGATACCCGCAACGAGAAGATCAACTACAAGGTGCGCGAGCATTCGGTGCAGAAGGTGCCGCTGATGTTCGTGGTGGGCAAGCGCGAGGCCGAGGAAGGCACGGTTTCCGTGCGTCGTCTCGGCACCGAGGGCCAGCAGGTTCTGCCATCGATGGAAGCGATCGTTTCGCTTCTCGCCGAGGCAACCCCGCCTGATCTCAAGGACAAGGCGCAGGCAGCCTGAGATGCCGCAGCGTCCGTCCAACCGCGAAATGAAGGCGCTCTATCATCTGGGCGAGGACAATGTCCTCGGCCCGGATGACTTCAAGGATATCGGCGAAAAGACCTTTGCCGGCATGCTGAAGAAGAAATGGGTGGAAGAGGCCGAGCCGGGCAAATTCCGGACGACCGAAAAAGGCCGCATCATCCATGATGAAGAGGTCTATTTCAGCGGACGCTGGAAGCGATAAGGACGGGGCGGGCTGTTGGCTGAGCGCATTGCCATAACCCGCACCGTTTCCATCGATCCCAGCGAGATCGAGGAAACGTTCGTCCGCGGCACCGGTGCCGGCGGGCAGAACGTCAACAAGGTGGCAAGCGCGGTGCAACTGCGCTTCGACCTTGCCAATTCTCCCAGTATTTCCGATGCGATGAAGCGGCGCGTGGGCACTCTGGCGGGAAGCCGGCTGACCAAGGATGGCGTTATCGTCATTGTCGCCAACAATCACCGCGACCAGCCGATGAACCGCGCCGATGCGCTTGAGCGGCTGGTGGAATTGCTGAAGGCCGGCGCCTATGTGCCAAAACCGCGAATTGCCACGCGCCCGACACTGGCATCCAAGAAGCGGCGGCTCGATGCCAAGACCACGCGTTCGGGCGTCAAACAGGGCCGCGGACGGCCGCGCGTCGACGATTAGTTTTATCCAAGGACTTTTCCCATGAGCCTCAAATTCGGAACCAGCGGCGTGCGTGGGCTCGTGACCGACCTGCAAGGTCAGCCGGCGCGGCGCTATGTGGCGGCTTTCCTGCGCCACTTGCAGGCTTCGGGCCAGATGGCGGGTGGGCGCGTGCTGGTGGGCTATGACTTGCGTCCGTCGAGCCCGGCTATCGCTCAAGACTGTCTCAATGCCATCGCTGCTTCGGGTTTCGAGCCGGTCGATTGCGGCGCCGTGCCGACGCCGGCACTGGCTTTGCAGGCGATGAAGACGGGCAGCGCGGCGGTGATGATTACCGGCAGTCATATTCCGGCGGATCGCAACGGCCTGAAGTTCTACAAGCCGGCCGGCGAAGTCAGCAAGGACGACGAGGGCGGCATTGTCGCCCAGCTCTCCACGTCGGGTGTGCCTGATACGACTTTCCCGGCGCAGAACGAGCATGCAGAAGCGCTGAAGGCCTATGCCGAGCGCTGCGTCGCCCTTTTGCCGAAGGGGGCATTGGCAGACTGGAAGATCGGCATCTTCGAACACTCCACTGTCTCGCGCGACCTGCTGGGGGAAGTGCTGATAGCGCTGGGGGCCGAGACCGTTTCGCTGGGTCGAAGCGACGTATTCGTGCCGGTCGACACAGAGGCCTTTTCGGATGCGCTCTTTGCGCCACTTCCGGCTTGGGTCCGCGAGCATGGGCTGGACGCGGTCATCTCGGCCGATGGCGACGCGGATCGGCCGCTGGTGATGGACGGCGAGGGCAATTTCGTGCGCGGAGATGCACTGGGATTGCTTGCCGCTCGTTTCCTGGGCGCGAAGGTGGTGGTCACGCCCGTGACGTCCAACTCTGCCATCGAACGAACCGGCTATTTCGACCAGGTCGTCCGCACCCGGGTCGGTTCGCCGTTCGTGGTCGCGGGCATGGAGACTGCGGATTCGGTCGTCGGCTTCGAAGCCAATGGCGGGACCTTTGTCGGCTCCGGTTTCGAGCTCGCCTCCCTGCCGACGCGCGATGCGATTCTGCCGGTGATCGCCGCACTGGGGCTGGCCGCGCAGGACAAGATTTCAGTGGCAGAATTGGTCGCTCGGCTACCGCTGCAGGTTGCAGTAGCAGATCGTCTGCAGGAAGTGCCCAGCGAGCGCAGTGCAGCGTTCCTCGAACAACTGCGGACAGACACCGCCTATGCCGCAACCGTGTTCGCGCCGTACGAGATCGCCGCTGTGAACGCGATCGATGGCTTGCAATTTCACCTCAAGACCGGGGAAACGGTACATTTCCGGGCTTCAGGCAATGCGCCAGAGCTGCGGTCTTACGTGGAGGCAGGGAGCGAGGCCCGGGCCGAGGAACTGCTCGCGTGGTCGATGGCTGCCCTCGAAAAGGCCGTGCGCTGAAATCGCGCTCAAGCGGGCAGGGTAACTGAAAAAGGGGCGGCCACTGGCCGCCCCTTTTCGTTTGTCACTTCGCCGAGGCGGTGATGTTGACCTTGCCGATCAGGCTCGTCGGGTCTTCTTCGGCGGTCATGAAGTCGACCATCGAAAGGCCGGGATCGGTCTTGGCCTGGATGCCGATATTGAGCGACTTGGCCGTACCGCTGACGAACTGGTTGACGGCCGAGCCAAGCTTGGCGGCGTCGGCGGCACCGGCCATCATGCCGATGATCGTGCCTTCGGCGAGGCCGGCAAAGACCGGGCGCAGGGTGGCGGGATCGGCGCCCTGATCGGCCGCGACGACGGCGAGGATGATATCGGCCAAACCGGCGTCGGTGACATCGAGGTTCAGCGTCTTGATGGCGACGCCCATGCCGGCCATCAGGGCTTCGTTCTCATCGAGCGAGAACAGCGCCTCGGTAGCATTGGCGATGGTGCCGGAAAGCACGACGGTCGCGAGGTCGACGCCTGACACCGAAACTTCCTCGACATCGATGCTGCTGGTGTCCGAATTCCAGGCGGCGGCGAGGCGGAAGCCGGCGTCGATATTGGTGATGCCCAGCGCGATAAGCTGCTGGAGCTGCTCGTCCTGCGTATCTTCCGGCAGCGCGGCGCGAATGCCGGTCGCCGAGGTGTCGATGACGCTGGGAATGCCGTTGATATAGCTGGCGAGCGAGAGATCGAAATTGTCGACATCGGCAACGATGCGCTCGCCGTCGGCGTCCGGGTCCGGAATGTCGATGGCAAGCCCGGCAAACGAGAAGCCGTCGAAGGACGGAATCAGAGCGCGAGCATTGGCTTCGAGCCAGGCTTCATCGACTTCCTCCGGCGCGCCGGCCAAGGCAGCGATGGTGGAAGACAGGTCGAACTGCTTGATGGTGAAATTGCCCAGCGTGATCGATCCATCGCCTTCGACATTGATCGCGAAGTCATCCATCGAGATCTGCGGATAGATGCCCGGCGACATGCCGGCCATGATCATGTTGCCGATTTCGAAAGTCATCGGCCGGCCTTCGTCATCCGTACCCGCGCAGGAGAACCCGTCGAAGGTGAATTCGGAACTCTCGAAGGCGGTGAGGATGTCGGCATACATCCGCATGAATTTGCCCATGAGGGCCGGATCGGCCATCTCCGGGTCGTCTTCCATTTGCTGGGCCAGCGTCATGATCTCGACGAAGGACGTCTCGATCGGACGGCCGCGCACTTCCGCGCCGCTCACCGGGCCAAATTCGCAGCTCACGTCTTCCGCCTCGAAAGTGCCGCCCGCCATGACGAAATCGGCATAAAGCGTTTCCATCTCGGTGGAGCCGCCGCCGTCGACGAGGCCGTAAATCCCCAGCATGCCGCCAATATTGAAATTGGTGGCCGAGGTGGTGCCCATTTCGGCATGGCCGTCTTCGACATCGAAGGTCGAGCCTTCGAGGCTGGCAGTGGCGGCGACGCCATCGACGACATTTTCAAGCACCAGATTGGTGAAGGTCAGAACGCCGTCTTCCTGCACGCCATCCACACTCGAAGTGACCGTCAGGATGATTTCGGGAACGGTGATGCTGGTGGCATTCAGGCCGGCAAGCGCATCGGCGTTCTCGACGATCGCGCCACTGAGAATCGCCTTGATGGTATCGGCATCGATGCTGGAATCGACCGCATCGACAGTCGGGATGGAAACGGAGAATTCCGCCGGTTCGGACGCGGCCGTCTGCTCGGCTGGCTTGGATTTGGTCTTCTGCGCCATGGCGGGAGCAGCGGGTAGCGCAACGCTGACCAGACATGCTGCGGCGAGAGCCGCAAGGCCGCGCTTGGTGGTGGCATTCAACGACATGTTTTTCTCCCGGTTGGTGGCGGAGTTTGCACCGTCCCGCCCAACAGTCTCATTGAAGAAGATATCGGCCTATTTTCGGGCAGGCAAATGCAAGTGGTGTGACGCGAAGGGATTTTGCCGTACGCGGGAGGGAGATACCTACTTCCAGCGCCCATAAGTCCACGGCAGGTACCATCTGGCTTCGACTGGCACCGCCTCGGGCACTGGATCATAGCCATGCGTCCCGCCGGGACGGCAGCGGACAAACCGCGAAAGACCCATCCAACCGCCGGGCCAGAACCCAAATTGCCAGATCGCATCCCGCGTATATTCCGAGCAGGTCGGCAGGTGCCGGCAGGTCCGCCCGGCAAACGCCGATAGCGTGTAGCGATAGATGGTGATCAGAAGAATAGCCGCGACCTTGAACGGAAAATCGATCGCGCGCAGCAGGTTTGATATGATGTTGTGCATCAGGACGCTGATGTAATGGATTGTTTTGACGAAGCTTTGTCTAGCGCATCAATAACGGCATCAAACACCAGCAACGTCGAAGCGTGCCGCGCCGGAAACTCCCTCACTGGCTCAAGATAGGCCAAGTCTGACCATTTCCCACCGGGCTGCGTGCCCTCGGCCTTCAGCATTTCCCGCATCTGCTGCGCCAGCGTCCGAAAATCCTCGACGCGCGTCCCGACGATCTCGCGCGCCACGATTGCCGCCGAAGTCTGCCCCAAGGCACAGGCAGATACCTCTTGCCCA
>NZ_JBEVLL010000353.1:0-12497 GCF_040509215.1 Devosia sp.
GACCGCGTCCGGCAGGAAGACGTCGGGGCCGGCGAGGTAGATTTTCATGTTTCTCTCCGTCATTGCGAGGAGCGAAGCGACGCGGCAATCCAGAGCCACAAGCTCGGCGAGAACTGGATTGCTTCGTCGCAAGGGCTCCTCGCAATGACGGGAGAAGCAGTGTGCGATTTAATGAAAAGGCCGGGATCGCTCCCGGCCTTTTGTTTAGCTGTTCTTGTCGGCCGTGGCCTTGGGCTTCTTGGGCTTCGGGAGGGCCTTGGGCTTGGCGGGACGCGGGGGAACCGCGACCAGTTCGAGCTTGGCTTCCGAGCCTTCGCCGACCACGGCAACGGTGACATTGCCGCCGTTGACGAGTTCGCCGAAGAGGACCTGATCGGCAAGCGGCTTCTTGACGTATTCCTGGATGACGCGACCGAGGGGACGCGCACCCATGCGTTCGTCATAGCCGTGCTCGGCCAGCCAATCGGCAGCTTCCGGGGTCAGATTGATCGTGACGCCGCGTTCGGCCAACTGGCCTTCGAGCTGCAGCACGAACTTTTCGACCACGCGACGAACCACTTCACGCGGGAGAGGCGCGAAGGAGATGATGGCGTCGAGACGGTTGCGGAACTCGGGCGAGAAGGTGCGGTTGATCGCCTCTTCGTCGTCCCCCTGCTCGCGCTTGCGGCCGAAGCCGATGGGCGAGCGGGCGAGTTCGGATGCACCCACGTTGGACGTCATAATCAGGATCACATTACGGAAGTCGACTGCCTTGCCGTTGTGGTCCGTGAGCTTGCCGTGGTCCATGACCTGCAACAGGATGTTGTAGAGGTCCGGATGGGCCTTTTCGATTTCGTCGAGAAGCACGACGCAATGCGGGTGCTGGTCGACGCCGTCGGTGAGAAGGCCTCCCTGGTCGAAGCCGACATAGCCTGGAGGCGCACCGATCAGACGGCTGATCGTGTGACGTTCCATATATTCGGACATGTCGAAGCGCAGCAGTTCGACGCCGAGAGTATCGGCCAACTGCTTGGCAACTTCGGTCTTACCCACGCCGGTCGGGCCGGTGAAGAGGTAAGAGCCGATGGGCTTTTCCGGTTCGCGCAGGCCCGCACGGGCAAGCTTGATGGCCGAGGAAAGCGCCGTGATTGCCTGATCCTGACCGAAGACGACCGTCTTGAGGCTCTGTTCGAGGCTCGAGAGCAGTTCGGCATCGGACTTCGACACCGACTTGGGCGGGATGCGGGCGATCGTTGCGATGGTGGTTTCGATGTCTTCGACGTCGATGATCTTCTTGCGCTGGTCTTCCGGCAAGAGCATCTGGGCGGCGCCGGTTTCGTCGATCACGTCGATGGCCTTGTCGGGCAGCTTGCGATCGTTGATGTAGCGCGCGCTCAGTTCCACGGCAGCCTTGAGGGCTTCATCCGTGTACTTGATCTTGTGGAATTCCTCGAAGTAAGGGCGCAGGCCCTTCACGATCTCGATGGCATCCGGAACGGTCGGCTCGTTGACGTCGATCTTCTGGAAACGACGGACGAGGGCACGGTCCTTTTCGAAGAACTGGCGATATTCCTTGTAGGTGGTCGAGCCGATGCAACGGATCGCGCCTGACGCCAGAGCGGGCTTCAGGAGATTCGAGGCATCGAGCGCGCCGCCGGAAGTGGCGCCAGCACCGATCATGGTGTGGATTTCGTCGATGAAGAGCACCGCATTGGGCATCTTCTCGAGTTCTTTCATGACCGACTTCAGGCGCTCTTCGAAATCGCCGCGATAGCGGGTGCCGGCGAGCAGCGAGCCCATATCGAGCGAATAGATGACGGCTTCCTTGAGCACTTCAGGCACGTCGCCTTCGATGATCTTGCGAGCCAGGCCTTCGGCGATGGCGGTCTTGCCGACGCCAGCGTCGCCGACATAGAGCGGGTTGTTCTTGGAACGGCGGCAGAGCACCTGGATGGTACGACGCAGTTCGCTATCACGACCGATCAGCGGATCGATCTTGCCGGCGCGGGCCTTCTCGTTGAGGTTGACGCAGAAATCGGCCAAAGCCGAAGTCTTCTTGCCTTCGGCAGCGCCACCCTCGGTATTGGCTTCACCCTCTTCCGAGCCACGGACCTTGCGGTCTTCGGCTGGGCCGGACTTGGTGATGCCATGAGAGATGAAGTTGACGGCGTCGAGTCGGCTCATATCCTGCTGTTCGAGGAAATAAGCGGCATGGCTCTCGCGCTCGGCGAAAATCGCGACGAGCACGTTGGCGCCGGTCACTTCCTCGCGGCCGGATGATTGAACGTGGATAACGGCGCGCTGGATGACGCGCTGGAACGCGGCGGTTGGGCGCGCATCCTGGCCGTTCTGGACGACGAGGCTGTCCAGTTCCTCATTGATGAAGTCTTCAAGATCGCTCTTGAGCGCGTCGACATCGACATCGCAGCCATTGAGCACGGCGATCGTTTCGCGGTCGTCGGTCAGGGCCAGCAAGAGGTGCTCAAGCGTTGCGAACTCATGGTTCCGCTCGCGCGCCAGGTTCATCGCCTGATGCAGAGCCTTTTCGAGTCCGCGAGAGAATGAGGGCATATGATGTTCCTATTGCTTTTCCATCACGCATTGCAGCGGATGCTGGTTCTTGCGTGCCGTATCCATAACGCGGGTCACCTTGGTCTCGGCGACCTCGTAAGGATATACGCCGCACTCACCGACCCCCTTCTGGTGAACATGCAGCATGATCTGCATGGCGTCTTCACGTGATTTGTTGAAGACGTCCTGCAAGACCAGAACGACGAATTCCATCGGCGTGTAGTCGTCGTTGAGCAGCATAACCCGATAAAGGTTCGGCCGCTTGGTCTTGGGACGCGTCTTGGTGACGGTCCCGGTCTCGAAGCTGTTTCCGTCATCTCCCTTGCGACCGCCATCATCATCCTTCGGCCCGGCCACAAGCTTTCCGAGGGGCTTCTCGAAGCCTTTGGCGGGACGGGCAGACAGAGAGTGGGTGGTGGTTCGTGTCATATTCTTAGCGGAATTTCTGGGAGGAACCGAAGCAGCTCTTCGGAACCATTATGTAGGCAAAAAGGGGCCCGTGTTAAGGGGCACATGATCCCGAAAAGTTGAGCGCCTGTATCCGAGCTTCGTCAACAGCTTGCCGCAAGGCCAAACGACAAGGCCTGAAGTGACCGGATTGCGACTCTGAGACAGAAATCGATGGCATTTTACGGAATGGTAACGGGGTGGGCCTATTCTGCATCAATGGCATGGATCGGGCGGGGGCCTCGATCTGCGGGCCTTGTTTCAGTTGCGTACGGGCAGTTTAGCCCGATGAGTAAAGTTGGAGTTTCGGGTTGACCTTCCAGGCCATGACCCCTTGGCGCGCTTCCTTTGTCCGCGCCATCGCCGCGATTGCCCTTGTGCTGGGCCTTTCCCTGCACCTGGCCGCCCCGGCGCACGCCATCGAAAATCTCAGGAAATATGCCGGCATCGTGGTCGACGCCAAGTCGGGCGAGGTCCTCTATGAGGAAGCTGGCGATTCCAAACGTTATCCGGCGTCCGTCGCCAAGGTGATGACGCTCTATGTGCTGTTCCAGGAACTGCAGGCGGGCAATCTCAGCCTTTCGACCAAGATGACGGTCTCCAAGCACGCGGCCTCGGCCGTGCCGACCAAGCTCGGCCTTCGTGCTGGTTCGACCATTGCAGTTGAAGATGCGATCAAATCGCTGGTGACACTGTCGGCCAATGATATGGCCCGCGTGATCGCCGAACATATTTCTGGCACCGAAAGCAAATTTGCCGAGCGCATGACGGCTACGGCCCGCGCCATGGGCATGCGCAACACCACCTATCGCAACGCTTCGGGCCTTCCCGATGGCGGCCAGGTGACGACTGTACGCGACCAGGCGATCCTCGGCATCGCGATCTACCAGCACTTTCCGCAGTATTACGAATTCTTCCAGACCACGGCCTTCCGCTACAACGGCAAGACCTATGGCAACCACAACCGCGTGCTCGGCTATATGGGCGCCGTGGATGGCATCAAGACCGGCTACATCAATGCTGCCGGTTCCAACCTCCTTACCGCTGCCCGCAAGGACAACCGCCATATCGTGATCGTCGCCTTCGGCTTCAATTCGGCCGGTGCGCGTGACGAAAAGGTGCGCCAGCTCGTCGCCAACTACCTGCCCAAGGGTCGCCGTGGCGACTATCTGCAGACCGCCATGGTTCCCCAGCCGGGTCGCCAGGGCAATTCGAACGTGCAGGTTGCCGTGGCTCAGCCGACGCAGCCGGTCTTCGTAATGCCGATGCCCCTGCCCGGCTTCCGCCTTGCCGAACTCGCGGCAGCGCAGAGTGGCATAGCGCAGCCGCAGGTGGTCATGGCTTCGGCCGCTCCGGTTCCGGCCGCAGCACCCGCCGATATCGGTCTTCAGCCGGCAGTGCAGGCCGCCGCGGTGCTCGCTGCACCGACGCAGGCTCCTACTCCGGCCTATCCGAGCCAGGACATTATCGGCGCCTGGCTCAGCGATACCTACAATCTTGGTGCGCCGCCGGCAGCGCTCGGTTCGACCCGCGCTTCCGCTCCGCTTGAGCCGCCTGGCAATGTAGGCGCCGGCGCAGCCCCGGTTCCTGCCGCTCCGACGGCCGAGCAGCCGATCGACTTGATGACCAGCGGCACCGTCGATACGGCAGGTCTCTCCGCAGGCGCATGGATCGTGCAGATCGGCGCCGGTCCTTCGGAAGACAGCGCCCGCTCCATGCTTTCAGATGCTGCCGGCAAGGTTGGTGGCCTCGGTGACTTCCGCTCCTATGTCGAGCGCTTCGAAAAGAACGGCCAGGTTTTCTATCGTGCTCGCTTCGTCGGTTTTGGTGACAGGGATGGCGCGACGGCCATGTGCAACCGTCTCAAGGACGCCAACATGGCGTGTCTGGCGATGCAGGGCTGACGCCCTGAGAAAGTCGAAGCGACGGGCCGTTCGCCTGCCGCCTCTTGTGTAAGCAGTTTGGTGCCTGTGTTTGGAGTAGCCCAATGAGCGAACGCAATTCCCTGGTGGAACTGGCCAATTTTATCGGCCGCTCCCCACTCGCCTCGCCTGACATGACCGCGCGCAACAAGGCGCTTTCGGGCATGACGGAACGCCTTCTGCCGAAGCAGCGGCGCTCGGTGGGCGACCTGATGAATGTGGTTCTGACGCTTTCGGCGCGTACGCGCCGCATGGTGCAGGAACCGGTCAATATCGACCTCGACGTGTTCGCCCCCGGTGGCAAGCGCGCTCTGGTCATGCGCTTGGGCGACAAGTAGGGCTCAGCCCTACGATGACGGCCAAGACCCTCTTTCTACCCGGCGCGGGAGGCAGTGCCTCATTCTGGCGTCCGGTGGCGGATCGCCTGAGAATCGAGGGCCAGTTCTTTTCCTGGCCCGGCCTTGGAAACGAACCGCCCGATCCGGCGGTAACCAGCCTCGATGATCTCGTGGCGATGGTGATCGAGCAAATAGACGGCCCGGTCAATCTGGTCGCCCAATCGATGGGTGGCGTCGTGGCGATACGGGCGGCACTCGCCAAGCCGCAATTCATTCAGAAACTGGTGCTGGCCGTCACTTCGGGCGGATTGCCGCTTGCCGACCTTGGGGCCGCGGACTGGCGCGAAGACTATTACCGGTCGTTTCCGAGTGCAGCTCGGTGGATAAGCACGCCGGGTACAGACCTTTCCGAAGCAATCAAGACGATAGAGGCGCCGGCGCTGTTGCTGTGGGGCGATGGCGATCCCATCAGCCCTGTTGCGGTTGGCGAGCGCCTCGGGCGATTGCTCCGGCAGTCGGAGCTGCATGTGATTGCAGGGGCGGGACACGATCTGGCGCAGACGCATGTGCCGGTGGTGGCGCCGCTGATAGGCGCACACCTCGTCAGTTAGGAAGGGCGCCGAAGCGCCCTCCCCGTGCGCTTTAGACAAGCGCGACGATCTTCTTTTTCTTCCAGACGAACTGATACCAGGCGGCCTGCAGGAACATCATGCAGGTGAAGCTGGCCGCATAGGCGACCCAGATGCCGGTGAGGCCGAGGCTTGTCTGGCTGAGCCAGATGGCGCCGGGCAGTTCGATGAGAAGGATACAGGCCAGCGACAGGATCATGGGCGCATAAACGGTGCCGCTGGCGCGCATGATGCCGGAGAACACCACGCTCCAGCCGAAGCAGAGGAGGCTCCACAGCACGACGTGCAGCAGCGTCTCGGTGAGTTCGATGACGGATGGATCGGTGATGAACAGGGCGACGACGTGCTGGCTGAAGAGGTAGGCCAGAACGATCAGGCCCCCGGTGATGATCAGATTGAGCGTCAATGCGGTGCGGGTTATGGCGCCGAGCTGTTCGGACTTGCGCGCCCCGATTGCCTGGGCGGCAAAGATAGAGGCGGCGATGCCGATCGACATGGCCGGGAACTGTACATAGCTCATCACCTGCCCCAGCGCCCCATAGGCGGCCGTCGCGTCGGAGCCGAAGCGATTGACGAGGCCAACCACGACGATGCCGGCAATGGACGAAATGACCATCTGCAGACCGGCCGGTACGCCGAGCTTGAGGATAAGCCCAAGGAGCTTGAAATCAGGCTTGATCATGGCGCCGAGCAGAACCCCGTCGGGCGCAAGCGGCATGTTGCGCACGCGCATATAGACGAAGAGGAAGATCAGCACCGTGAGGAAGCCGGAGATCATAGCGATGCCGGCGGCATTGACGCCCAATTGCGGCAGGCCGAACCAGCCCTGAATGAGGGCCGGGGTGACGAGCAGGCTCACGACCATCGACAGGATCAGCGAAACAAGCGGGGTGATCGTATCGCCCACGCCGCGCAGGACGGAGGTGACGACGAGGAACATGAAGAAGGCAGGCATGCCGATGAGCACGATACGGGCATAGCCGACCGACATGCCCAAGATATTCTCGGGCGCGCCTAGAACCGTCAGGATCTGCTCGGTCCAGATGCCGCCGACGATGGAGACGAAGAGGCCGAGCACGATCGTGGTGGCAAGCGTGGTGCCGGCGACCTGCTTGACCTTATCGATATTCCTGGCGCCCCAGGCCTGGCCGATGAGGATGGTGGAGCCGGCGGAAAGGCCGATGATGAAGCTCATCAAGAAGAACATGATCGGGAAGAAGGTGGCGGTGGCCGCCAGCGCTTCGACGCCGATCATCTGCCCGACATAGATGGAATTGACCGTTCCCGAGAGGGCCTGAAGAATGTTCGAGGCCATGAGGGGAAGCAGAAAGAAGGCGAACCGCTGCCAGAGGGGGCGGGTGGAATGGGGGTCCATGAGAACGCTCCAGGAGAACACGTCATTTGGCTGTCGTCACGGCGGCGGCCCCGAACCGGCGGAACTGAACAAATCAGGTGGCCGGAGGGACCAATTCACACCCCGAAGACGAGGTGCCGGCTGGACGGGCGCTGGAGGCTTGGCAATGACACGAAGGTTGTCTACGCCGCTGCGGGAAGAGCGTCAACGCCGCGATACGGGCCCTGCGATCAAAGATGGCGATGGGAGTCATCAGGACTTGTCATCGCTGGTTTGGCGGGGCTCCGTGCTAGAAACGGGACATGACAGATATCGCCGCCAGCCCCGATTCCAGGATGGACCAGTTTCTGGCAGGTGCCCGCGCCTGCATGCCCGTTGCCATTTCGGTGGCGGCCTATGGATTGGTCTGGGGTGTGCTGGCGCGCGGCGCCGGGCTGAGCCTCTTCGAAGTCATCATGATGAGCGCACTGGTTTTTGCCGGCTCTGCGCAGTTCGTGGCGCTCGATCTGTGGACCACTACGCCGGCCACATTGCCGATTGGGGCGCTGGTGTTGGCGGCACTGATCGTGAACCTGCGCTACCTGCTGCTCACCGCGACGCTGCGACCGCTCTACCCGGCCAAGGGCCGTCTGAGAGGCGCGTTCAGCATGTATTTGGTGACCGACGAGAACTGGGCGATGACAGTCGCTGCCATGGCGCGGGGACAGGGCTCGGTCGCTTTTCTGATGGGCGGCGGTGCACTCGCCTGGATTGCCTGGATGTGCACCAACCTGATCGGCTATGGGCTGGGCTCAGCTATCGACGATCCCTCGCGCTGGGGGCTCGATTTCGCCTTTACGGCTACGTTCCTGGCGCTGCTGCTGGGCATGTGGAAGGGACGCGGCGATCTGGTGCCGTGGCTCGTGGCGGCACTGGCGGCCATTGTCACGTCGCACCTCGTCGAGGGTAGCTGGCACATTCTGGTCGGTGGCGTGGTCGGCAGCCTTGTCGGCGCTTTCCTGGAGACGCGGAAAAATGCTCACCAGTCCTGAGGCCGTAGCGGCGATTCTGGGCATGGCCATCGTGACCATGGCCATCAAGGCCAGCGGCTTCCTGCTGGCAGACCGCCTGCCCCGCGATGGATTTGCCGCCGCTTGGCTGCGGCACATTCCGGGCGCCGTGCTGGCTGCGCTGGTCGCGCCGGCCATCGTGACCGGAGGCATCGCCGAGGCGATTGCTGCGGCGGCAACAGCACTGGTCTTCATCCTCTCGAAAAATCTCTTTGCGGCCATGGCGACGGGTGTTGCCACGGTTTACGTGGTGCGTTTGCTGGTCGCTGGATAAACGCGCCCAGGCAGTTGCCAGCCGCACCGCTCTAGGCTAGGAACCGTGCCCGTGCCCCTCTGGCGGAATGGTAGACGCAGAGGACTCAAAATCCTCCGCCGCGAGGCGTGCCGGTTCGAGTCCGGCGGGGGGCACCACTCACTCCTACATTGCTGCTAGTGCTGCGCTTTCGGTTGGTGGACCGCGGCGTTCACTTTCTTTTAAGGCGCCCGTTGGCCGGTTGCGGCACTTGCGCTAACAGACACTCTGCGTGGCCGCGCCTGGCCCGGAGATTCCCCCTGACATGACTACCCCCAAGCGGCGTTCGGTTCGTGCGCGCCTGAGTTACGAGTTCGACAAGTCCATGTCGGCCGGACCCGTGGCCCTGATCGGTTGGCTGGCGCTGTTGTCGCTGGTGGTCATCATCGTGGCTTCGATCGTGCTGGTGCTGTTCCAACTGGCGCCCGAAGGCGGGCAGCCGGTGGACTTTTTCGAGGCCGCCTGGGAATCGCTGATGCGGTCGATGGATGCCGGCACGGTCGCCGGCGACACGGGCTGGACATTCCGGGCCGTAGGACTGCTTGTCACCATCGCCGGCATTTTCATCTTTTCGACGCTGATCGGCGTGTTGTCGTCCGGCATCGAGGGCAAGCTCGACGAGTTGCGC
The DNA here is from genome assembly GCF_040509215.1 of Devosia sp. Lineage (GTDB taxonomy): Bacteria > Pseudomonadota > Alphaproteobacteria > Rhizobiales > Devosiaceae > Devosia. The sequence continues at coordinate 9,210 of NZ_JBEVLL010000353.1, forward strand.
AAGGGACGCAGCCAGGTGCTCGAGAAGGACCACACGATCATTCTCAACTGGAGCCCGTCTATCTTCGACGTGATCGCCGAACTCGTGGTGGCCAATCGCAGCCGCAAGCGGCCGCGCATTGTGATCATGGCCAATCGCGACAAGGTGGAGATGGAGGACGAGATATCGGCCAAGGTCGCCGATCTCGGCAATACCCGGATCATCTGCCGCAGTGGCGACCCGACCGACCTTTACGATCTGTCGCTGGTGACGCCGCAATCGGCGCGGTCGATCGTCATCCTGTCGCCCGAGGGCGAGGACGGCAGCATGGACGACGCCGATAGCAGCGTGATCAAGACCATCCTGGCGCTGGTGCACGATCCGCGCCGGCGGGCAGAGCCCTATCGGATTGCCGCGGAGATTCGCGATACGGCGAATGTCGAGGTGGCGCGTGTGGTGGGTGGTCGCGAGGCGCAGCTGGTGCTGGCGGACGAGTTGATCGGCCGCATCGTGGTGCATTCGAGCCGTCAGGCGGGCCTTTCGGCGGTTTATTCCGAACTGCTCGATTTCGAGGGGTGCGAGATCTATACGGTCGAGCAGCAGGGATTGGTCGGCAAGACCTTTGGCGAAAGCCTGATGGCTTATGACGCTTCGACCCTGATCGGTATTGTGGCGGCCGATGGCTCGGTGGAGCTCAACCCGGATATGTCGCGCCGTTTCGTGGCGGGTGACCGCGCCGTGATCATCGCGGAAGATGATGCGGCGATCCAGATCAAGGCGCCGGGCGCCCTGCCCGACCAATCGCAGATGCGCCCCTCTAGCCGCGCCGCGGCGCAGCCGGAACGCGTGCTGCTCTTGGGCTGGAACAGGCGGGCGCCGATCATCGCCTATGAGCTCAGCCGCTATGTCGAACCGGGCTCGGTGCTGACCATTGCCGCGGATACACCGACGCTGGAAGACGATGTGGCGGCGCTTTCCGTCGCCAATACCAACCTGCAGATCTTTTTCGGGCGCACCGATATCACCAGCCGCAAGGCGCTGGAGGGGCTCGATATCCGCAGCTACGACCATGTGCTGGTCTTGGGCTATTCGGACCTCCTGGCGCCGCAGCCGACCGACACACGGACGCTGGTGACCTTGCTACATTTGCGCAAGATCGCCGAGACGACGGGGCGCCGCGTGAAGGTTGTTTCGGAAATGGTGGATGTGCGCAATCGCGAGCTGGCGGAAGTGACGCGGGCCGACGATTTCGTCGTGTCCAACAAACTCGTCAGTCTGATGCTGGCGCAGGCTTCGGAAAATGATGCGCTGACGGCGATCTTCGACGACCTTTTGGACGAAGAAGGATCGGAACTCTATATGCGCCCGGCCAGCGACTATGTGGCCCTGGGCGTGCCGGTCAATTTCTACACGGTGACCGAGACGGCCCGCCTCCGGGGCGAGGTGGCCATTGGCTATCACCGGCCGAGGCCGGATGCTGCGGCCAATGGCATTCTGATCAACCCGGCAAAATCGGCTGCCGAAGTCTATTCGACTGAGGATCGGCTGATCATCCTGGCGCGCGACTGACGCGCCAGGATCGGACCAAGCCCTAGTCGGCCTGCACGGTCATGAAAGTGTCGACGATGTAGTCCCAGCTCGCGTTGTAGCGGGCGAATTCCTGCTGGCAGCGCAAGGCGCGGGATGAGGGCAGGATGTTGAGGTCGTCGGTCTTTGCGAGCCAGTCCATGACCTTGGCCTGATCGAAGTCGGCAGGGTTCTTTTCGACGGTGTCGAAGACCATCACCATGCCAGGGGTCAGGATGGGCGCGTAGGTCTCCATATCGGAGCCAATGATCAGGCACATCACGTCGTAGTAGCGCTGCTGGCCAAGGCTGTGTTCATTCGAAAAAATCGCGCGGGTGAGATCCTCCGGGGCGCCGGCGAGCTGCTTGAAGAAGTAAGCGCCGAGAAGCGCGAAACGCGAGGGGCGTTCTTCGAAGGTGTCGCCTTCTTCATCCGCCCCGATCAGGGTGAGCGCGGCGAACTGGTCGACGGCGTCTTCCTCGCGGCCGGTGATCGGGAGATCGTAGAGCGCGGTGAGGCCGTGCCCGAGTTCATGCAGCAGGACGAACAGCGTCGTGCCGCTCAACACGGTGCTCTGATCGGCCCAGCGGAAAAGGCTGCCCTCGGGACCTTCGAGGTGCTGATAGGTGTCGTTGTAGAGGACGATCAGCTCGTAGCAGAAGGTGATGCTCTGTTCGCTGGGCGACCAGAAGGCATTGGGATAGCCGCAATCGGCGAATGTCACCGGCACATCGACCGGCAGAGCGATCTGGTCGGCGAGGTCATCGAGAACGTCGGCGAAGATGCCTTCCTTCTCGAATTTCGACCGGATGAGACCAGCTTCGCGAATGCTGCTCGGCTCAAAGCTGAGAACGAAACGACGCTCGCCCAGAACCGCGCCAGCGGCGGCCCCCGGCGTCAGCGCTTCGGTTTCAACCTCCTCGATAAGGTTGAAATCTTCAGCAATGACTGGTGTTGCGGCCAGACCGGCCAGCAAGCTCAAAAACGCCAATGAACGCACAATACGCCCCCTCTTCCTAAATATACGGCGGCACCATAGGGGCGAGCCGAGGGAAGGAAAGGGAAAGTCCCGTTCACCGTGAAGGGAGTCTTTATGAGGCGGGACAACGGGTTAGATTGCCCGATGGCAAGCTGACCTGCGCGCAGGAATTGCCCCTAGAAAACCGGCGTGACGGGTTTGGGGAAGTTGAGAGAGTCGAAGCGGCGCTGGATCTGAATGTCGTCGATCTTGCGCTCGATCGTGTTGATCTCGACCTTGTACTGGTACTGCTCGCTCTTTTGCGACAGCTCCTGCTGCAGGCAGACCAGTCTTTGCTGGTTGGCCTCGATGGCGGCTGCGGTGTCGCCGGCCACGGGGGCCGGGCACGCGGCCAGCGCCGGCGCAATGGCGCAGGCAGTGATCAGGACGGCGAGGGTCAGGCGTTTCGTGGTCATATCATCAAGATGGGCGTTTGCTGCGCAGTGTGCAAATCACGACCGAGGGACTGACCGTTCTAGTTGCCTGACAGACTTTGGGCTGCGTCCAGGCTCGGGTCGAGGAACTGGCCGTTGCCGCTGGGCTGGGTGACGACGGCGCCGCCATATTGCTGCTGCATCTGCATCTGGCGCTGCGCGGCATCGTAGCCCTGCACGTCGACGCCGATGACGGAGGTCATGAGGTTGGGGCCGGTGCCGGGCTTGAAGGCTTCCTGGATGCCGGATTCGCCTTCGAAGGCCTGCACGCCGGAGCTGGGATTGATCCAG
>NZ_JBEVLL010000354.1:0-8438 GCF_040509215.1 Devosia sp.
TATGCGCCCGTCTCTGAAGACCGGCACCAAAGTGGGGCCTCTCTACCAAGCGACTTTTCGGCTGTCTAGTGCGTTTCGCCGACTATCCCCGTCCCATCTTGGGACCAGAAACGACAGAGGCGACCCGAAGGTCGCCTCACGTAAATCCTTGCAACAAGGAAGACTTTGGTGGGCGCACAAGGGCTCGAACCTTGGACCCGCTGATTAAGAGTCAGCTGCTCTACCATCTGAGCTATGCGCCCGTCTCTGAAGACCGGCACCAAAGTGGCGCCTCTCTACCAACTGACTTTTCGGCTGTCTAGTCCGTTTCGTCACAATATGTGGATAAGCTTCTGTGATCCTTCTGGATCCGCCCTCTTGCGGCGCGATCGGGCGCCGCAACAGATCGTGCTCCATCCCGGCCCGCCGGCCGGGAGAGCGGACTTTTAAGACCGCAGGTGGCGGTAGGCGTTCAGTTCAAAGACGTTGTCGCGCGGTTCCGGCTCTTCGGGCCGGAAATCGTCCATCAGGCCGATCGTCCGCTCGATGATGTGACGCAACTGGCGAGATTGCTGGTCGGCGCCTTGCAGGATAACCGCCGCACGCTGCAAATGGTCACGAGCAAGCAAATAGGTGGGGTTCACTTTTGCTCCTTTCAAACGGGCTGAGTTGAGAGCGCCGGGGGAATCGGCGCATGACCAAGGGTGACCGCGCATAGTTGTCGACGACTTGCTGACTTGCTTGCGATTTAGTTCAAATGCCATCGGCCGCGAACGCAGCTTGAGAGCCCCGGCCCAAGGGCCTCTGCCGGTTATGAACACCTAATCTGGCTGTTAAGAACTTCCCGCGACGGCACCTATCTCCCCGTGGCTTGGAAGCCGAGATGGGATAAAACCTAACCGCACCTCTTGTCGGAGCCTTCAATTGCCGCTGCCCGAACTCACGGAAATCGCCGAAAAACTGCCGGAAACCGTACCCTTCGTCGGCCCGGAGGCCATCGAGCGCAAGACCGGGGTGAAAATTCGAGCACGAATCGGCGCCAACGAATCCGGCTTCGGCCCCAGCTCGAAAGTTCTGGCCGCCATTCGAGAGGCCGCCGAGGGCATCTGGAAATACCCCGACCCTGAAAATTACGACCTGCGCGTCGCTGTCGCCGACTTTCATGGCATCGCGCCCGATGAAGTCACCATCGGCGAAGGCGTCGATGGCCTGATGGGCCTCATCGTGCGCCTCTTCATGGAACCGGGCGATGTGCTGCTGACCTCGCTCGGCGCCTATCCCACCCTCAACTATCACGTCGTCGGCCACGGCGGCCGTCTCGAGTTCGTACCCTATACGGGCGCGCACGAGGATCTCAGCGCCCTTGCCGAAGCCGCACAGCGACTGAAGCCGCGCATCGTCTATGTCGCCAATCCGGATAACCCCATGGGCTCCTACTGGCCCGCAGCGGACGTCGAAAAGTTCATCGCTGCCGTGCCCGAAGAAACCCTCATCATGCTCGACGAGGCCTATGGGGAATTGGCGCCAGACGACGCCCTGCCCGCCATCGACACAAGCAAGGGCAACCTCCTGCGCCTCAGGAGCTTTTCCAAAGCCTACGGCCTCGCCGGCATCCGCGTGGGCTATGCCATGGGCCCCAGGAAGATCATCGGCGCCTTCAACCGTGTGCGAAACCACTTTGGCGTCAACCGCCTCGCTCAGGCCGCCGCCATGGCTGCGCTGGCCGATCAGGACTACCTTCGCACCGCCAAGGCCAATATCGCCGCCGCCCGCGAGCGCATTGCCGGCATCGCCAGAGACAATGGCCTCGTCGCCCTGCCCTCAGCCACCAATTTTGTCGCCGTCGATTGCGGGCGCGACGGCGCCTATGCGACCAGGATTCTCGAAGAATTGGCCCTGCGCGGCGTCTTCATCCGCAAGCCGGGTACGCCGGGGCTCGACAAGCACATCCGGATCAGCGTTGGCCCGGAGGCCGATATGGCGCTCCTTGCCGAGTGCCTGCCCCAGGCCATTCGCGCCGCTCAGGGCGCGGCGTAGAAGCCAATCCGAGCCAGGAGATAGCGATGGTTCGAACCATGGCTATCTTCGCCCGCGGCAACCTCGATAATCCGCGCATTCCCCCGCGTGAAAATATTGTCGATGGGAACCCCGAATGCCCCCAGTTCGACAGGCCAGGTCGCCGGATAGCTCGGTGCAGGAATAAGGTTCAGGTCGCGCCCCAGCCAGGCGACCGGAGTGGCCCAGATCGCCGAGTTGAAATCGCCCGACAGCACGACGGGGCCCGCTATCTCGGAAATCACGTAGCGCAGATAGGACAGCTCGCTCAGCGAGGCCTCGTCGAAATATGGCTTCGACAGATGAATGCCGACGACGGTGAGCGCCACGCCGTCGATCGTCATCGGCGCAATGGCAAGCCGCGCCCGCCGGAACGGCGGAATGTCGAGCACCCGGCCATTCTCGATCGGGTGGCGCGAAAAGATCGAGATATCGCACGTCATCGGCTGATCGCAGCCGAGCCGATAGGGCAAGGCGGCCTCGATCTGCGGGATATACTCGACGACCCCAGGCGTTTCCATGATCAGCGCCACATCGGGCGCCGTCGAGACGATCAGGTTGACCGCATCGCCGGGCGTTCGATTGCCGCTCAGCACATTGTAGTTGAGGAAACGCATCTCGGCCTGTAGCGCGCCGACCGGCTCTTCACGCCGCGCTTCGAACTGCCAGACGTAAAATGCGCCATGCGCAAAGGCGATGACCACCACGCCAAGGAAGAGCAGCGCCCGCCACTTGGCGCCGAACAGCACCATGAAAAAGGCGAGCACCAGGCCCAGCGCCACGAGGTGAAACCGTAGGGTCTGCAGCAAGAGTTCGCCGGGCAATCCCGGCGTAATTGAAGTGATTGCAAGAATGACGGCAAGCACGCCGCCAAGAGCGAGGACCGCTCCTCGAAATTCCGCTTTACTCCACATCCTGCCCTCGCGCGGTAGTCCGAGACAGGCTAGAGCAGCTTCCTCATTTGGATGCAAGACAGCGGACTGTTCTCGAGCTCACTGGGGTCCCATTCGAACGGCTCCCAACCGGTCTTCTCGTAAAAGCCCAATGCGTTGTCCACGGCGTTTACAAGTAGTGTGTGCACGCCCAGCGCCCTGGCCTCTTCGGTCACGAGCGATTCCATCACGCGCCCGTGTCCGCGCTTCTGTTCCGCCGCAGTGATCGCCACGAGGCGGACGACGGCCCGGCCGCTTCCAAAAAGATCAAGCCGGACAGTGCCCAGCGCCTCCCCATCCCGCTTCAGCAGAAAGGGATGAGCAAAGTCCGCGTAGTCGTCCGGGTGGTTGTCATTGTAAATCCCGAAGCGGCCTCTGGCTTCGAACAGCTCAACCCGGCGAATGGCGTGAAAATCCGCCCAATCCGCAGGATCGCCAACCTTCACAAGCTCATAGCCCATTGCACGCCCCCGTAACCTTGCTGCCCAGAAGAACCGGGCAGCAAAGACCTTGCAAGCTGGATGCGAGTTTAGCCGGCCAATGCGCCCTGCGCTGACGCCCCGCGCTCGATCATCACGCGATTGAGTGCATTGAGATAGGCACGGGCCGAAGCCACCAGCGTATCAGGCTCGGCAGCATTGCCCGAGGCAATCCGGCCGTTCATTTCGAGACGCACATGGGCCGAAGCCTGCGCGTCGGTGCCGCCGGTGACACCGTCAATGGCGTAGAGGACCAGATTCGGGTCCTGCTCCACGGCCTTCTTGATGGCGTTGAAGATCGCATCCACCGAACCCGTGCCGTCATAGGTCACCGATGTCTCGGTGCCATCGACCGACAGGGTCATGTTGCAACGGTGCACGCCGCCGGTCTTGGAAACGACCTCCATGTCGACCAGCTTGATCCGATCGCCCACGGAACCGACTTCGTCGTCGACCAGCGCGATGATATCGGCGTCGTAGACGTGCTTCTTGCGGTCAGCCAGGTCCTTGAAGCGCTGGAAGGCTTCCTGGAAGGCATTGTCGCCCAGTTCGTAGCCCAGTTCCTTGAGCTTGTCCTTGAAGGCGGCGCGGCCCGAATGCTTGCCCATCACCAAGGTGGTTTCCTTGATGCCGACGCTCGCCGGCGTCATGATTTCATAGGTCTCGGCATTCTTCAGCATACCGTCCTGATGGATGCCGCTTTCATGCGCGAAGGCATTCTTGCCCACGATGGCCTTGTTGTACTGCACCGGGAAGTTTGACGCTGCCGATACGATACGGCTGGCACGCGAGAGCTGGGTGGTCTCGATTTCGGTGAAGAACGGCATGGCATCGCCGCGGGTCCGCAGCGCCATCACCACTTCTTCGAGCGCCGCATTGCCGGCACGCTCGCCCAGGCCATTGATCGTGCATTCGATCTGCCGCGCACCGCCGGCCACACCGGCCAGCGAATTGGCGACGGCCATGCCCAGGTCATCGTGGCAGTGTACCGAGAAGATCGCCTTGTCGGCGTTCGGTACGCTTTCGATGATGGTCTTGAACATCTGGAAATGCTCTGCCGGCACCGCATAACCGACCGTATCGGGCAGGTTGATGGTCGTCGCGCCGGCTTTGATAGCGGTATCGACGCAACGCTTCAGGAATTCAAGAGGCGTGCGGGTCGCGTCCATTGCCGACCATTCGACGTCATCAACCAGATTGCGCGCCTGCGCCACGGTACGGGCGATGATCTCGATCACCTCGTCCTCGGTCTTCTTCATCTGGTGAGCCAGATGGATGGGCGAGGTAGAAACGAAGGTGTGGATACGGCCCTTGCGGGCGTGGCGCACGGCTTCGGCAGCGCGGTCGATATCGGCGGTGATGGCGCGCGCGAGCCCAGCGACTGTCGCGTTCTTCACCTGCTTGGCGACAGCCACGACGGCCTCAAAGTCACCATTGGAAGCGATCGGAAAGCCGGCCTCGATGATGTCGACGCCCATTTCGTCGAGCGCGTCGGCAACCTGCAGCTTTTCTTCCAGCGTCATCGTCGCGCCGGGCGATTGCTCGCCGTCACGCAGCGTGGTGTCGAAAATGAAGACGCGTTCTTTGTTGCTGTTGCTGGCAACGGACATTTTTCTATTCTTTCCTATCGGCCCCGAGGCAATGGCTCGCTGGACCGGACATGTTTCGATGTTCGGTTTATGGCGATATCCCCTGACGACCCGCTCGTTAATCCGAGCTGCCGGTGATCAGGGGCTGATAAGAAGGAGAAGGAGCGCAGGCAAAAGCAGCATGCCAGCAGCAATCAACAGCTTGGTCTGGAGGACCTGCTGCTGAGTGATGGCGATAGCTTTGGCGCGACGGCGCTGCATGGAGAAAACTCTCTAATTTGACGTCAGCATGATCGAATTCGCCGCATCGTGCAAGCCTGCAACGCGGTATTGATATGATTTTATCGATGTCCGCGGCGCATTGGTCAACGAAGTGATACCGGCCGGGGCCCCTACCCCAGATCCAGCACACCCTCGCCGACGATCACGGCGTGCCCGCCAATCGCCCCATGCGTCAGCACTTCGCTTTCCCGACGCAATTGCAGGGAGATTCGGCAGAGCCGGCCCATCTCCTTGCCCTGGCGCAACGAATAGTCCGCCTGGCCAGAGCCGAAATCGGCCTGATCCGACAGCAGCCCGATCAGCGCGGCCGCGGCCGAGCCAGTGCCCGGATCTTCGCCCACGCCCATGCCGAACATGCGGGCGGCAATATTGTTCTCCGGCTCTTCCGGCGTCAACGTGAACACATAGGCCGAGTTGTGATCGTGGAAGAAGATGTCCTCGAACATCGCCATGTTGGGCTTCACGCGCTGCAACACCCGGGCGTCGCGCACCGGGATGAGATGGAACGTCACTCCCGCCGTATAGACCACCGGCGCATAGACATCGCAGCCGATCTCTTCGATATCGATGCCGAGCGCCTGGGCAATGCCCAGCTTGTCGGTCAGGTCGGCAACTTTGGTCGGCAAGCGCGGCAGCGCAAAGCGCGCCTCGCCGGAACGCTTGTCGGCTCTCTCGAAAAGCGCAGTCACAAGACCGATCTTTTCTTCCATGCGCACGGCGCTTCGATCGTTCTGCAGGCCCAACACAACGGCAGCGCCGACGGTCGGGTGACCGGCAAAGGGCAGTTCCTGGTACGGCGTGAAAATGCGCACTCCAGCCGCATTGCGCTCGCTGCTCGGCTTGGTCAGAAACACCGTTTCGCTGAGGTTGAACTCGCGCGCAATGGCCTGCATTTCATTGTCGAGCAGGCCATCCGCCTTGAGCACAACGGCGAGCTGGTTGCCCTGCAGGCGCTCGCGCGTAAACACGTCAAGCAGCAGATAATCGAGCTTCATCTCTCAGGCCTCGGGCAAAGCATAATCGGCGCGCGGGCGACCGAGATGGTCGCAGAGCGCATCCACGGCCACGCCATGGTCCTTGCGGCCCGGCAGGCCCGAAATGGTCAGCGATCCGATGATCCCCGCCCCCGGCACGCGCAGCGGAAAGCCACCGCCAGCAATCACATAGTCAGCCACATCCGCGCCCGACTGTGGAGAGAATGGCCCCTCGCCGCGCTCAAGCACCAGCCGATAGCTGGCACGCTGAAAACGGCGCACCGAATTGATCTTGCGACGCACCCATTCGGCATTGTCGGCACTGGTGCCGGGCGTTGCCGAAAAGAACAACTGCCGATCCCAGGTGCGAATGTCGACAACGAGGGAAAGCCCTTCCTCAACGGCACGGGCGCGAATGGCCGAGCCGATTTCAAAGGCCACAGCCTCATCCAGCGCCGGCAGAACCAGTTCCAGCTCCTGGCGCTTCACCAGGGCGATGTCGTCTTCGGTGGTCATGTCACTCAATCCTGATGCGAACGGGTCCAGGCGTCGAAAAGCGGCGTACGGTCGGAGGCGCCCTTTGGAAAATTGACTTGGGCAGCGTCAATATGCGCCCAGGCCGCCTTGCTGTCTGTCCAGATATTTCCCACTGGCGCGGCCCAGTCGATGTCATCCAGCGTGCCGGCCCGCACCACCTTGATGGTCCCAGCCGGCGGGTCGTTCCACAGCCAGCCATGGCAGTGGGCGCAAAAATTCATGCGCACGACATTGCCGCTCTCAGCCGTGCGGTCATAGCGTGCGATCTCGCCCTGCTGCAGTTCGAAATCATCATTTTTGACGATCATCGACATCGACCAACCTGCGCCCGAAAAGCGCTGGCAGTCCTTGCAATGGCAATTGTAGACCGAAAGAGGTGACGCCTTGATGCGATAGCGTGCGGCGCCGCATTGACACCCACCTTCAACTGGAAAATCCGGTAAAGCCATGCTGCTGTCCTCCATCACGCGGCATGGTTCTACTGCATTGGCGAGGCTGTTCTAAAGCGAAATCTTGCCGTCCTGCCATGCATCTAGCAGCTCCGCCGTATAGGCCATTACCTGCCCCGGCCCGCCGCATCGGAAGCACGCTTGATCGCAACGACATCGGCGAGTTCGCGATGCTCCTGACGCTCAAGATCGGCGCGAATCTTGGCCAGTAGCTCCTCCGCCGAAGCGTCAAAATGAAAAGCCTGGCCAATAGACACACGCGGCCCGTCGAGCACCGCGACGAGATTGCCCAGCCGGGCATCGGACGCGTTGAGACCCGTCTCCTCAGCCAACTCGATTTCCGTCGAGCGCGCCACATCCACCCGCCCATCTTCCAACACATCACGCGGCTCTAGCGAGCCACCCGGTGGGTAGATTCGCCCCGCATTGGCGGTGTCGTCGCCCATCACGCCGAGAATGAGAAAGCCATCGGCCGAGACAACCAGCGCCGAGCCGAAGAGATTGCGAAGCCCTATCTCCGGAAACCCAGCTTCGCGCCAGGTCAGAAAAGCCGAAAACGCATCTTCACGCGCTTCCGAGCGCAATATGCCATCCTCGCCTATGACCGGCGGCGATACGCCCAGGATTCTGCCGTCCCAAAGATGCGGGTTGGCCTCAAGCATCGCAGCCCACCCTCCAGACACCGACGCACGCAGATCCTCCGGCATCGGCCAAGCTCCCGGCACGAAACGGATATCGACGCCATTGATGGGAAGGACGCTGATGCTCATCGGTAGGACTTCTCGACGCTGGAGAAAAGAAAACGGGGGCCGAAGCCCCCGTCTCTAGATACCAATTGTGGCGATTAGTTCTTTGCCTTGTCGACCAGCGCGCCGGCCTTGATCCAGGGCATCATGTCGCGCAGCTTGTGGCCAACGGCTTCGATCTGGTGCTCGTCGGCGAGGCGACGGGTGGCCTTGAAGCGCGAACCGCCGGCCTTGATTTCCTGCATCCACTCGGAGGTGAACTTGCCCGACTGAATGTCGTGCAGAACGCGCTTCATCTCGGCCTTGGTTTCCGAGGTGATGATGCGCGGACCGGTGACATATTCACCCCACTCGGCCGTGTTCGAGATCGAGTAGTTCATGTTGGCGATGCCGCCCTGGTAGATCAGGTCGACGAT